>UROI01000038.1 GCA_900549325.1 uncultured Mycoplasmatota bacterium | reverse complement strand
CAATGTAAAGAAAAAGAAAGAATTTTCTCGAAATATCTAGAATTTTATTCTTTCTTCAATATATTTTTCTATATCATCTACTTTAATAGTAGTCTGCTCCATAGTATCCCTATCTCTAATAGTAACAGTACTATTATTAATAGTTTCTTCATCAATAGTTATACAGTAAGGAGTACCCATAGCATCTTCTCTTCTATATCTTTTACCAATACTACCAGATTCATCATAAGTAACCATAAATGATTTAGATAATTTCTTATATATTTCCATAGCCTTTTCACTATGATATTTTTTTACTAATGGAAGTATACAAGCCTTATAAGGTGCTAAATAATGATGAAATTTCATAACTTCTCTTGTTGTACCATCTTCTAATTCTTCTTCGTGATATGCATCACATAATACTGTTAAGAATGTTCTCTCTACTCCAACTGATGGTTCAATAACATAAGGAATATATCTTTCATTAGTCTCAGGATCTAAATACTCCATAGATTTACCAGATACCTTTTGATGACAAGTCAAATCATAATCAGTTCTTGAAGCAATACCCCATAATTCACCCCATCCAAATGGGAATAAATACTCAATATCAGTAGTGGCATTACTATAGAAAGATAATTCTTCTTTAGAGTGGTCTCTAAGTCTTAATTTATCTTTATCAATACCTAATGACAATAAGTAGTTGTAGCAGTATTCTTTATAATACTTATGCCAATCAAGTTCAGTACCAGGCTTGCAGAAGAATTCAAGTTCCATTTGTTCAAACTCTCTTACTCTAAATATAAAGTTACCAGGAGTAATCTCATTTCTAAAAGATTTACCAACTTGACCTATACCAAAAGGAACCTTAAGTCTCATACTTCTTTGAACATTTAAAAAGTTAACAAATATACCTTGAGCAGTCTCAGGTCTTAAGTATATTGTAGACTTAGCATCTTCAGTAACGCCTTGAAAGGTCTTAAACATCAAATTAAACTGTCTAATATCTGTAAAGTTACTCTTACCACATTTAGGACATGGTACCTTATTTTCTTTGATATACTCCATCATTTCATCTTGGGTCATAGAGTCTCCAATTAAACTCTTAGAATAATCATTAATAAGATTATCCGCTCTATGTCTTGTTTTGCATTCCCTGCAGTCAATTAATGGGTCAGAGAAGGTCTTTAAATGACCAGAAGCTTCCCAAGTTTTAGGATTCATAAGTATCGCACTATCTAGTCCAACATTATTTTCATCTTCTTGAATAAATTTCTTAATCCAAGCCTTCTTTACATTATCTTTTAAGAGTGCTCCTACTGGGCCAAAATCCCAAGTATTAGCAAGTCCTCCATATATTTCACTACCCTGAAATATAAATCCATATTGTTTACAAAAATTAACTAATTTATCCATAGTCATCTTTTCCATTTTATACCTTCTTTCATGTTTAATATCATACTATAATTTATCTATTTTGTAAATATTATTTAATCACTTCATATATTAATTTAATATCATTATTAATATTATTATCTATAGTAAATAATTTGTCTTTATCTATACTAGGTACTCCTCTATTAGTATATAAAGTAAGTACTGTATCTCCAACATTAACTTTATCATTAATACTTTTATTTATAATAATACCCGCAGAATAATCTATCTTATCCTCTTTATTCTTTCTACCAGAACCTAAACTACTAGATAGTTTAGCTATCTCTAAAGAATGAATATTAGTTAAATATCCTTCTCTATCACTCTTTACTTCATATATATAATTACTCTTAGGTAGTTCATTAATATTACCACCTTGATAACCAACAAATTCTAATAATTTATTATATGCTTTCTTTGAAGAAATACTTTCTAATACCTTTTCTTTAGCTTCTTCATAATTAATATTAAGACCTAAACTTACCATATAACTAGCAAGTTCTATACATAATTTATTTAAATTATTATTAGGATTATAATATAAAGTATTAATAGCTTCAAGTACCTCTAAAGAATTACCAATATTATTACCTAAAGGAATATCCATATTAGTAAGTAAACATACTACTCTCATTCCATTTTCATTACCTATCTTAATCATAAGATTAGCAAGTCTCCTACCAGAATTAATATCTTTAATTAAAGCCCCTTCTCCTATTTTAATATCAAGAACTAAATTCTTAGATCCAGATGCTATCTTTTTACTCATAATTGAAGAAGCAATAAGTGGAATACTTTCAGTAGTACCAGTTACATCTCTTAAAGCATATATTTTTTTATCCGCTTTAGCAACATCTTCAGTTTGACTAGTAATAGCCATACCAATATCACTTATTTCTTTAATAAAACTATCCATACTCAAGTTAACATTAAAACCTGGTATACTTTCTAATTTATCAATAGTACCACCTGTATATCCAAGTCCTCTACCACTCATCTTGGCCACCTTGCATCCAAGCGAAGCTACTATCGGTGATATAATTAAAGTAGTTTTATCACCAACACCACCAGTAGAATGTTTATCTACAACATTATTTAAATTACTTAAATCAATTCTACTACCAGACTGAATCATATATTTAGTAAGATATATAACTTCTTCATCAGTCATATCATTAATAACAATAGCCATAAGTAATGCTGACATTTGATAATCTTTAATATTACCATTATCAAAGTTTTCCACTACATATTTAATTTCTTCTTCAGTAAGTATTTCTTTATTTTTTTTCTTAAGTATTATATCAATTATATTCATC
>UROI01000037.1 GCA_900549325.1 uncultured Mycoplasmatota bacterium | reverse complement strand
TCTTTATTTTTATAACCTAAATCTAATAATTTATTAATATTATTTATAAAGTTATCTTCTTCAACATAATTTATATCTAAATATTCATCAAAATATTCTTTCTTATAGTTATTTTCTATAACTGCTGTTTCTAATGTCTTAGAATATTTTTTAGTTTCTTTTATCTTTTCATAATAATTATCTTCTTTAAATACATTAATTACATCTTTTTGATAACCATATCTCTTTGGTACTATTAAGTAAATACCTATAGATAATATGATTAATAAGAATAAAACTAGTATTAATATTCTTTTTTTGTTTATTTTTCTTTTTCTCTTTTTCATACTATCACCAACCATAATAATTATATATCAAAAATACTTAAAAAGCAATTGGTAAAAAGTGTTTTTACAGGGTAAAATATATATGATTTTACATATTTTACATTTACTAAAATAGCATAAAATGGTATAATTAAAGAGCAAAGAAGGTATAAAATGAAAAGAAGTGAAATTGATAGGAGTAAATTATCTCCGATGATGAAACATTATGTAGAATTAAAAGATAAATATGAGGATACAATAATATTATATAGACTTGGTGACTTCTACGAAATGTTTTTTGAAGATGCTGAAGAAGTGGCTCATGCTTTAGAGCTTACACTTACTGGTAAAAATGCTGGACTTGATGAGAAAGTTCCAATGTGTGGTATACCACATCATGCCGCTGAAGTATATATTGATAAGTTAATTAAAAAAGGATATAAAGTTGCTATATGTGAACAACTAGAGGATCCAAAAACCGCTAAAGGGATAGTAAAAAGAGATATTGTGGAAGTAATATCTTCTGGTACAGTAATTAATACTAATTCTTTAAATGAAAAAGAAAATAACTATATAGGATGTTTATATGACTTTTCTTATGGTTTTGTTCTTACTTATTCAGATATTACAACAGGAGAAGTATATAGTGAAATACTTACTAATAATACTGATGATGTAATATATAAAATATTATCTTTAGATATTAAAGAATTAATAGTAAATGAACTTATTAATAAAGTATTATTGTCTAAGATAAGAAGTTTAAAAATACCTGTTACTATACAAAATGAATTATTAAATGATAAATATCAAAATATTTATCAAAATGTTAGTGATGCAAGAATTGTTAATTCAATTAAGTTACTATTATATTATTTAGATGTATTACAAAAAAGAAATCTATCACACTTCCAAGAAGTTGTTATTAAAGAAAAAGAACAATACTTAGAAATGGATATTCATACAAAGAGAAATCTAGAACTTACAGAATGTTTAAGAACTAAAGAGAGAACTTATTCATTACTTTGGCTATTAGATAATACAAAGACTGCGATGGGTAGTAGAAAACTTAAGTATTTTATTGAAAATCCACTTTTAGATATTAATAAGATTAATAAAAGATATGATATAGTTAGTAAGTTACTTGAAGAGTTTATTTTAGCAGAAGAACTTAGAAATGATTTATATGAAGTTTATGATTTAGAAAGATTATGTGGTAAATTATCTTTTGGTTCTGCAAATGGTAAAGACTTATTACAATTAAAAGCTTCTTTAAAAGTACTTCCTAGTATTAAGGAAAAACTAGAAAAGATAGGTTTTTATGAAAAGATTACTACAATGAGTGATCTATACGATTTATTAGAAAAGTCTATATATGAAGAACCTCCCAATACGATAAAAGAAGGATATTTAATTAAAGATGGATATTCTAGTGAACTTGATGAACTTAAAGATTTAAGTAGAGGTGGAAAAGACTTTATTAGTAGATTTGAAACTGAAGAGAGAGAAAGAACTGGTATTAAAGGATTAAAGGTTGGTTTTAATAAAGTGTTTGGTTATTATATAGAGATTAGTAAATCTTATTTAAATATGGTTACTGATGATATGGGTTATATTAGAAAGCAAACTTTGGCTAACTGTGAAAGATTTATTAATCCAATATTAAAAGAAAAAGAAGATTTAATATTATCTAGTGAAGATAGAATTATTAATTTGGAATATAATTTATTTATAGAAATTAGAGATAAATGTAAGGAATATATTCCAGAACTTCAGAGAACCGCTAAAGTAATAAGTGAAATAGATGTACTTAGTTCATTTGCTCTAGTTAGTGAAAAATATAATTATGTTAGACCTGTAATTACTACTGGTAATGAAATAAAAGTACTTAATTCAAGACATCCAGTAGTAGAAAGAGTATTAAAAGGAGAAGAGTATGTACCTAATGATATAGTTATGGATAATAATGCAGATATTCTTTTAATTACTGGCCCTAATATGGCAGGTAAATCTACTTATATGAGACAACTTGGTATTATTGCTATAATGGCACAAATAGGATGTTTTGTACCTGCTGAAGAAGCAACACTTCCAATATTTGATAAGATATTTACACGTATTGGTGCTTCTGATGATTTAGTTAGTGGTGAGTCTACATTCATGGTAGAAATGATGGAAGCTTCAAGAGCTATTAAGTATGCCACAAGAAACAGTTTAATACTTTTTGACGAACTTGGTAGAGGAACTGCTACTTTTGATGGTATGAGTCTAGCACAAGCTATCTTAGAATATGTAGCTAATAAAATTAAATGTAAGACACTTTTTTCGACACATTATCATGAACTTACTGATATGGAAAAGACTATTCCTAATTTAAAGAATAAACATGTTTCAGCAGTAGAAGAAAATGGTAATATTACTTTTTTACATAAAGTAAAAGATGGTTCTGTAGATAAAAGTTATGGTATTAATGTTGCTAAACTTGCAGGACTTCCTGATGAGGTAATAGATAGAGCGAGTGGTATATTAAATATATATGAAAATAAAGAAAAAAAGACAGATACTATTATACAAACAACACTTCCACTTAATTTTGATGATAAAAAGAGTGAAGTAGAAGAAGAAGTTAAAAATATTGATATTTTAAATATTACACCAATTGAGGCAATAAATATATTAAGTAAACTTAAAGAAAAAGTTAAATAGATATTGTATAATATTTAAAAATATTTTATACTATGGTTAGGTGA
>UROI01000036.1 GCA_900549325.1 uncultured Mycoplasmatota bacterium | reverse complement strand
TAGTTAATTATCTATCTGGGACGGAATGTGGGAATCGAACCCACGAATAATGGAACCACAATCCACCGTGTTAACCACTTCACCAATTCCGCCATAAGACATTTACAATGATATCATATATTTTTATATTTGACAAGTATTTTGTTTAAAAAAGATAGAAAATATGTTATAATACCAAAGAGAAAAGAGGGAGAAGTATGAGAAAAACTGTATTAGTAACAGGATCTTCAAGTGGAATAGGTAAAGAAATAGCTAGAATACTTGCTAAAGATTACGATGTAATACTACATTATAATAGTAATGAAAATAGTACTAGATTATTAAAAGAAGAATTAGATAAAGAATATAATAGAGATTATTTAATGGTAAAATGTGATTTATCTAAGGAAAATGAAATAGATAATATGCTTGATATAATATATAATAAGTATGATAATATAGATATACTTATAAATAATGCAGGTATAGCAATAGATACTTTATTTGAAGATAAAACTAAAAATAACTTTATGAAAACTTTAGACATTAATTTAGTTGCACCTTTCTTATTATGTAAAAAGATAGGACCTAAAATGGTAGATAATAAATATGGGGCAATAATAAATATTAGTTCTACTAATGGAATAGATACTCCTTATATAGAGAGTATAGATTATGATGCTTCAAAGGCTGGTTTAATATCTTTATCAAAGAATCTTGCTAATTATTTTGCTCCTTATGTTAGAGTAAATACGATATGTCCTGGCTGGGTTAATACTGAAATGAATAAAAACTTAGATAGTGATTTTATAAGTAAAGAAGAAGATAAAATATTACTTGGTAGATTTGCTAATCCTAAGGAAATTGCTAATTTAGTAGAATTTCTTATTAGTGATAAAGCAAGTTATATAAATGATAGTATTATTAGAATAGATGGTGGTATGAAATGTTAGATAATATAATTAAAGATAGTAAAAAAGATTTAGAAGTATATTTTAATAAAATAGAAGAAATAGAAGAATTTAATAGTAAAAAGGTACTTGATGCTTTTATAGAAAATAGTGTATGTGAAAGTGATTTTAATAGTGCTACTGGATATGGATATAATGATATTGGTAGAGATAAAATAGAAAGAGTATATGCTAGCATATTTAAGACTGAAGATGCTCTAGTTAGAAGTCAGTTTATATCTGGTACTCATGCTATTAGTACATGTTTATTTGCATTATTAAGACCTGGTGATACTCTTTTATCAATAAGTGGTAAACCTTATGATACATTAGATAGTGTAATTGGTTTTAATAATAATAATTCTTCATTAAAAGCATTTAATATTAATTATATGGAAGTTAATTTAGTTAATGATGATTTCGATTATGAAAAAGTTAGAGATGTACTTAAGAATAATAAGATTAAATTAATTGAAATACAAAGAAGTAAAGGTTATAGTACAAGAGAAAGTATTAATATTGATAAAATAGAAAAGGTTGTTAAACTAATTAGAACTATTAATAAGGATGTAATTATAATGGTAGATAACTGCTACTGCGAAATGGTTAGTACTAAAGAACCTACTGAAGTAGGAGTAGATGTATGCGTTGGTTCACTTATTAAGAATTTAGGTGCTTCAATTACATCAAATGGCGGCTATATAGTAGGTAGAAAAGATTTAATTAATTTATGTGCAGAAAGATTAAATGTTCCAGGACAAGGTGCTGAAGTTGGTCCTTCTTTAAATCAAAATAGATATATTCTTCAGGGATTATATATGGCTCCAATGATTGTAGCTAATGCTTTAAAGACTGCTACTTACACAGCATATTTATTTGAAAAGTTAGGTTATAAAGTTAGTCCTAAATATAATGATGAGAGAGTAGATATAGTTCAAAATATTATATTTGAAAATGAAAAAGATTTAATTAATTATGTTAGAGGTATTCAGTCTAATTCTAAGATTGACTCTAATGCATTAGTAGAACCATCCGATATGCCAGGATATGACGATAAAATTATTATGGCATCAGGATCTTTTACACAGGGTAGTTCTATTGAATTATCTTGTGATGGCCCTCTTAGAAGTCCTTATATTGCTTATCAGCAGGGCTCTATTAGTTATAAATATGGTAAGATAATTGTTGAAAGAGCAATTAGTAGTTTAATTAAAAGTAAGGAAAATATAAATGAGTAAATATTATCTTGTTAGATATAAAAATATAGGAGAAAAGAAAAAGATAACTGATGAAGTAGAGGTTAATACAGAAAGATTAGAGGTTGCACCAGATATATTTAGTAATGCTTCTTTAGTTGAGCTTAATGAAACTTATTATTATGATGGAAAACAAAAAAATAGAAGTATTAAGATTTTTACAATAGTTGAATATAATGAGTTAGAAGATAAGTACTATGATATTATAACTGGTGATGAATATGTAAATTATGAGTATAATAGTAGACTTAGATTTCTTAAAAATGTAAAAGGTAATTTAGTGTTAGAACTTGGTTATAATTTACCTTCAAAAACTGTGGTTAATTTATTAGAAGAAATAAATTTTAATGATGAGAGAGTAGAAGCTTATGCCACTACGATGAAGGTACTTAATAAAATGAATAATGATGATAAATATTTTGATACTAATAGTGAATATTATATAGAAAGTTTTAAAAGAAGATATAGAAGAAGATAAAAAGAGAAGTTTTGATTACTTCTCTTTTAACATACCTCTTGCTATATATTCATCATAAGTTAATTTACTTTCATGTACTTTAGTGGCTAAATCTATTCCTAGATATCTAAAATGCCAATCTTCAAAAACATAACCTGTTATATATTCACTCTCATGAGGATATCTAAGTATAAAACCATATTTATATGAATTATTAACAAGCCAAGTATATTCTTTATCACCTTCACTAAGATAATTCCATTTACCATTTACAATATCTACCGCTAGTCCTAATTGGTGTTCTGAATAACCTGCTCTTGCAGAGTATGTTTCAGCTTCTTTGAAACCATCTTTTTTAACATATCTATTATATAATCCTTCTTGATAAGAATAAGAACGATAAGTAGAACCAGCATATATTTTTAGATTTTCTTTTAACATATCAGAAGCCATTTCTTCAAACTTACCAGCAGCTTCTTTTCTTAATTTTTGAGTACCTGAAGCAAACTTACTATTAATTA
>UROI01000035.1 GCA_900549325.1 uncultured Mycoplasmatota bacterium | reverse complement strand
TGCGACAATTATTATAACTATTCAAAAGTTGCACTTGACTTTTTAATTAATAAATAAAATAGATGAAACTATCAAATTTCATCTATCTCATATCATTAATATTATTTAGTTTTTACCCTTGTTACTGAATCGATGTTGTAGTAGCCTTCATAATCACCGGTACTAACTAAGTCATTACGAACTACTAATACAGCAGTTTGTTTAGCCCCTCTACATACTAATTCATTTATTTTATCATTAGCATTTGCATCATCTTTATAAATAGTATAAAGATTTCCGTCAAATTCATAAGTAACTCCCATTACTTCTCTATCGTAAGAATTATCGTAATATGGTGTATATTCATTAATTTTATCAGTAGCATCATATGAATTTGTATAAACATATGAATTATCTGCAATATTAACTTTTTCACCTAAATCATATTCATCATACTTAGTAACTTCTTCTGTAGGAGTAGTTGGTTCTTCTACTACTGGGTTATCAATGATAATATTATCATTATCCTTAATAGTAGGTTCTGTTACTTCTACTACTGAAGAAGGTTTAGTAGTATCAGCAGGTTTAACTCTCTTACCAATAATTCTAGGTAAAAAACTACTTATAGCAATAGCTATTGTAACTATTCCAGTACAAACAGCAGTCTTATAGTCATTTTTTCTAAGTATCTCGCTAATATCATTAACTTTCTTTTTAGTGGCAGTATATGCTTTACTAACCTTATTCTTAACTTTACTACCTATTTTTTTACCAAAGTTACAAATACCACCTACTACTGCTGTACCTGTAAGAAAGCCAAGAATCTTTTTACCAAAACTATTCTCTGTAGTCTTTTCCTCATTATTTTCTACAACAACTAAATCTTTGCATTCATTATTAGGAATAATTGCATTTGTCTCAGTAGTACTAGAAACTATTTTTTGATCATTTGCTTCACTATTAGTAACTGGAGTTTCCATCTTTATAGTAGGCTCTTTTTCAATAGTTACTGATTTCTTAGGCATATAACTAGTAGCAAATTGCATATATCCTGTTTCATAAGGATTGTCATCTTCACTTAAGTACTCATAAGTATTTTCCATACTATCGCTTGCTAAATGTTTATCTATTTCAGCAACTTCAAGTTCTACTTTTCTATTTTCAAGTAATCTTAAATACTTATATAATGCTTGGTAATGTCCTTGTTCACTAAATGGTACAAATACAGAGTTACCAGTATATCCTTGTATTTCTATTATATCAGCGTCTTTATATTCAACTGTTTTATATAAAAGAGCTATTCTATCCATATAATTTTTAACAAACCTAATTTGATTATTTACTTCTTCTAAATTAAGATCTTCAGTTTTCCTTCTCGTAACTTTTTTATTATTTTCATCATTATTAGTAGCATGAACAACCTCAGCATCAATAACTGTGTTTTCTACTTCAGATTCTTCTGAAATAGTTACATATTTAGAAAGATTTTTTTCTCTTTCACATAAGTCTTTAAATATACCTAGCTTATCTTTTGGTACTCCTACTTTTTTACCATTATAGTATTCATATGCTTTACTTGAACTAGTATCACTTAATAACTTATTAATTTTAAATCTAACTACTTTTAATTTATCTTCCTTAGATAATTTTCTGTAATCCATAGAATTTACATTAATTTCTTCCATATTCATAACTCAAATTCCCCCTTTGATTGGCACATATTTTAGCACATTTGTTTGCTTTTGTCAAGTCCTATTATTTTTTACACAAACTGTATAGTATTTTCACTTCTTTTATAGTAAGTGGTCTATACTCTCCTGACATAAGGCCTTTTAAATTTAAATTAGCATATTTTTCTCTTCTTAGCTTAATAACTTTATTGCCAACTGATTCAAGCATTTTTTTAATTTGATGATTTTTACCTTCATGAATAGTTATTTCTACTATTGAAGTATCTTTCTTTTTATCATAACTTTTTAGTCTTACTCTTGCCTTCTTAGTCTTAACACCATCGATAATAACACCACTTCTTAATTTTTGAAGACTAGGTATAGTAACCATTCCTTCTACTTTAGCAATATAAGTTTTATCTACTAAAGAGTCTGGTCTCATAAGTAAATTAGCAAGTTCGCCATCATTAGTAAGTATAAGTATACCTGTAGTATCATAGTCTAATCTACCTACAGGATATATTCTAGTAGTAGTATCAATTAAATCTACTACTGTTGTTCTCCCTTTTTCATCACTAGTGGTAGTAACAACTCCTTTAGGTTTATTAAGTAAATAATATTCATAATTTTTATTAGTATCTAAAATATTTCCTTCTACTACAATAACATCTCCAGGCTTAACCGTAGTACCAAGTTTAGTAACTACTTCACCATTTACTTCAACTAAACCTTTAGTAATAAGTTCTTCGGCTTTTCTTCTAGAGCAATAACCAAGACCCGCTATTTTCTTTTGTAATCTTTCCATTTTATCACCACATTTCTCTCACAGAATACTTATACATTATCTCATAAATATATTTATTTTGCAACTTTTTTATTTTTTTCCATAAAATATATTGAATAAATATATTTATTTTGCTATAATTAGTATGTTCTATGGACCCATAGCCAAGCTGGTTAAGGCAAGGGACTGCAACTCCCTGATCGTTGGTTCGAATCTGACTGGGTCCTCCATAAAAAAATTAAACTAACCTTTTTTGGTTAGTTTTTTTATATTATTAGCACACCTAGCCTTAACAAGTTAAGTCTTGCTGTGTTGTTTTAAGCCATAGTCTTAAAACAAAGTCTATCATATATAAGTCAGTACTAAATACTTAACTAATATCAAATACTATTATTATTTTCCTTATACCTTTTTATTATCTTTTTATTATTAATAAGTCTTTCATTATTTGGTTCCATATCTATAGCTTTATCTATATAAAATAACGATTCATCTATTCTATTCAAATAAAACATACAAATAGAAAGCATATCATAAATAGTATTATCCCAACTAAATATTTCATTAATATAAGTCTTCTCATGACTATTTATATTCAAAGCATCATTTAAATATTTAGAGGCTTCTTTATAATTATCTAACTCATACTCTAAAATACCTCTTTCTACATAAGAATCTCTTAAATATGGTGCTTCATTTATTGCTTTATCATACCACATTCTAGATTCCTCTACTCTTCCTAAGTTTTTATATGATCTAGCAATAAATCTCATTGAGGCACATCTTTCATCTTTCCAAGTTGAAGATTTTAAATTCAAATGTTTAATTAGTGTATCTATACATTCATTCCATTTACCATAATACATATATTCTCTACCTAAATAATGCATATTTCTATCATCATTAGGATCTTCCTTTACAGATAATTCTAGTAATGGTAAGTAACTGCCTCTAGATTTAGATTTATCAGGATAATGATTTAATACTATATTATCAATAGTAATAATATTTTCTTTATCTCCTAGAAAAGTAAGTACTTCATGTACTGGATGTGTCCATTTATAATTCTTTCTTTGATGTATCTTATCAGTATAAAAATTAACCAAAGGTCTATTATTATCATCTAAACTCCAATTGTAATTATATCTTGCCCTACTAGTGGATTCTTTCCAACTATCTTCAAGATGCCTTCTCCAACCTTTCTCAAACACTTCATCCAAATCAGTACATACACAAATATCGTAATCATCCGGAATTAAATCTAGCGATTTGTTTCTTGCAACATCAAATCTCCATGGTTCAATTTTATTAATTTCTACATTTACTCCAAGTCCCCTTAGTAGTTTAACTGTATTATCTGTAGAACCAGTATCTAATACATATATAGCATCAGCTTCCTTCATAGATTCATACCATCTTTTAACAAATTTTTCTTCATTCTTACATATTGCATATACACATACCTTATATTTATTCATATTAAATATCACTCCTTACAATAATTTATGATAATAATTTATTATTAATTATAATAATAGTTTATTAATTTACTTCTAATATAAAAATAATATAAATATAATTTAAGTAAAGAAAGAAGTGATATTATAAAAAAATTAAAATTATACATAATTATATTTCTTACAGTATTATTAATACTTTTACTAAGTTTCTTTATTTATTATTTAATAAGTAAAAATACTAGTAAAGAAAAGCCAAGTAATTATCCTGAATTAAAACTATCTGGAGATACTATTATTAACATAAATATAGGAGATAAATATACTGAACTAGGATATACTGCTTATGATAGTAAAGATAAGGATATAACAAATAAAGTAGAAATTAAAAATAATGTTAATGAAAGCATGCCAGGTACTTATGAAATAATATATAGAGTAACTAATTCTAAAGGAAATAGTATTGAAGTAAAGAGATTTGTTAAAGTTAAATTAACAAAAAATTTTACTTATAAAGAAGAATATAACAATATAGATAATAAAACTCTAGGCTGGGGAACTAATAATAAAAAAGATGGTAATAGACCAAATACTGATGTTTCTAATGAAGAACTTAAAAAGTATAATGCCTACGCTATGGGACCAGATAAAAAAGTAATATACTTAACATTTGACGAAGGTACTATGGCATCATACTTACCTCAAATAGTGGAAGTATTAAATAAAAATAATGTTAAAGTGAAATGCATCCCTTAAAGTAGACATTAATAAAAAAGAGGGACTACAAAAATAT
>UROI01000034.1 GCA_900549325.1 uncultured Mycoplasmatota bacterium | reverse complement strand
AACAAATAGTTAACATTCTTAATTACTACTTTATTCATGAGAAGGGCCTCCTTTCCTATTGATTTGCGAATTATTTGGTATCAAAAAATAACTAATTATTTGGTATTTTCTCTATAGTTAACCATATGCAAATCATTTCTATTACCTTACATATAAAATAATACCATAAGTAATTAATTTTTACAATAAGTATTTACAAGATAAATAAAAAAAGAAACAGTTAAATTACTATTTCTTTAATAAATTATTTATTCTTTCAACAATTCTATCTTTTCCTAATAATTTCATTATTTCATATAAATCAGGAGTCATACTCTTACTAGTTAAAGATACTCTTAGTACTGTAGAAATATCCGCTACCGATCCTTTATAATTATCAGGATTCTCTTTGTATTCTTTCATATTACTACAATAGCCTAAACTATCAGTTAATAGTTTAATATTATTAAACCATACTTCTTTATCAGTTACATCATAATATTTATCTATATAAGTATTTAATATAGTACTTATCTCTTCTTTATCAGTAATACTACCCCATTCATAAGTATCAGGATTATATAACTCATCATACATATAGAATATTTGTCCTTTTACTTCACTAAAACTAGCATAGTCTTTCCTTGGTTTCTTTTGTTCTCTTTCAATATTTAATATATTTTTTGTATATTCTTCATATTTTGTAATTAATTCATAGAAGTCTTTATCATATTCTTTAGACCATTTAGATAATTCATTATATACTTCATCTTTAGTCATTTTACTAATATAATTTCTAGATATATTATTTAATTTCTCTAAATCATATAATGCTCCTGATGGAGACATCTTCTTAGGTGAGAAAGTAAAATCTAAGAAAGTCTTATCGGGATTAGCATTATGCCACTCTTCATAGTTAGAGTTAGCTATAGTCATTAATGATTCTATTACTGCAATTGCGGGATATCCCTTTTCACTATAGAAGCTCATTGAAGCTTCAGGATCTTTTCTCTTACTTATCTTTCTTTTAGTTTCTCCATCTTGTTTTAGTATTAATGGAATATGTATATATTTTGGAGCTTTATAACCAAATGATTTAAATAATTCAATGTGTAATGGTACAGAAGATAACCATTCTTCTCCTCTTACTACATGAGTAGTATGCATCAAATGGTCGTCTACTAGATGAGCAAAATGATATGTTGGCAATAAGTTATCTGATTTCATAATTACAACATCTTGATCATTTTCTGGAAATTCAATTCTTCCCTTTACTAGGTCCTCAAAAACAAATCTTTTATCTGGAGCACCCATAGACTTAAATCTTATGACATATGGCTCGCCATTCTTTATTTTTTCGATTGCAGTTTCAATATTTATATTTCTACATCTAGCAAATCTTCCATAATATCCAGTTCGCATCTTCTTTTCTTCTTGATTTTTTCTTAAATCTTCTAGTTCTTCTCTAGTACAGAAACATGGATAAGCTCTTCCCATTTCTATTAATTTTTTGATATAGGCATGATATATTTCTTTTCTTTCACTTTGGATATATGGACCATAGTTACCTACTATTTCACCTTTATATTCATATTCGTCTGGAATCATACCATACTTATACAAAGTTTCCATAATTTTATCAACAGCATCTGATACTTCTCTTGCTTTATCAGTATCTTCATTTCTTAGAAAGAAAATACCATTACTACTCTTAGCTATACTATAATCCACTAGAGCACTCATGAAGTTACCAATATGCATATATCCAGTTGGACTAGGAGCAAATCTTGTTACTTTTTCTCCTTCTTTTAATTCTCTTTCTGGATATAGACTTTCATAATAATCTACATCATGCTCTAAATTGGGAAATATTAAATCTGCTAAATCTTTATTTGTCATAAAATCACATCCTTTAATTTTTTTATTATTTATATTAGGTATACATTATACCCACTTCTTCTTTAGATAAATATAATATCTATGAAAGGAGAATGGTATTATGTACGGATATGGATATCCAGGCTATGGTTATGGTTACAACAATGGTGGATACTGGATAATTATAGTTGTTCTAATTATATTCTTTGTTTTATTCTGGGGTAATGGTTCTTGCGGATGTAGAAGAAATAATTGTTGCAACTAATATTTAAATAAAGCCCTTTACTTAAGGGCTATTTTTTTATTTGGTTGCCCTGGTTAGATTCGAACTAACGCATGTCAGAGTCAGAGTCTGATGCCTTACCGCTTGGCTACAGGGCAGTAACAACAATATAATTATAGCATTATCTTTATTGTTATTCAAGTACTTTTTTCGCAAAAATAAAAGACCATTATTCATGATCTTTTATACTAATAGTCTTCTTAGTTTCAATTTCTTTCTTTTTAGGAGCACTAACTACTAGAACACCATTCTTGAAACTAGCATCTATTTCATCTTCACTTACATCTCCTAGATAGAAGGTTCTAGTTACTTTACTATAACTCTTTCTTTCACGATGTAAGTATTTTTTATTTTCTTCTTTCTTATTTTCTTTCTCGAAAGTGACTGATAATTCACCTTTATCGATAGATAAGTTTATATCGTCTTTTGTATATCCAGGTGCTTCCATCTCAACAAAGATTTTACCATCTTTCTCAAAAACATCACACTTTACTGTTTCTTCTCCTTTGAAGAAACTATCGTCAAAAAATAATCTACTTGGCAACATAATAATCACATTCCTTTCTTAATATTTATTTGTCTGCCATTATATCACACATAAGATTACTCATTTCAGTAGGATTATCGATAGGTAATCCTTCAATTAATCTTGCTTCAAAGTAAATAACCTTTGTGTATTTCTCAAATTCTTCTTTATTATCTTTGTATAACTCTTTTAATTTATCTGCTATTTTATGATTAGAATTTATCTCTAATACTTCACTAGCCTTAATCTTTTCACTAGTAGGCATAGAGTTAATTACTTTTTCCATTGAAGTAGATACTTCTCCTTCAGTAGTTAAACATACTGGATGATTCTTTAACTTACTAGTAAATTTTACTTCTTTAACAGAATCTCCTAATAAGTCTTTCATACTAGATAACATATCTTTATTATTATCATTTATTTCATTTATATGCTTCTTTTCTTCTTCAGTAGAAATATCAGTATTCTCACTAGATACATTAACAAATTTTTTGCCTTCGTATTCTGCTAATGTTATGATACTAAACTCGTCAACATATTCAGTTAAATATAATACTTCATACTTATCCTTAACACTTTCTACTTGAGGCATCATATCTATTTTATCTACAGATTCACCGCAGGCATAATAGATAGATTCTTGATTCTCTTTCATTCTTTCAGTATATTCTTTTAAAGTAGTTAATTTCTTATCATTAGATGAATAGAACATAACTAGATCAGATAACTTATCTTTATTTATTCCATAGTCATTATAAATACCAAACTTTAGACCCATGCCGAAGGCTTTATAGAACTCTTCATATTTATCTCTTTCATCACTTAACATAGATAATAGTTCTTTCTTTATCTTTGACTCTATACTTTTAGCAATTAATTTAATATTCTTATTATCTTGAAGTGTTTCTCTTGATATATTAAGAGGAATATCTTCAGTATCAATAACTCCTTTTACAAAACTAAAGTAGTCTGGTAATAAATCACTACATTTATCCATTATTAATACACCATTAGTATATAGAGCTAAACCTTTTTCATACTCCTTACTATAAAAGTCATATGGAGCATGACTTGGTATAAATAATAATGCTGTAAAATTAACATTTCCTTCCATATTGAAATGTAATACTTTTAAAGGTTCTTCATAATCATGGAATCTATCTTGATAAAAGTTATTATATTCTTCATTTTTAATATTCTTTTTATCTTTCTTCCATAATGGTACCATACTATTTAAAGTAGCCTCTTCAGTATATGTTTCATATTCATCAGAATCTTCTTTCTTTCTAGTATTTTCTACCATCATTTTAATAGGATAACTAATATAATCAGAATATTTCTTAATAATACTTCTAATCTTATATTCAGTTAAGAAATCGCTGTAATTATAATCTTCAGTATCTTTCTTTAGATATAGAGTTATCTTAGTACCAGTAGTTTCTTTCTTACCTTTAGAAATAGTATAGCCATCTACTCCAGTACTTTCCCAAATATATGAATCTTCTTCTTTATATGACTTAGATTCTACAACTACTTTATCACTTACCATAAAGGCTGAGTAGAAACCAACACCAAACTGACCAATGATATTAACATCATCTTTACCATCATTTTCTTCTTTAAAATGAAGTGAACCTGACTCTGCGATTACACCAAGATTATTTTCTAGTTCATCTTCAGTCATACCACAGCCATTATCAGTAATAGTAAGTGTTCTAGCATCTTTATCTAGGTCTATCTTAATTTCTAGATCACTTTTATTTACTTTTATATCTTTATTAGTTAATGATAAATAATATAGTTTATCTAAAGCATCACTAGCATTAGAAATTAATTCTCTTAAGAATATTTCTTTATTAGTATAAATACTATTTATCATTAGGTCTAATACTCTTTTACTTTCTGTCTTAAATTCTCTTTTTTTCATTGTATACATCTCCTAAATCTTACATATATAATTATAACACTAAATTAGCAATTGTCAATACTAATTGCTAATTTTATATTAAAATATATTCAGTATATAGATATGGCTTATATATAATAAAATAACTAGAAGTATATAAACTCCTAGCTATTTCTTATTTTTTCAATATATTTATTAACTTTAGATGCCCACATAGGATCTTCAGCATACTTAGGATTCATTGTCTCTGCTGTTAAAAGACCATAGTCGACATAATTATTTTTAATGTTTGCTATAAAACCATAAATACCTTCTTCAAGAGTATCATAGGCTCTATAACTACCACATCCTTCACCCTTTTGTCCTCCGACATTATTACATGCCTTTAAAAGATAAGAACAGTTCCAAGTACACCCTGTCTCATGCATTGATATAGCCACTGCTAGATAAGGGTCTACTCCAAGTTCTAGTGAATATGTAGCATAAGCATAACCCATATTTGTTAAATCAGAAGATAAAGTTCTATTTAACTTTTCAACTAACTCATCATAAGTCATACCATCATATACTTCTATTCTTTCTTCCTTTACTTCTACTTCAGGAGTAGAAGTAATCTCATTATCAACCATTTTATTATTCATAGTAGCAGGATCCATAAGAGTCTCCGCTAATACAATTTCATTCTTTTTATTAATGTTACTATAGTACACTATGGCACTAGTAATTCCTAAAGTTAATATTGAAGCCATTACCACTCCTAAGAGCTTACTTGGTTTCATTTCATTCACTTCTTTCCGCCTTTTTGAAAAAGACGTTCTCTATTATAGCAGATTTTACTATTCTTGTCAAATTAAGCTACTCTTGTTAATTTAAATATGAAGTGCAACAAATAAATTTGAAAAAGACACGTGAATAGT
>UROI01000033.1 GCA_900549325.1 uncultured Mycoplasmatota bacterium | reverse complement strand
TAAAAAATGTACGATAGTTCGTATCGGAATTTATGTCTGTGGAAGACTCTAATTACAGAGTTCATGGAGCAGAAATCGTATCAATGCGAAGTAATGTAATATTATATTTTTACTTAATACTTTCACTTTTTACAAAAATATTATATAATTATTAAGAAGGGAAGGATTTTTATGATAGTAACTTCTGTTAATAATGAATATATCAAGGGACTATGTAAGTTAAAAGATAAAAAACATCGCGATAGTACCAATCTATTTTTGATCGAAGGTGAACATTTGGTACGTGAGGCTTTCAAGGAGGACCTAGTCAAAGAACTAGTAATTCTTGAAGGTACCACAGTTGAATATGCTGATAAATATACAGGCAACATTACTTATGTTAACGAAAATGTTATGAAAAAACTATCAAGTATGGATAGTTATCCTAATGTAATTGGCGTAGCATATAAAAGAAAAGAAGATAAGATAGGTAGTAGAGTACTTGTACTCGAAGATATTCAAGATCCTGGTAATCTTGGTACCATAGTTAGGTCAGCAGCAGCATTCAATATTGATACTATAATATTAAGTCCAAGAACAGTAGACTTATATAATCCAAAAGTAATTAGGTCTACCCAGGGTATGATATTCCACCTAAACATTATTACAAGAGAATTAGAATCAACGATTAAAGAATTAAAAACTAGCAACTACCTAGTATTAGGTACCAATGTTAGAAATGGTACCAATATAAAAGATATCAATATTAGCAGTAACTTCGTCCTAATTATCGGCAATGAAGGTAAAGGAATGAGCGATACTTTGAGCAAACTTTGTGATAAAAATGTATATATAAAAATGAATGAAAGAGTAGAGAGTTTGAATGCTGCGGTAGCTGCTTCAATTATTCTATATGAGATAAGTAATGGAATTAATTAAAATAGGAAAAATAGTTAATACTCATGGTATTAAAGGAGAACTAAGAATCTTATCCAAGTTCCCATATAAAGAAAAAGTATTCGTAAAAAATATGAAATTATATATTGATAAAAAAGATATGGAAACAATTAATTCTTATCGTAAACATAAGAATTTTGATATGGTAACTTTTACAGGATATACAAACATAAATGAAGTCTTAAAATATAAAGGCAAGAATGTTTATGTAAATAAAGAAGATATTACTTTGAATAAAGAAGAATATTTAGATGAGGAAATTATTGGCTTGACAGTTATATATAAAGACATGAAAAAAGGAATAGTAAGTGATATTGAAAGATATGATAAAAATACCTTGCTTAAAATTGATACAGATGATAAGTATTATCTAATTCCGTATAATTATAATTTAATTGATAAGATAGATATTACTAACAATAAAATATATATAAAAAATATAGATGGATTGTTTGACTAATTAGTCTGATTTTAGTATAATAACAATTAGTTTAGTGGTGGTGATTAATGGTGTTAATAGATGTACTTACTTTATTTCCTAATATGTATGATAATTTTTTGACTGAATCAATTATTAAAAGGGCACTTGATAGCGGCAAAGTTCAAATTAGAATTCATAATATTAGAGACTATACTGTGTATAGTAATAATCAGGTTGACGATTATCCTTATGGCGGTGGTGGCGGTATGGTACTTATGTGTGATCCTATTTTTAGAGCTATTGATGCTTTAAAAAAAGAAAACACTTTAGTTATTATGATGACACCTTCTGGTAAAATGTTTAAAGAAAAGATAGCTTATGATTTGTCAAAATATCAGCATATAATTATTTTATGCGGTCATTATGAGGGATTTGATGAAAGAATTAAATCTATCGTAGATTTAGAATTATCAATTGGTGATTATGTCTTGACCGGTGGTGAACTTCCTTCAATGGTAGTTATGGATTCTGTTATTAGACTGGTAGATGGAGTAATTAGCAAAGAATCTCTGGTTAGTGAAAGCTTTGATGATAATTTATTAGATTATCCAAACTATACGAAGCCGCTAGAATATCGCGGTATGAAGGTTCCAGAAGTATTATTAAGTGGCCATCATAAAAATATAGAAGAATTTAGATATAATGAAAGACTTAGATTGACAAGAGAAAATAGACCAGACTTATTAGGGGGAAATCATGAATAAGAATTATTTTATAAGTAAGGATAATAAAAACGGTGAAGTAATTTACTTAGAATACAATAAAAATGGTTATAATGTTAAGCCTAAAGTAAAGAGAAATGATGCTATTGAAGTTAGCAAAATTGTTTTTGTATCACCAACGCTTACCGAGAAATTAATTAAGAAAAAAATAAACAATAAAATTTCTAAATTACTGCTTGAACTTAATACCACTTATGACGATGAATCTGATGACGGTGAAGCAAGATTTAGAAGTATGTATAAAGAAGCTGAAAATCTTCGTATTCATTTGTTAAATACATATGTTAAATATTTAGGCAAAACTTATTTCAATTTAACTCTAAAAAAATTAGAGATAATTATTAATGAATATAAAGAAAAATTATACGCAATTAATGAAAAAAAGCAAAGAGAAATGTTTAGGCGAGTATTTGAAATGAATATGGAAGAAGAACAAGAAAAGAAAGGTAAAGGAAGATAGACATCTTCCTTATTTAGGTAGCAAATATGAAAATTAAATATACATTATTACATAAAGACGAAAAAACAGAAGCCAGATATGGTACTTTAGAAACAAATTATGGTACTTATGAAACTCCAATGTTTATGCCAGTTGGTACCCAGGCCACAGTTAAAACACTAGATCCAGATGAATTAAAAGAAATAGGTTCTGCGGTAATACTTTCTAACACCTATCATTTATGGCTTAGACCAGGTGCTGATATTGTAGAGAAGGCTGGTGGTCTTCACAAATTTATGAATTACAATGGTCCAATACTTACTGATTGCGGTGGCTTTCAGGTATTCAGTCTAGCTAAACCAAAGGATATTAGCGAAGAGGGCGTAACTTTTAAGAGCCATATTAATGGCGAAAAATTATTTCTAACACCAGAGATAAGTATTGAAGTTCAAAATAAACTAGATAGTGATATTGCAATGAGTTTCGATGAATGTCCACCATATCCAGTTACACATGATTACATGAAAAAGTCGGTAGAAAGAACACTTAGATGGGCTAAGAGAGGAAAGGCTGTTTTCAACAATCCTAATCAAAGTTTATTTGGCATAGTTCAGGGCGGAGAATTCGAGGACCTTAGAGAATGGTCCTGCAAGGAAACAGTAAAACTTGATTTTGATGGATATTCTATTGGTGGCACTTCTGTCGGTGAGGACAAGCCTACAATGTATAAAATGATAGAATACGGAATTAAGTATTTACCAAAAGATAAGCCAAGATACTTAATGGGCGTTGGAGAACCAACTGATTTATTTGAAGGCGTAGAAAGAGGCATAGATATGTTTGATTGCGTACTTCCAACAAGATTAGCAAGACACGGCCATGCCTTTACTAGAAATGGTAAAATTAATTTAAGAAATGCTAAGTATAAAGAAGACTTCACACCAGTAGATGAAACTTGCGATTGCAAATGTTGCAAAAACTATACAAAAGCATACATAAGACATTTACTTGTAGCAGAAGAGACTCTTGGTCAAAGACTTTTATCTATTCATAATCTTAGATTCCTAATTAAAATAATGGAAGATATAAGAGTATCTATTAGAGAGGATAGATTCTTAGATTTTAAAGAAGAATTTTATAGGAACTATAAAAAATAACATTTATTTATAACATTTCATTACTAAAATTATGAAATGTTATTTTTAACATAAGCCAAATAAAATGGCGAATTATTAGTCTTTACAAGGCTATTTTCATGTGATATACTTACCTTAGAGAGGCAGAACTATGAACAAAATTATTAAAATCAATTTGATAAATATCTTTCTATTATCTTTTTTAGAATTAACATTTAGAGCATTAATACTCGATACTTTCACTTGCGATACAACAATAATTATTTTTATTCACATATTATTATCTTCCTTTGTTATTACACTTCTAACTACATTATTTAATAGCAGAGTTAGTAAAATAATAAATTATATACTATATACTTTCATATGCCTTATATTTTCATTTCAATTCGTTATAAAAAATTCCATGGATTCATTTATGACACTACAGATGTTTTCTCTTTCAGATCAGGCAGTAGATTTTTTAGGAGAAACTTTTAAAATAATCTTTAATAATTTATATGGAATTATCATAAGTTTCTTGCCACTGATATTTCTTATTGTATTTAGAAAAAAGATTAGTTTCAATATAACTCTAAAAGATAAATCATATTTATTCTGCTACATGGTTCTTATTCCTCTTAGCCTACTAGGATACACCCTATACATTAACACCCAAAAAGGAACTACCTTAGCAGCCTATGATTTATATCATAATATTAATAATAATAATCTCAATATACAAAAACTCGGTGTCATTCCAGCTTTTGAACTGGACTTATATAGAACAATATTCGGTTTTGAAGACAAAATAATTAGCGTTAGTTCAGAAGAAGACACCACTAACCAGGTATATGAGGCAGTCACCTACGATAAAAATACGCTTAACTTGGCCTTTGATACCAACATCGATAGCAACATAAAACAATATATTGAAAACAATCCTGGCACCAGAAAAAATGAATATACCGGTATATTCAAGAACAAAAATCTTATCTTTGTAGTTGCAGAGTCATTCAGTACCATCGGTGTAAGAGAGGACCTCACTCCGACATTATATAAACTCACTAACAATGGCTTTGTATTCAATAATTATTACGTACCTTATTTTTTAAGCACCATAGGTGGAGAGTTTCAGGCCGACACAGCCTTGTATCCCAGCATCAACTCACTTGACATATGGAAAAGTGGCACCAACAGTTTCCCATATGGACTTGCAAACAGTTTTAAAAGCATCGATTATAATACTTATGCCTATCACGATCACAGTGGCTATTTTCAGAACCGATACAAGTATTTAAAGTCAATAGGCTTCAGCAATTTTAAAGCCTGCGAGATGGATTTAAACATTAACTGTGATGTATGGCCTGAGAGTGACGTAGAAATGATAAAAGAAACATACACAGACTATATTGATAGCGACGGGCCATTCATGACCTATTATATGACAGTGTCGGGCCATATGGAATATAATTTCACTAGTAACTACATTGCTAACAAAAACAAGAACCTAGTAGAAAATTTAAACTTTAGTACCCCTTCAGCAGCATATCTAGCTACGCAAATTGAACTGGATAGAGCTTTAGAACTTTTAATTAGTAAATTAGACGAGACTGGCAAACTCGGCGATACAGTAATAATTTTAACAGCAGATCATTATCCATATGCTTTATCCCTTAACGAAATGAATGAATTATCTACTTATAAAAGAGACAATCTGTTTGAAATAAATCATAATTCTTTAATTATTTGGAACAATAATTTGAGTAGGGTAGAAATAGATAAGGTTGGCATGTCAATGGATCTTCTTCCAACAGTATATAATTTATTTGGAATAGATTACGATTCACGCCTTTTTGCGGGTACCGATTTGCTATCTGATAGCGATGGCCTAGTTATACTAAGCAATAGATCTTGGATAACTGATAGAGGAAGATATAATAGCATTACTAACGAGTATGTTGGCACTGGTGATAGTAATTATGTCGATAATATTAATAAAATTATCCAAAATAAAATTTCTTTTAGTAACAGTATGATTACTAATAATGAATATAAATATATTAAAATAAAAGAAAAGTAACAGTATGCTTTTCTTTTTTATGTTCACTATAAGCCTCACTATGTAAGTCTTATTAGTGTTTATTTGAGCCAATATGTTAATTGTCTCAAATAAATATATCAACCATATCTATCATATATAAGCATAACTTATATATTTAGATGTTCTTTACTAAATCAAAGGTATATCCTTTATTTTTCATAGTTTTAATAAACTCCTCTAGTGCTAAATAGTTCCCCTTACTAGTAGGGTGTAGTAAGTATATTGCTCCATTATGTACTCTTTCTATCATAGAAGTAAGTGCTTCTTCTTTAGTTAGTTTATCATCCCAATCTTTATATGCTGAACTCCAAAAGTAGGTACTATATCCTAAATCTTTCATTATACTTAAACTTCTTTTTGAAAATTCACCACGTGGTTCTCTATATATTTTATCCATTTCTCTACCAGTTACTTCTTTAAAAATATCTTCGACTGAAATTATTTCTTCTAAATATTTAGAGAAGTTTTCTTTAGAGGCTAAGCTAGGCATGGATAGGTGAGAAGCAGTATGATTACCGATAGAATGACCATTTTCTATCATTTTATTTATTAGTTCTTTGTTATTTTTTATATAATTCTTACATAAAAAGAATGTTCCTTTGATGTGAACCCCAAATAGTAGACATTAATAAAAAAGAGGGTTATTAAAAAGA
>UROI01000032.1 GCA_900549325.1 uncultured Mycoplasmatota bacterium | reverse complement strand
ATTTATATAGGTTAATAGACTTTCAAGCCCCCCCCCTAATTAACAAATAGTTAACATTCTTAATTACTACTTTATTCATGAGAAGGGCCTCCTTTCATATTGATTTGCGAATTATTTGGTATCAAAAAATAACTGATTATTTGGTATTTTTTCTATAGTTAACCATATGCAAATCACATCTATTTACCTTACATATAAAATAATACCATAAGTAATTATATTTTACAATAATTTTAGATAAATATTATATTTTCTTTACTCTTTTTAGTTCTTCATTATTATCTTCATAACCATAATCTATATTACAATTTTCTATATCCCAAGATATTTGTGAAGATATTCTTTCATATTCTATTTCAAGTGTAGTTAATTTTTCTCTTAATTCATTACTAAAATTACCTTTTTTTACTGCTATTCTAAGTTCAAAGATTTTTCTTTCTAACTCATAAAATTCTTTTAATGTATATTTTTTCTTCATACTATCCTTTCGTATTAAAACAAAATGAATAAATTACATAAACTTATTCATCTGTTTCATCATTTGATTAACTTGTTTTTGTGATGGAGTTCTTCCCATCTGACTCATCATTGTTTTAATCATTTGTTCATTTATAGGTGGATTTTTCTTTAATTCTTTTTTCATTAATTTTCTAGCTACTAGAAAACCTATTACTGCTCCTAGTAGAAGACCACCTAAGGCATATAATAAATCCCATAACCATTGCATGTTATATCCCTCCTTAAGATAATTTTACTATTAAATTAGTATTTTGTAAAGTTATTTTACTAATTCTACACTACTCTTCTTATTATATAATTTACATAACCAAAAATAATCCATGTTTTCAAAGTCACAAACAAATAAATTATTATTATAATTATTTAGATATTTAAAGAATATAGAATAATTATTCTCAGTAATTAGTTTTATATTATAATTATTTATTTGAAGAGTACTATTCTCACTAGTATTTAAGTTATGTTTATTACCATTTCTTTTATAACCATATTTTAATTTGAACTCATAATATATATATTCATTTAACATTGCTTTATTAAAGGGAACTGCTACTGTTTCAAAGTTTCTATAAGTACTTAGACTATCATAACTCTTAGAATAATATATCTCTTCAAATATTTTATACATTTTAAATGGTTTATTTTTATACATATAACTAAAATATCTATTAACATTAAAAATATAGTATGTTCTCATAATATCACCATAGTAATATTAACATACTATATTTATATATTTTGTCGAATTATAAACTATTTTTTATTCTTATGATTATATCTGTTAGATCAAGTTCGTAATATGATAGTACTTCTTCTTCAGTGCCTGTTCTTCCAAAGTCAGTTACTCCGATAAAGTCGTCTTGATTTACTAGACGGTACCAATTTGGATCATTAGATAGTTCTAAAGCCATTCTTCTGTAACCACGAGGTAATACTTGCTCTTGATAATCTTTATCTTGTTTTAGGAATAAACCTAAGTTTGGCATTGATACTACTCTTGCTTCGATATAGTTTTTTAGT
The DNA here is from genome assembly GCA_900549325.1 of uncultured Mycoplasmatota bacterium. Lineage (GTDB taxonomy): Bacteria > Bacillota_I > Bacilli_A > RF39 > UBA660 > CAG-302. Next base: position 6,415 of record UROI01000032.1, on the reverse strand, counting down.
AGTTCGTCTTTTATCTTCATAGCTAGTTCTACTTCAGAACCTGTAGCTATTAGTATAAGATCTAGTCTAGTTCTTACTTCACTTATTATATAGCCTCCACGTGTAGTCTTATCTGAACTAGTATGTTTCATGGTTTCATTATGTCCTTTAGGTAATACTAAAGCACTAGGTTTTCCTTCTTTTAGAATGTAATTCCAACTACCTATTAATTCTTTATAATCGGCTGGTCTAAAGACATTAAGCCCTGGTATATTTCTCAAATTACCAAGTTCTTCAATTGGTTCATGTGTCATACCTTCTTGACCCGCTCTTACACTATCATGAGTAAAGATATAAGTTACTGGTAGTTTCATCATTGAAGACATCCTTATTTCAGGCATCATTTTGCCCGCTAGAGCTAAGTAAGTACTACCAAAGCTTCTTATATTAGTAAGAGCAAGACCATTCATTATAGCTCCCATTAGAGATTCTCTTACACCAAAGTTAATATTTCTGCCAGCATTTTCATCATAAGTAAACTCTTTCTTACCTTTTAGATAAGTTTTAGTACTGCATACCATATCAGAACTTCCACCCATAAAATTAGGTATAAATGAAGCTATAACATTCATTATTTGGTAGTTTATATCACGCATTGCTTTATCTTCGAATATTTTACTAGTATCAATAACTGCTGCTATATCAAGAATTATCTTATCATTTTCTATTACTAAGTTAAGATTATCTTTCTCACTATCAGTAGCATTAGCAATATACATTTCATATTCACTATACCATTCTCTATAATAGTCATCAGTTCCTTCTTTAATAAATTTTAATAAGTTATTTCTTGCTTCTTCGTCAAAAGTAAACTCACCAGTTCCTTTTAACTCTGTTCTAATATTATTTAAATCTTCTAGTTCTAGATTAGAATGTATTTTATTTGTTCCTTCATATTTTGAATGTACTCCAAGTACAGTATCTATTTTGATAATTGTAGGTTTATTACTCTTCTTAGCCTTTTCTATAGCATTAGATATTTCCCCAACAGACTCACCATTTTTCACCTCAATAGTATTCCAGTTCATACTCTTAAATCTATCTAAAACATTCTCGTCAAAGGTTTTATCTATACTACCATCAGCAGTCATCTCATTAGAATCATATAATACTATTAAATTATCTAAAGATAGTGTTCCTGCTAAGGAAGCTGCTTCATAGGATATTCCTTCCATCATATCACCTTCAGAACATATACAGTAGATATTATAGTCAAATAATGGATTCTTCTTTCTATTAAAAGTAGCTGCTAGGTACTTTTCACCCATTGCCATACCTACGGAAGTAGCTAGACCTTCTCCTGGTAAACCTGTAGTACACTCTATTCTACCATTTAGATCATATTCAGGATAAGCTGATAATGGTGATGTTATTCTTCTATAATTTTTTAATTCTTCTAGTGAATAGTCATCTAAGCAATAGAATAAACTAGCATATAAAAGAGCAGAAGCATGTCCTGAAGATAATACTAATCTATCTCTATTACACCAAGTCTTTCTTTCTAAATCAAACTTTAAATGATATGCTAATAGTGTATACATAGTTGGAGCTAAATCTAAGGCTATTCCAGGATGACCTGAACCTGCAGTATTTATCATATCAAGTGATAATAGTCTTATGTCATTAATAATTCTTTTTTCATTTAGTTTCATATTTATTACCTACCTTACAAGTTAATTATAAGAAATATAGTGAAAAATGTCAACAAAAAAGAAGATTATTATTAGCATTGAATTCGTTTTTAATTATATTTATAACATAAGTTTTTCCATTAAAATATTTAGTAATATCTATATGCTAAAAAATAAATTATAAGGTATATCATTAAAAGTATGTAACCAAGAAAATATAAATATACTAGGATTAAATATCAAAAAGCATCTATCAAATAAGAAAGAAACATCAATAGTTATATCATATTTATATATTTTTAATATGAAATATCATTTTTTGATACTTCTATTACTGGTCTAACTCCGACTAATACGTCGGTTCGCTGAACTTCTACACTATGGACTCTTCTTGCAGTAGCGTAGATTATCCAGCCATGATTAGACATAGTGTTTCTTGGTGTTTCTAGCCAGTATCCATCAAATTTTGAGTTATCTTTTTTGGAAAAATTTGTATTTTCGACTAGATATAGATGGGCATCCAATTCTCCATTTTTCCAAGACGGGATATAAGCTGTTGTTAGTTTTTTTACTTCAGCCATTGTTAATAAGCGAGCAGCATAATTTGAATAGTCTAAAGTTTCTGGATAGCTGTGTCCATCTTTTGAACTTGTTGTTCCATATTCATTTACAAGTTTTCTGCTAGTTTGTGATAGTTTTACATTTTTCCACTGCGTTGTTGTTGGTAGCTGGCTCATTGCATTTAATGGTCCATGCCAGTTTTCAGCAATTGTATAATATTGATAGTATGTATCATTGCTAGGAGTTCCATTACTTACATTGTTATAATATATTAATACAGCTATATTATCATTATTTTCTAAGTCTTTAACATAGTAGAATCTTTCAGTTTCGGAGTCATATATACCATCACCATTTACGTCACAGTCGAAGGCATCGCCTGATTTTAATTCTCCAGTGGTTCCTAATGAACCGTATGTTATTGTGCTAGAACCCATTGTTCCACCTGGTTTATAACCCATACTATTACAATAATTTCCTTTACATACTTCAGTATGAAGAACTGTTGCCCTTTGACATATTGGCATTTTGAAATATATTTTTATGTCACCATTAATATTTGTTACTACTAAATTATTATTAATATATTGATAATCAGTACCTTCAGTTAATAATCGATTGTTCATATATACTTTTAAAAAATAATCAGTATTATTGATAATATTTATATCTAAATTATCACCTTCTATTATTTTTGATGGAAAATTATTACTATTTGGTATATTAAAATATGTAATATTAAAGATTCTACCAAAATTAAAACTTAAAATAAAATGGTTTGTTGCTTCATTAATATTAGCATCTTCTTTATATGATATTTTAATTTTAATTTTTTTCTTTATTCCTAATGTACATTTGTCATTTTCACAAAGAGTTTCTTTTAGGTTATAATCAATAAATTCATATTTTAAGTTATCGTTATTTATAGATGAACTACTTATTCCCATTGGAACATTACCTAAATTATAAATCGTTACTTCATATATAATATATGAATCCTTATTATCTAATTTCACATCTCCTGAAATACTTGTTACATTATAATCCTCATAATAGCCACTAGCGGAATTCACCTCATTAATATTAACATTAGTCACTCGAATATCTTTATCTACTCTAACTATAGAACTAATATTATCTATAGATAATTTGTTATTATAGGCTGAAAAGCCAACACTTAAAAAGAAAATTAATATAAAAATACAGATATATAGATAAATATAATTATTCTTTTTTGTTAATATTTTTTTCTTTCTTAATTTCATATATTTACCTCCAAATAAAAAGGATTCCTAATTGATATATTATTATTTTAGATTCACTAGCCTTAGTTAATAATTGATATCTTAAAACTTCTTTTATTAGTATAAATATTATAATTGGAAGAATAATATTTATCAATGATTTATATGTATAATAATTAGCATTTTGTGCAAATCCCACTAATATACCAAATAAATAGTATAATATAAAAAAGAATATTAAAATTATTGTTATTTCTAGAATTACATCTTTAGTATAACGATGTCTATCTTTTTCAAAACCTAATGTTATATATGTTAATACAAATATTAGTAATAATATAATATCTAATTTTATTTGATCTAATATTTTAAATGTAAAAATATTTAAAATAAATAATATACTAAAAATTAAAAGCAAGATTATTAACTTTTTTTCATTTTATTCTCCTATCTTAAATTGACACGGTTATTTTACCATGCCATTTTTTAATTGGCAGAACTATAATTTAAAATAATATTACCAAACGAAACAGTAAAATCACCGTCAGTTCTTTCAGCATCAGCTGCATATTCTAAAGTAACTGTTATTTTTTCACTAGTCTTTTTTTCTAATGCATGATCAGAAATTGATGCTATACCACTAGTAGTTGAAATAGAATCACCTACTACTACTGTGACTGATATTTTTTCACAAGCTTTTTGTACTAATGTTTCAGTAGCGGTATTTCCACCTTGTACAGCTGTGCATATTTTATTACTAGTTTCACCAGTTACATTTTCATATACTATACTTTTTAAAAAAGCTTTTAATTCACCAATATTAAATGCATAAAATTCATATACTGCTTTTTGTCCTGGTTCAGTAAATGTAGCACTTAAATTTTTAATTGTAGGATCTGCTGTATTATCTATTTTAGCAGCAGTGCTTTCTATTCCTACTTCTGGTGTAGTTGTTGGGATAATATCATTTATTTCTACTGCTGCCATTGAACTAGAAAAATCTACATTCATTGTATTACTATCTGGTTTTACATTAGCACTTGCTTGAATATTAAGTGCACTTGAAAAGGCAGCAAAGCCTATTGATATTCCTATTATTCCTACTATTAATGCTATTATTGTCATTATTTGTCCTGTTCTATTTTTTTCCATATTTATTTCTCCTATCTTTTTTTATTTTATTATTTTCTTTTTTGACACCTTCATTATTTGAAAAAAGCATATATATGATATGTTCCTCTATGTTAATTTTACGTTTTAATTTTATATCCATTTTATGCAAAAAACAACCTACCTATAGGGGTAGGTTCTTATTCTACCCTATAGGTAGGTTATCCATTGTTTAAAATATTATTAAATTCTTCTTTAGAATTTATATTTAATTTTTTGAATATTTGTTTTTTATGAAACTTAACAGTATTTTCACTAATATTCATATTAGCGGCTATTTGTCTAACAGTTAAACTTTGAAGCATATAATTACATACTTCTATTTCTTTTGATGTAAAATTATATTTACTAAACTTTCTAATGTTATAATTATCAATTATTGCTTTTGTTGAATCTTCATCCCATTTATCATTAAAATAGGTAATTAATAAAATTGGTGAAATAATAAGTAATATTATCATCATGATAACAGAAATAGTTAATATTATCATATTAAATGTATTACTACCAGCACTATATATATAATTACCTAAAAAGGTTCCTAAACCGCATCCTAAGATATCGATTGTTAAAATATTAAATCTTGTATACGTAAAATCCCAATATTTTTTACTAATTACTCCAAGAGTATAATACATACTACATATTCCCATCAATATACCTGTTCCTAATATAAATGCATACATATCTTTTATAAATTCTGTTGCTGGATACATATATAGAATAGCGGCAAAAATAAATGAACCAGACACTATATTCCAAATTAAAATATTACATTTTTCAAAATTCCTATATAAAATAATTAATATTATACATCCAACTAATCCACCTAAATAGTAATATATTTCTAAGTTGAATGTATACATATCATTAGCAAGTAATACAAATGCTCTTCCTACCCCTCTACAAAATACTAAAAATATACAATTAATTAATAATGATATATATAATATTTTTGATGTTTTAGGAGTATTGATAGAATACTTTTCTTCTTCATCTTTATAATCTTTAATATTAAATTTTATCATAAGTAATAACGATGACATTAACATTATTATAAAAAATATATAATTATTATTAATATTTATGATATTATAATAATTTAAAATAGATAAAATCATAAGAAGAAAATTTCCAAAAATTATAGTAAAAAACTTTTCTGTATTATTCATAATGTATATATAACTTTGTAATAACCCAGCATAAGTAAGTCCAATGAATAATGGTAGTATATATATAATATTTTTTATTATACTAGTAGTTTGAATAGTATTAAATATATAGTAAGATACTATAATAATTAGACTTCCTATTCCTCCTACTTTAAAATACTTTTTAAATTTATCTGGTGTTGTTAAATACGATATTATAGGTATTATTAATAATAACAAGCATGATAAAATAGATATTATATTTTCATCAAATATATAATTATTTTTAAAATTATTAATCCACCAAGTAAAAAACATAACTAACCATGAATAAAAGATAATCCATGACAACATATATGGAATAGTCTTTTTACGTATGTTATTAATATTTGTAACTTTAGAATTTATCATTTTAATCACTTCCTATAACAACTTCTATTAATTATTTTAACATACTTTTATCTATTTTATATATTTTTTTAACTTAAAATTACAGTATTAATTTATAAATGTCAATTATTTAACACAATTTTCCACAAAAAAGAAGATTAGCTTTATAATCTTGGTTCTATAATATTTAGTGGGTGTCAAAAAATATCCACTAATTTTATTTAATAAA
>UROI01000031.1 GCA_900549325.1 uncultured Mycoplasmatota bacterium | reverse complement strand
TTTATTAAATAAAATTAGTGGATATTTTTTGACACCCACTAAATATTATAGAACCGAAATAAGATAGCTCATGGAGCTTTTACTTTGGATTTAGATCATAATAGAATAATACTTAATATGACTGATGGTAATGTAATAATAAATATTGATAAATTGTCTACATTTATTGTAATGGGATTAAAATCATATCTTGACAATAGTCCCAAAAAAGAAAATGGTAATGTATATGAAAGAAAATTAGTTATCTTAAATAAAGTAGACACAGAAAGAGAAAAGAAAATAGATAATAAAAAAGAATTATTACTTTTTATGAAAAAAATAAGATATTTAAATATTGTTTTAGAAAGTACTGATGGTAGTAAGATACCAAACTGGTTAATAAATAGATTAGAAATAGTCATAAAAGAATATTCTATATCTAATGATAATAATTGTTTATTAAATTTTGAAAAAGAACTTGGTAGTAGTTATAAAATGAGTATCAAACGTAATAAAATTAGTTATGATGTTATAGACAAGGTAGCAGATGGAATATTAAATATGGCTCAGGAGAATATTGATTATAATAGTCAAATACATTTAATTGGATTAGAACTTCATAGAAATATTGAAAAAGACTATGAAACATTAAGACCAATAATTTCAAATTTAAATAACTTAATTATGCTAAAGACAATAAAAAAATATAACACAATAGATAAAGAAGTATTAAAAGATAAGATAACTAAAGAATATAATATGACGTATATTAGTTATGACTCACTTGTATCTTCAAGTATAGCTATGTTTAATTCATTATTTTCTTATGCTAGAGATGATGTATACAATAACAGCAATAAATTTACTTTAATAGAAAATAATGGCTTAGATTATGGTAAGCTAGATTTAAAAGAGTTCGATATATTAGAACTAAATATAGACGATAGTAGATATTTAGAGTTGGTAAGTCAAGTTAACAAAAGTAAGAAAGAGTTAGAAGAAAATAACAAGAAACTTGCGGAACTTATCAAAAGTAAAGCAATAGTAGAAGAAAAAGGAAATATCGCTGCTAGTGAAAAGATAACTGCTAATATTGATTTATTAAAAAATAAGCAAAGTATACTTCTTACTAAAGTAGCAAGTAAGCAAAATGAATTAAAAGTATTTATAGATTATTGCAAAAATAATAGTGATTATTTAAGAAATGAATGCATAATAGAGGGAATAAGAAATGCTATATCTCATGGTAATTATAAGGTAATAGCAGAGTCTTCTCTAGAAGAATGTAAAATTATTTTTGAAGATATTTATGAGGGAGAACTAACATTTAAAGCTCAGATAAAAGTATTAGATTTTATTAATCTATTAGTAAATAATCATAATATAATAAGTAATTTTGTAGATAATAAAAAGAATAAAAAACTTTCATTAAAGATTTAAGGAAATATTGTTATGGTATTTTCTCATACTATTAACAAAATTTACTTTATCAACAGTATGAAAGAAGTATTAATATTAGTACTTCTTTTAGCTTATCCTCTTAAGCCTTGGGTCTTAAGAGGCAAAATAAAGCCTTAAGTATAAGTCTTTATTTTGAACAATTTGGGTAAAAGAATTTTGATTGATTTTGGAAAATATAAATAAATTATAATAAAAATACTTGACAATTATAAAAATAAATTATATATTTAATGCAAGTGAGGAGATATAAATAACAAATTTATTATAAGCTATCTCGGGTGTAAAAGCCTACACGTGATGTAAAAAAATAAAGCACGGAGTCACTATTCTTATATGGAATAGTGACCTCCTGTGCTTTTTTCGTATAAGAAAAATACTATAATAAAGGAAGGTGAAAAAATGAAAAACATAGGTACAAAATTATTAGAAACAGATAGGCTAATACTTCGAAGAGCAAATCTTGATGACGCTAGTGCAATGTTTAAAAATTGGGGAAGTGATCCAAAAGTATCTAGATATGTTACCTGGGAGACTCATAAAACAGTAGAGGACTCACTAAGATTTTTAGCGACTCTTTGTGATGGATACAATACAGATAATTTCTATAACTGGATAGTTGTAGAAAAGAGTACTGATACTCCAATTGGAACAATAGGTGTAGTTAGTGTTAGTCCAAAACATAGTACAACTGAGATAGGATATTGTTATGGCACTAAATGGTGGGGTAAGGGTTATGCCACAGAGGCTTTTAAAAGAGTAATTAAGTTTCTTTTTGAAGAAGTAGAAGTAGAGACAATATATGCCGAACATTTAGAAGCAAATCCTGCAAGTGGTAGAGTAATGGAAAAGTGTGGACTAACTTATGAAGGAACATTAAGAGGTAGAATTCTTGATAAGATAAGTAAGAAGAATGAAGATATTAAAAGTTATAGCATAACAAGAGAAGAATATTCTGTTTTTAAAAGTAAAATTCAAAGTAATGAGTAAAAGCTAAAATGACCTTTTGGGTGATTACTAAATTTAGCAATTAAGCCAATCATTTACACCTATTTAAGGTAAAAATGTCAAATAATACGCTAAATAACGCTAATAAACATTAATAAGTGTAAATTGACAAGTAATATAATGTAATAAAAATAAAAAAATTATCACGTAGCAAAAGCAGAAAGAACTATTTTTTTTTGGTTCTTTTTTTCTTGACAAAAAGTTTTTTTGAGTATAGTATATAAAACTAACAAAGGACAGAAAATGCTTTGTTATGGGTTTTGGTTAAAAATATTCTAGATCACATTTTAATCAAATAAATTAGCAAAAAAATTTAGCTAGTCTTTTGTAATTATTTTAGAAAGGTGATTACAAAAAATGAAAAAGATTAAATTATTAATATTAGCTTTAATTACATTAAGTTTTTCAATAATGAATGTTAAAGCTGACGAAGCAGTGGTAGCCCAAATTGGTGAGAACAAATATACTAGTTTAGATGCTGCTATTGAAGAAGCAAATGAAGGGGATATTATTGAGATATTAAATAACGTTGAGACTATAGGTATTAACTTATCTAAAGATTTAACTATTAAGTCAGTAGGAGAAGAAAAGTATACTATAACTTTTACTGATAAAGGAATAGCTTTATGGGGTAAAAGCTTAACATTTTCTAATGTTAATATAATTATGGATGGTATAGGAACAACACCTTATACTGCTGAATGGAATTGGGTAACAATATGTGCTTCACAAAATGCTGAACTTAATTTGATTGATTCAGTAATGAAAATGGATGGAACAGGAACATCTAATAATTCAAACAAAACTACTCATGCAATTTATTTTACTGGAAATGATAAACTAAACTTAACTAATTCAGTACTTGAAATAAAAAATTATTCACAAGATGCTTTGGAATGGGATAGTGGCGATGGAGGATATAATATTAATTTAATTAATTCAAAATATCTTTCTGATAATAATCGTTCAGGCTTTACTGGTACATTTGTAGTAAAAGCAATTGATTCAAATATAGATGTTATTAATAGTACTGCGAATGGATCAAATGGTTCACATTTTGAATTTATTAATTCAACTGTTAACTTTAATAACAATAAATCGCATGGTTTATCCGCTGGTAATTTAATTATTAATAATTCTAAAGTAACTGCGAATGGTAATGGAGCAAATGGTATTCATACAACAGGAGAGTTTAAAGTATTAAATAATTCGGAAGTAACAATTACCAATAATAATTGTAGTATTTCTAGTAAGTGGACTATACCTGGTGCTCTATTTATAAGCGGAAATGGTATAATTGATAAAAGTACAAACTTAACTATTACAAATAATAATGGTTCAGGTATTTATGTAAAATTAGGAGGAAGTCTAGATTTACAAACAGGTGTTATAACTAAAAATATTGCTGAAAAATTAGGTTTTGGTGGTGGTATCAATAATAGTGGTACGATTACTATTGCGGAAGGTGTAGAAATATATAACAATTATGCAAGTAAATATGGTGATGATATATATAGTGATGGAACTATTAGTATATCAAACGTTGTTACTGATAAGAACTTAATAGAATTAAGAGAGGATAATAAAGTATTAAATGATTGCAACGATAAAATAAATGGTTGGTATGATGATAGTGAAAATTTAAGATGGACTGCTCATGAAGAAAACTATGAAAATAATCATATCCTACTATTTGAAGCAGGTACTTATACCGATGTTCTAGCAGTAAAAGCAGCTCATGATGCCAGAGGAGTACTAGTAGTAAACTACGTAGATATTGATAATAACAAACTAGATGATGAGCAAACATACGAAGAACCAGTAGGCACAGACTATACTACTGAGGAAAAAGAGTTCTTTGGTTATGAACTAGTTAAAGTTGAAGGAAATACTGCTGGAAAATATGGTTACGATACTATATATGTAACTTATATCTATAAACAAATAAAAGGAGTACTAGTAGTTAGATACGTTGACGAAGATGGCAATCTTTTAACTGAAGAACTAACATCTGAAGAGAGAGTAGGAACTAAATATACTACTGAAGAAAAAGAATTCATGGGCTATACTTTCTTTAAAGTAGAGGGTAATACCACTGGTGAATACACAAAAGAAACTACATATGTAACCTATATCTATAAGAAGAATATAGGTAATGGTGATACCGATATCTTACCACCACAAACAGGAGTAGAAACAAATCTATTTAATATAACTAAAGTAGAAATGCCAAAGATATACAAGAAAAAAGAAGAACTAATATAATAATTAGTAGCAAATAATAAAAAGGGGTGAAACTATATGATAGCGTATACTGAAGATAAGAAAAGTCATCATCTAAATACCGATAATTTTATTGGTTCAGGTGACTTTGGTAAAACATTTTTAACAAGTGATAACAAATGCTTAAAAGTATTCGATAGATATCCTATACGTAAAGAAGACAATGCTATTTTTAATGAAGATGTCTTTAACATAATCAAAGAAATAAAACCGCAAAACTTTTATACCTTGTACGAACTATACTTCAATAGAACACTTACCAAAATAGTAGCATATCTATCCAAATACTATCCTCAAGAAGATATAAATATCTTAACTATGCCTGTCGATTATACTTTTGATAATTTATATGCTTTATATAAGTCCTTTTCCTTACTAGCGGAACATAACATATGTGTCTGTGATACTTCAGATTCTAATGTTATTCTAAGCAGTAATACTATCACTGTCATTGATACTGATATGTATTATATAAGCAAAAGTGAAGAGCAAAATGTCTTAGAAAATAATATGTATAATCTTGGCGATCTATTTACTTGGTTGTATGTAAATTCTTTGACTGAGATTGATGCTAAAAAAAGAGTTCGGATGGTAGCTAAAATACGTGATTTATTTATGCCCGTAGGTACCCTTGGCATGGAACCAGTAATTAAAAAATTAATAAAATATAAATATCCAATAGATTATTTACAAAAAAAATGATATACTTATAAAGTAGTGTAGGTGATTATATTGGAACTATTAAGAGTAGTGGATAATAATGGTAATAATACCAATGAAATATTAGAAAGAGAAGAACTTCACAACAGAGGTAAACTACATAATGAAGTAACTATCTATATAATAAATAATAAAAAAGAAGTATTATTACAAAGAAGAAGCAAGAATAGAAGATTCTGTCCTAATATGCTCGGAGTTATCGCTGGCCATGTTGGTTATAATGAGTCTCCTCTCGTTTGCGCTGGAAGAGAAGTAAAAGAAGAAGTAGGAGTAAGAATAAATAAAAATAATATTCATCCTCTATACGATAAATACTTAGTCAAAGAAAGATTTAATAATCATTTCATGTATCCATTCTATGCTGTATGTAATAAAGATGCCAGTGAATTTAAAGTTCAAAAAGAAGAACTATCTTATGTAAAATGGTATAGTATTGATAAAGTAATAGCAATGATAAAAGAAGAAAACAAAGAACTAGTATTTAAAAAAGAAGAAATACCTCTTTTTGAAAAATTAAAAAATATTGAATTATAGTATTGAAATATTTGAAAATTATGCTATAATCTAGATATAAATGTTGATGAGGACATGATTTATACATTTAATTATTTAGAGAGTTACTGGTTGGTGAAAAGTAATTAGTTAAAGTATAAGTTTCTACCTCGGAGTGAAATGCAAACATTTCCGGCTAGTAACCGTTATCAAAATTAAGTAAAATAAGAGGATGGTACCGTGCAGTAAGCACTCCTTATGGGTATCATTCTCTTTTATTTTAAAGGAGGAATATATGCGTACTGAAGAAATACCTATTGGAAGCAGATGGAGACACTTTAAAGGCTCCATTATGGAAGTAATAAATATAGCTACAAATAGTGAGACACTTGAAGACATGGTAGTATATAAGCATGATAACAAGTTATGGGTAAGACCTATATCCTCGTTTCTTAGTACTGACGATATAACTACCAGAAGTGATAATGTTACTGGGCAAAAATATAGATTTGAAAGGATAGGATAAAAATGATAGATATTAATTTAATAAGAACAAATAGAGATTTAGTAAAGGAAAATATTAAGAAGAAATTCCAAGATAAAAAACTTCCTCTAGTGGATGAAGTATACGATATGGATGTTAAGTATCGTGCTATTAGAACAGAAGCTGATGAAGCAAGAAGTAAAGTAAATACTTTAAGTAAAGAAATTGGTCTTTTAATGCGTGATAAAAAGCTAGAAGAGGCCAATAAAGTAAAAGAAGAAGTATCTGAGATAAAGAGTAGAATACCAGAACTAGAAAAAGAAGAAGCTTCACTTGAAGAGCAAATAAAAGAAAGAATGATGAAGATACCAAATATTATTGATAGTTCAGTACCTATTGGTAAAGATGATAGTGAGAATGTTGAAATAGAAAAATTTGGAGAACCATTTGTACCAGACTATGAAATACCACATCATGCTGATATAATGGAAAGATTAAATGGTATTGATAAAGATAGTGCTGGTAGAACCAGTGGTAATGGTTTCTACTACCTAATAGGAGACATAGCTAGATTACATGAAGCTACCATTGCCTATGCTAGAGACTTTATGATTAATAAAGGCTTTACTTACTGCATACCTCCATTTATGATAAGAAGTGATGTTGTAAATGGTGTTATGTCTTTTGAAGAGATGGATGCTATGATGTATAAGATTGAAAATGAAGACTTATACTTAATAGGTACTTCAGAACATAGTATGATTGGTAGATTTAAAGGACAACTAATAGATGAAAGTAAATTACCAATAGCTATGACTTCATACTCACCATGCTTCAGAAAAGAAGTAGGAGCTCATGGTATTGAAGAAAGAGGAGTATATAGAGTACATCAATTTGAAAAACAAGAAATGGTTGTTCTATGTAAACCAGAAGATGCTATGGATTGGTATAATAAGATGTGGTCTTACACCGTTGAATTCTTTAGAAGTCTAGATGTATCAGTTAGAACTCTAGAATGTTGTTCAGGTGATCTAGCCGATCTTAAAGTAAAATCATGTGATATTGAAGCTTGGAGCCCTAGACAGAAGAAATACTTTGAAGTTGGTTCTTGTTCTACTCTAGGAGATGCACAAGCAAGAAGACTAGGAATAAGAATGAAAACAGAAAATGGTAATAAATATTTAGCTACATTAAATAATACAGTAGTAGCTAGTCCGAGATCCCTTATTGCTATTCTAGAGCAGCATTACCAAGAGGATGGTAGCATTATCATACCAGAAGTATTAAGACCATACATGGGTGGTAAAGAAAGAATAGAAGTAAAGAGATAAACTATGAATAATAAACTTAGAACTTTTATGATCGGAAGATATGGAATAGATGACTTATATAAAGTATTACTAGTTATCTATACTATTCTAATACTAATAAATATCTTTATAAGAAGTAGGATAATTACTGTAATAGAAGTGTTACTTATAATTATAATGTTATATAGAGTATTATCTAAAAATATATATCAAAGAAGAAAAGAAAATGATATGTATTTAAAGATAAAGAATAAGATATTAAGTACATATAATTATAATAAAAAGAGATATAAAGATCGAAATACTTATATGTATAAGAAATGTCCTAATTGTAAGTCGAAGATTAGATTACCACTTAAAAAAGGAAAACATACTGTTAAATGTCCTAAGTGTAGTAATAAGTTTGAAGTAAGATGTCATAGAAATGAAAAGATAAAAGTAGAAATAGTTAAATAATATTTAAAGAATGTAAATTATAGGAAGATTATGGTTCTTTGTCAAATAATGGGTGAAAACCAAAAATGATAAAGAAATTTGAACG
>UROI01000030.1 GCA_900549325.1 uncultured Mycoplasmatota bacterium | reverse complement strand
ATTCGAACCCTAGACCCACTGATTAAGAGTCAGTTGCTCTACCAACTGAGCTAACGCCCCAGCAATGTGCCAATAACCTGAACACATTCAATATTATACCATATATTTTTAATTTGTAAATAAATAAAACAAAATTTATTGAAAAAAATAACTCTTTATGATATTATCTAAGTATAAGGAAGGTAAAATGTATGAAAAAAGAACTAAAATTAAAGCAGGAAGATAAAAATTTAGTAATGCTTTGTATTTACATAGGACTTGCGGGTACTCTTACAATATTAGCAATATACTTTTTAACCAAATATGTATTTTAGAGAGAAATCTCTATTTTTTATTGCCTATTTTAAATATTTATCATTTGCTTATATATAATAGATGCGTTAAGCATTTAAATTAAGACACTTTTAAGTGGCTTAATTTAACACTCTAAGACATTAGGCTTAGAGTGAAATAGAATAGTATTTTATTTTATAAATTATAGTAATAAAATTGACTTTTAAATATGTATTTGCTATAATTTATATGATAGGTAATGGTGATAAAATGAAAAAAATTGGAGACAAAAGTTTTTGGCTAATTCTAAGCCTAAGTATAGTAACTTTAATAATCTTAACAATAGGAGTAATATTTTTAACAAGAAAATCCTCTAAAGAATTTTATAGTGCAGGATACATTATAAATAGTACTGCTACTAAAAGCGACAAATACTATTTTAATGATAACACAGTCTATAAGGAAAACGTATTTAATGAATATACATTCAAAGATGTAGATGATAAGGAAGTAACAACCAGTAAAGAAAACTTTATTCACTATTTAGACGAATCATTATCATTCATGAAAAACGGTGTGATTCTAGATTTAGATAATTTCAACCAAAAACTAGTACCATACTATAATGTTACAGATAAAGTAATTTTAAAGTATAGTAATGGCGGTTATATAGTGGAAACTGCCGACAAAACTTTAGTATTTGGAAATCTATTAGGTAGAATAACAGATAATAAATACATAGTTTTAGGTAATGATGTAAGAATAAAATTAGCTGGAAACGAAGAACCAGTAAAAGGAAAATATTTTGAACTACTATTTGTTGAAGATGGTATTGTTAAAGTAGAGAACAATGAAGGAAGTTATCAAACAACAACCGAAGGGACAACAATATTTATCGGAGACAAAATAAAGATAGAATTAGGCAGTAAAAAAGTCTTCTATGGTGAAGAAGAAAAACTAACTCTAGAAGAAATGACTATTGATGGTAACGAAAATATCAATATTGATACATCTAAAGTAAAAGATGACAATAAGGATGGTACAAATAATGGTAGCAATCCTAACGATAGCAATAATCCAAATAACGGTAACCAAGGAAATAATACTGAAAACCCAGGCAATAATACAGGTACAGATGGTACTGATAGCAACGGCAACAATACTACTGAAATAAAAAAAGAAGTATCAGTAGATCTAGTAAAAGCATTATTAGACATTAACAGTTTAAATGCCACGATTCAAGTTATCGATACTGCAAATCAAATAAAAGGTAATTTATTACTAACATTGTATGATATAGATAATTCTAAAACAACATATACAAAAGTATTATCAACATCTTCTGATCTTCAAGAAGTAGTCGTAAACTCACTATCACCAAATACCAACTATTATATGTCAATAAAAGATTCAGATGGTTATGAATATTTAGCTCGCAATTTTAGAACAGACAATTTAGAATTAAGCCTAAAAAGAGAAATGGTAACAAAAACTTCTGTAACATATTCAGTAGATTTTAGCAGTGACGACAATGTAAAATCAGCTAAAGTATCATTATACGATAGTAGCGACAAACTAATAAATAGTCATACATTTATAAGTGAAGAAAATGAAAGTTTTGAATTCACAGGATTAACAAAAAATACTTCTTATAAAGTAGTTTTAGATGAAGTATTATTCAAAAACACCAATTATTCAAAAGTATATACCATAAACACCTCAGTTCAAACCTTGAAAGAGAAACCATCACTTGGAGCAGTAAATGTAAAAGCAAACGAAGAAAGCAAAACATTTGAACTTTCAATGGAAAAACCAGTTGACGAAGATAAGAGCATATCTAATTATATTTACAAAATATACGATTTAGACGACATAACTGAAGAAAATGTAGATAATTTAACCCCAGTATACACATTTAGTACAGTAAGTTTAAAGAATGAAGTACTAAAACTAGGAGAAAACAATCTTCAATCAAACAAAAATTATGTATACAAGGTAACAGTTAGATATTATGATAACTATAAAGAAAATGAAATAGATTCAGTATTGAGTAGTCCATTCATTATTGCAGGTCTACCATCAGTAACTTTTGAAGAAAAAGAAGTGGATTTTAACTCAATGCATCTATTATTAACATTAAAAGATGAAGGATGTACAATACCAGGAAGAAGCTGCTATCAAGGAGATCCTTCAGACACCAGTGATATCTACATAACATATAAAGGCGCAAACGATAAAGAAAGCAAATACATAAACAACATTACATTTGATCCTGAAACACTAACTTACGATTTAAAAATATCAGGTTTAACTGAAAACAAAGATTATAAATTTGAAGTATGGGGAAATTATGACCTATATAATGGCAAAGGTCTTCAAGTGAATAAGCCTTTAGGATCAGCAATCATAACAACCGCAGGTATAGAAAATCTTACAATGTCAGAATGGACTTTAAATAACTATTCTAACGAGTTACCAATATCTGTAAATACAAAATTAACTGTAACTAAGCCAAGTAGTACAATAATCGATAAATTAGATTCATTCAAAATAAATCTTTATAAAGGCAGTGAAACTAAAGAAGAAAATCTTTTAGGTACTTATAGTATTGAAGGAAATACCAACATAAAATCAAACTACTATAACAAATCATTCAATATTAATTCCAGTCAGTTTGGTATAACAGATATAAATAATTTAAGAGAAGTATCAGGAGGAAAACTAAGCAGATACTACACTATTGAAGTAGCTGAAGCATATGATGCCGACAAAACAAACAAATTCAAGATTCAAGATAATGTCTTCATATATGAGATACCAGCAATACTTTTATTAGAAGAAGAAGTATCATCTCCTGAAGTAATAGTGGAAGAAATAACTAAAAAGCAAGCCCTATCAGGCGAATATGGTGATTTTAAAGATTTAGGAATAAATAGCAATCTTTCACCAAATACAGTAGTAGGTTATAAAGTAACTGCTAAATTTGACAAGAAAAAGGTAGAATCATATTTTCAAGGTGACAATCCAATCAAAGAATTAAACTTCTATGCTAACATGGACGGAAAAGTAATCGAAAAGAAAACCATAGATTTCTCTGAAGAAGAAACATATACTACATACTTCTTCCTAAAAGATGGAACAGATTACAACATAACAGATACCGAACTAAGAAGAGGTAATACTTACACATTTACAATAGACTTAAGCTTAGATACAAATAACGATAAAGAAATAGATACTAACTATCCAACAAAAAAACCAACTAGTAACGTTATAACAAGTAGTAAAGAAGAACCCAAAATAAGAATGTATATCGATAGTAGTACTGCTACCTCTATAACATATAAATATGTAGTAGTAGATTACGATAATGCCCTAGTAAAAGAAGAAGATAAATATCTAATTCATTATATGGTAGGAGAATCAGAAGAAGAATATATTACCGAAATATCAAATACCGCTAGTATGGAAACATTCACTTTATCAAATCTAGCAAGCAATACAACATATAGTCTATATTATAATAAAGCTCTAACTAAGAAAGAAAAACCAAGTGCCATCAGTTTCAAATACTACTTTGATGGTTACCATAACGCTAACGAATATGGCCTAGGATACACATTAGAATACAAAGATTTTGATAACGAAATAACATTAAATTTAAATAATAATGATTTCTTAAATAGAGTTTCAGCATATCTAGTCACTTTAACATCAGGCTCACTAAAATATGAAGAAATAATAACGACACCATTAGAATGTGGTACTGAAGAAGAACCGAGCAAATGTATAAAAATAGATTATGCTAATATCAAAGACTTCAAAGGAAAAGACATAACATTAAAACTAGAAGCCTTCTATGACACGGGTTATGTAGGCTTTGGTAGTAAATCATTACTTGGAGAATATTTTACATCTCGCGGATTAGTAGATGCTCAAAATTCAAACAAACTAGGTTTTGTATATCAAGAAATAGGTACTACACCAGGAAAATACTATTACATATATAAAAATTCAAGTAACAAAGTAGAATCAGTAATAAGTGAAGTTCCAAGAGGAATCTTAGGAATCTCACCAACAATATATGAAGAAAGTTATAAACAATCAAGTCTCTTTACCACAAATATCATAGATATAATAAACAATAACTTTATAAATTATGGAGATGTATCGTTAAACTCAGATATAGATCTTCTAACAAATGGTATCAAATTAAAGAGTCATAATATGTTCATAGCTCCAAAGGTACTAGATAAAGTAGAAGTACAGACATCAAACAACAAGTTCAAATTTACTAGTATTATACCAAAAGTAAAAACAACATTAACCCCATTAATAAATGGAGCAGTAGTAGACATAGACTTATCAATAGACACGGACACATTAGAAACAGACTATGTAAAAACAGATGGCAAATATAAATTCTATATTGACATTTATAGCAAAGACGAAGATGATAATTTAGTATTTGTCAAAACAGTAGAAACAGATTATGATAATCTTAACAATGTTTCTTTTGCCGGATTAAATCCAGATAGTACCTACTATTACAAAATTTCAGCTGACATGAATAAAAATGGAGCCAAAGTAAAAACACCATTATTTGCCTTAGGTAAAAATGGTTACATAGAATATATAAATACATTAAAAACATTAGGAAAAGACGATATATTTAAAAGTATTGAATATTCACATAAGTCACAAAAAGGCGAAACAGTCTATAGCAAACGTACATTAAAAATCAATACCGGATTAAAATCAAAAGAAAATTTCAACGTTAAATACGAATTATACGATATCAATGATGTCAAAGAAAAAGAAGGCGTAGTTCTAAACAAAGACATAACAGATAGAGGAAGTGCAATATTCACTACCGATATCACAGGTAATGACTTCGTCTTTGGAGGAGATTATCACAGATTAGTAGTAACCGCAGTAACAACAGATGCAGAACCAAAAGAGTTAGAACTATATAATGAAACCTTAAAGCAAACAACATTGTTTGGCGAATTAAAAGAGCCTGCTATAACACTTAACCAAAGCACAGGAATAGATGAAGCTTCAGGAGAATATAACTACTATATCGATTATAGCATCAATATAGAAGATACCGATAGAGTAATAACAGATGGCAAATTCCATGTAGAATTAGAGGACTCTACATATGCTAATGCTTGTCCAAATGGAGAAGATTGCAAGGTAGAAGTAGACTTATACAAGTTAACATGCAGTACCAATGGTGAAAGCAGCAGAGTAAAATCATGTACTGTAACCGAAAACACAGTTAACAATACATTTACCCTAAAAATAAGATATGGATCTCTAGAACCGGACACTAACTATTTCATATATGCATATGCCAATATATATCGTAATAATATTTCATTAAATACTAAAGAAGATTTAACATATGTAAGAAAAGGTCAGTACACAAGAAGCAGACTTAACTTCTCACTTGGTTCACCAACATTAACAGCCACAGGAAACAAATTAATAATGACATTTGTCGGTTCAACCAATGTTCAAAGCTCAATCAAAGGTATCGAATACAATGTCAACGAAGAAGGTGCAGGTAAAGTATCGTCAGGTATGATGGGATTAATACCAAGTATATCTTCAACACTAATAAACGATGCAATAGATCATGGAAGTATCACATATAAATTAGATAAAGATAACTATCCATATATCGAAATACCAATACCAGAAGGAAAAAAATTAGGAAAAACCAACTTCATAACAATAACCTATTATTATGAAGAAAACGGGAACCTTGTAAAACTATCAATAAATGGAAAGACAATTCAGCAGTACTATGTTAAAGATGTCAGTTAAGAAAGGAAGTAATTATGAGAAAATATGATATAAAAAATAAGAGAAACATAGGAATAATTATAGGAATTTCAATTATAATTATTATCATGTTTTCTCTAGTTATAAAGTTCTTCTTATCATTAAATAAAGAAGAATACATCGTATCAAAAGGAAATATTGTCTTCGATAAAGACAAAACCCTTATAAAATTAGATAGTGATGGCAAGATAAAAACAAAATGGAAAGGAGAGTATTACCTAACATATGATGGTAAAGACTACGAGTTAGGTAATACCGCCATTGCCTTCAATGAAGATACAACCGAAATAAAACTATATGGAAGATATTATGAGATATCAAGCGGTAGTGAAATAAACATAACAAGTAATGAAACGGTAATAAAAAATTCATTACTTACCAAGTTCTACAAACTAGCAGATCGCAAATATCTTATCGTCGATAAAGAAATAAAATCTGCTGATAACCTTTTATCAACAACCGACTTCCTACTAGTAGAACTAGACAAAGCCGGAAATGCAACTCTTACAAATCACAAAGTAAATCTAAAAACATTTTCTGAAGCAGAAATAGTTACTTCCAATTATACATTTGATATAGCAAATGAAATATTAACCTACGGAAGCGACAAGATTGACTTAAAAAAGATTATCGGCTCAAGTAACAATTACACCAAAGAAGACTTAATCCCAGACGAAAGCAAGAACACCAACGATAATGTTACCAATATCGACATCAATGGTAATCAAGGAAATAATAACAGTACCGATGGTAATAACCAAACAAATGGAAATGGTAGCAGTAATAGCGGAACAACCATTGAAGAAATAAAAAAAGCCGCTAAACAAACATCAGTAGTATCCGTAACATCAACAGTAAATAAAATCATTATAGACTATGTAATCTACGATCCATATAAAGAATACACATCAGTCTACATGGAAGTCCAAAAAGAAGATTCCGATAAAGTAGAAGTAATATACCTAAATACAAACAATACAAGATATGAATTAAAAGACATATTACCAAATACCAAATACAATCTAAAATTCAAATATACCGCTACTGAAGATGGAGAGAGCATCATAAAAGAATTTGCTAACACTACCATCTCTACACAAAAACCAAAACTATCACTAAAAGTAACCAAAACAAGAGCAGGCGAAATAACCTATGTCATAACAACAGATAACAGTTATAAATTAACATCAGCAGACCTAGTAGTTACAATAACAGATAGCAAAACAGGAGAAACAAGAAAAGAGACAAGTACTATATCGATTAGTAATAATACAAGTAATACGGTCAAACTAAACAAAATGAAAGACGGCGATATCATTGAACTAAAATTAATAAATGTCAAATCGGGCGATACCATCATCAAAGGCATTACCGCTAGCGATAAATTCATATATTAGGGAGGTACCATGAAACAGTTCATAAAAGAAAAATATAATATCTTAATACCAATCTTTCTCGGAGTAGTAATACTAATAGCACTATTCCTATACGGAAGAGAATATCGAAACAATAGATATGCCTATGAAAAAGAACAAGATGTTTACCAGTACTTCTCAAAAAACAAAATAGAATACAAAGCCACTATCAGTAGAAATAGAAAAGATGTCGTGTTAGATATCAAAAGCAAAGACTTTAATGTCAGCCTAGATAGCACACCAATATACATAAAAGATAGTGATAAAGTAATATTTCCAAAAGAAATGAGTGCTTTCTTTCCAATAAAAGATAGACAGTACGCAGTAAATGCCCTAACAGAAATATACAAAAAAAATGACTTATATTACCTAAATCAAAAAGGAATAAACAAGTCATTCGATTATATGTTCTTATATGATGGCAAAGACCTATATTTCTTCATCGATACCGTAACACTAAAAGTAGGTGATAAAGAAATAACCCTAAGTCCAATGTCATATCTAGATTGTTCATACCTAAACCTATTATCATACTATGATAAAGAATCCGATACATATGAAATAATAGAATTAAATAACAATACTAGCACAGTACTAGTAGAAACAGACTATATGACCATCGATGTATCAAGTGATAAAGTAATATACAAAGACGATTTCACAATGTTAATAAATAATTTCAGTTCACTACCAAAACTAGTGGATAACATAGAAAATAGCGGAGCTTCAAATTAAGCTTCGCTATATATTTTTTTATCAAAATTATGAGTACCATCATTAAGTTCCTCTAATGTTTTCGTAGTTATCAAGAAATAAGTATCTCTATTAATATTAGTCTCACTAATAGGATCATCCCAAGTCAAATCCAAATGATACCATTTACCATCCAAATAAACCAAATTCCAAATATGCTCATCATTACTAATCTTATAATTAATAATATTAAGCTTATCAAGAAAGATAGCCATTGCATCAGCATATCCATTACAAGTACCATACCCCTGTATCAATACCCCATAAGCCGTATTAGATTTATAAGTAGTATCATTCCTATCATTATATTTAAGTTTATCATACTCAGCATTATCAATAATATAATCATGAATAATCTTAATCTTCTCTCTAGTAGGAGTACTATTAGTAATCTTTTCACTAATAACCTTATCAACGACCTTATTAATTTCCTCTATTTCCTTATCAGTATAAGCCTTATTAACACTAATACCAATCTTATAATCACCACCATAAGTAAGTTTAATATTATTAGAACTATTATAAGGATGAACAAAGTTATTCAAAACCGAAATAATATCTTTAAATTCCTCACCATCATTACTCGTAAGACTATTAATATCACTACTATATGATGTATAATCTCTATCAATATATCTTTCCAAATAATCAGAACCACTATTGATTGCATAATATACAAAATCAACAAGATCCTTCTTATTTCTTATACCAGTATCAGTATAATTATTAACATATTCAAAATTATCCTCAAGATAATAATCATTAACTTTAATATTAGTACTAGAATAATTCTTATTTACCGAATACTCATAGTACTTATAAATAATATCTTTTCTAAAAAAAGCCCCAGCAGTAACTGTACAAATAGCCACTGCACCAACTGCAATAATTAATTTACCACCTTTTTTTTCTTTTTTCATCTATTCACCTCTCTTAAAATCATTATACCATTTAAAAACTATGTGGTAAAGTTAAAAATAGTACTTTTTCAAAATATTTTATCAACTTTTCCAATCCCCCTTAAGCCTGTAGTCTTAAGGGGAACAAGAAAGCCTAAGTAGTCTTCCTTGTTTTAAATTTTATTTGCTATAACATAGTTAATATTTACTATATATTTAAGGATTACTAATAATAAAAAAATTTTAAAGAAATTTTCAAAAAAATGGCAAAATTAGATATCAATTCTTGTATATAAG
>UROI01000029.1 GCA_900549325.1 uncultured Mycoplasmatota bacterium | reverse complement strand
CATTTATAGCCTGTAGTCTATAAATGATATATCTACATATCTATTATATATAAGCATTGGTATATATTTAGATATTTATAGTAGGGGGAGTTATGGATAGAATAATATTTCTAGATATAGATGGTGTATTAAATGATATTAATGATATGATGAATAATATTGGTATTAGTAAAAGAATATATAATAGAGGATATCCTAATTTAAAAAATGATTATGAACAGAATAAGAAATATATTGAGTTTAATTTTTCTTTTGAAAAAATACAAATATTAAAACAGATTATTGTAAGAACTAATGCTAAAATTGTTTTAATTTCTTCTTGGAGAAGTGATTTGGTAATTGATACTCTTGTAGATATTGGTTTACCTGTTATTGGAATGACTTCATGTATTAATCAGCAAAGAGGGAAAGAAATTAAAGAGTATTTAAGAAATAATGAATGTTTTTCTTTTTGTGTATTGGATGATGAGATGTGTGATTATAAAGAAGAAGGATTAATTGATTATTTGGTTAAAACTGTTGGATATAGTTATAGTGGTTTAACTTATGATGAAATAGATAAAGTTGTGGAAATATTGTCTTATAAAGTTAATTTTTGGGAAGAAAATGAGAAAAAATCTCTTAAAATATTATGTAAATAATTATTGACTATCTTAATGTGCTGTGTTATATTTTGTATATGAAAGATATGGGTGAGGTTTTGGAAAAAGAATTAATAGATAATCTTTTGAATAAGAGTGAAGAGGCTTTTTTGATGGCAATTGAGATATACAATAAGCCTACGATTAATTATAGATTGGAAGGATTTACTTTTTTTATATGTAATGCGTGGGAGTTACTGTTAAAGGCTAAAATATTAAATGATGGTAATAGTATTTATTTTTTTGATAAGCCTGATAGAACTATTTCTTTGTCTAATTGTATAAAATATGTTTTTACTAATGATAAAGATCCTGTAAGAAAAAATTTAGAAATAATGCTTGGTTTAAGAAATACAGCAACACATTTTATAATTAAAGAAATGGATTCTGTTTATTTACCTTTTATGCAAGCGAATGTATTAAATTATTCGCAAAAATTGTTTACTTTTTTTAATAGAGATATTACAGAAAAAATTAACAGTTCATTTTTAACACTTGTTATAAATAGTGAAGAAATGAGCGAAGAAAATATTTTGAGTAAATATGGTAAAGATATATTTAATAAATATAATAAAATGAAAACTGATGCTCAAACTATAATTCAAAATAATCAAAATGAAAAGTTGGCAATAAGAATAGATTTAAATTTAAAGATAGTTAAAAATAGAGAAGATGCTCAAATACTTTTTGGAATTGCGAATGATGGTGAAGAAAATGTTAAAATTATAAAGGAACTTAAAGATACTAATTTAACTCATTGCTATAATCAAAAAAGAGTTCGTGAAATTGTGTCTAGTAATTTGAAAAGAAAAGGAATTAACATTAAAATAAGTCAATATGATTTGAAATTAATATGTGATAAGTTTGATTTGAAGTCTAATGAAAAATACTTTTATAAACATACTTTAACTAATAGTTGGGGTTGTAGTCAACATTTAGTAGATTTTGTTACTGATTTGATTTTAAAAGATAATAATATTATTTGTGAACTTAAAGAGGAATATAAACAAAAAAAGATATAATAAAAAAACTTACCCCAGGAGCAAAGGAATTCTAAATATACGAATGTATATCTACTCTTATTCAAGAACCCAGCTTTAATCCTTCACAAGTAAGTTTTCTTTACAACAATAATATATCAAAGATGTTTATTATTGTCAATTATATTTTATGTATAAATTGATAAAAAATGTAGGCAATTGAATAATATTATCTTATAAAGTTAATTTTTGGGAAGAAAATGAGAAAAAATCTCTTAAATTATTGACAAAAGCATAAAA
This sequence comes from uncultured Mycoplasmatota bacterium, assembly GCA_900549325.1. Lineage (GTDB taxonomy): Bacteria > Bacillota_I > Bacilli_A > RF39 > UBA660 > CAG-302. The sequence goes on along the minus strand of UROI01000029.1, from coordinate 7,698 downwards.
TAATAGTAAAATCATAATCGGTACATTTTGTTGGAGGGTATTAGGTATTGGGAACACTTAAGACCTGAAGATAACTTTTAAAAATATGAAGGAGAATAGAAATGAAAAGCACATTTATGCAAAGTAAAGAAACAGTTAACAGAACTTGGTATGTTATTGATGCTAAAGATATTCCTCTAGGAAGAGTTGCTAGTAAAGCTGCTGTTATATTAAGAGGAAAACACAAAGTAACATACACTCCTCATGTTGACTGTGGTGACTATGTTATCATTGTTAATGCTGATAAAGTAGCTTTAACTGGTAACAAATTAGAGGATAAAATTTATTATGATCACTCTAGATATGTTGGTGGTCTAAGAGAAAGAACTGCTAAAGAAATGAGAGCTAACTATCCAGTAGAGATGGTTGAAAGAGCAGTAAAAGGAATGCTTCCACATAATAGACTTGGAAGAGAAATGTATAAGAAATTATTTGTGTATGCTGGTGAGGATCACAAACATGCTGCACAACAACCTAAAGTATTAGAAATGGGAGGTAACAAATAATGGCTAAAGAAAAGAGAAGTTTCTATGGAACTGGTAGAAGAAAAGGATCTGTAGCTAGAGTTACTTTAACTCCTGGTACTGGTAAGATTACTGTTAATGGTAGAGATGTTCAAGAATATATGCCTTATGACGTATTAGTAATGGATTTAAAACAACCATTAGTAGTAACTGGTAATGAAAATACTTTTGATGTAGTTGCTGAAGTTACTGGTGGTGGATTCTCAGGTCAAACTGGTGCTATCAGACTTGGTATTACTAGAGCATTACTTGTTTATGATGCAGGAAATGAAACTAATGAAGATTCATATAGAAAGGTTCTTAAGGCTAATGGATTTGTAACTAGAGATCCAAGAGTTAAAGAAAGAAAGAAATATGGTCTTAAAGGTGCTAGAAGAGCTCCACAATTTAGTAAGAGATAATGTATTAGAAGTTACATTTATTGTAGCTTCTTTTTCTATGTTAAAAATATTGTTTTTGTGATATAATGAATGTAGGATGTGATGGTATGAATGATGAGAAAATGATTAAATTACAACATTTTTTTTCTAATGATATTAGAATAAAAAAAGAAATTTATGATATGGCTCCGCAGGTACTTAATGGTTATGTAGATGAAGAGTCAGTAAGTAAATATACTGATAAGTTGAATGATTCACTTATTTATATATTTAGTGAATTGAAGTGTATTACAATAGATATGTTTGGTAAGGAATCTAATGTTTTTAATAGACTATGTTATTTGGAACAAACTATAAAAAGTAGTTTTTATAGTTGCGGACTAGATATAAATAAATTAAAATTATTTTATCAAAAATTTATAAGTAATATGGAACCTAATTTTATTGATAGTGTTAAAAGTACTTGTAAAGGATATGCTTTTAATGAAATTAGTGCAGTTAACGAAGCTAGTTCAATAAATGAATATTTATATTTTATGCATTCTTATATTGTTAATAATGATACGATTTTAAAATCTTTACCATTAATTTGTGAAAAGAAGAATGATCAGGAATATTCTATAAGTTTAAGAGGAAATAGAAATCCAATATTCGAGCAATTATTTGTGATGTTTCCTTCTAGTTTGGACTGTGGGATTACTGATATGGTAATTATAGATGATAGAAAATTAATAATTATGGTTAGAGATAGGGGACATGCTTTATCAATGGAAGTTTCACTTAATAATGATATAGCTAGAATTGAATATTTTATTCCTAAACTTTGTAATATAGAAATGATAAATAGATTACCTGGAGTTAATAAAGTTAATAAAGATAGTGTTGGGGCTACTGGCGTTATGGAAGTTAAAATAAGCGATTTACCTAAAACATTATTTGATTTTATATCAATGGTTCCTACTGATTTAGATATGTTTAATAGTTATGGAAGATAAGAAGTTATATTTATTAGTTTGGTATATAGTAATGGCTTATATATGATAGATATGTAGATATACTATTTATAGACTTTAGGCTATAAATAGCACTGGAAGACTTATAGGCTGAAAGTGAATGAAAATGTGTAAAAAATAAGTAAACTAAAGGCAATATTATTGCCTTTTTATTTTGATTTTGTTATTATTAAAGAGTGAGGTGAAAGGTAAATGACAAAATATGTTTATTTGTTTACAGAAGGTAATGCAGATATGAGAAACCTTCTTGGTGGTAAAGGTGCTAACTTAGCGGAAATGACAAATATTGGTTTGCCAGTTCCACAGGGATTTACTATTACTACTGAAGCTTGTACTAAGTACTATGAAGATGGACGTACAATTAATGATGAGATTCAAAGCCAAATTAACGAATACATAGTTAAGATGGAAGAGATTACAGGAAAGAAATTTGGAGACAAAGAAAATCCATTATTAGTTTCTGTTAGAAGTGGTGCTAGAGCTAGTATGCCTGGTATGATGGATACTATTCTTAATTTAGGATTAAATGAAGAAGTAGTTAATGTTCTTGCAGAAAAGTCTAATAATCCTAGATGGGCTTGGGATTGCTATCGTAGATTTATTCAAATGTATTCTGATGTTGTTATGGAAGTTGGTAAGAAATACTTTGAACAACTAATCGATAAGATGAAGGAAGAAAAGAATGTTAAATTAGATGTTGAACTTACTGCTGATGATTTAAAAGAATTAGCTAGAGAGTTTAAAGAAGAATATAAGTCTAAGATTGGTGAAGATTTCCCTGATGATCCAAAAGAACAATTAATGGGAGCTATTAAAGCGGTATTTAGATCTTGGGATAATCCAAGAGCTAATGTTTATCGTAGAGATAATGATATTCCATATTCTTGGGGAACTGCTGTTAATGTTCAATCAATGGCATTTGGTAATATGGGAGATGATTGTGGTACAGGTGTTGCTTTCACAAGAGACCCTGCTACTGGTGAAAAAGGTTTATTTGGTGAATTTTTAACTAATGCACAAGGTGAAGATGTTGTTGCGGGTGTTAGAACTCCAATGAAGATTACTGAAATGGCTGATAAGTTCCCAGAGGCTTTTGAAAAGTTTAAGAAAGTATGTGCTACTTTGGAAGAACACTACCGTGATATGCAAGATATGGAATTTACTGTAGAACATGGTAAATTGTATATGTTACAAACTAGAAATGGTAAGAGAACTGCTCAAGCTGCTTTAAAGATTGCTTGTGATTTAGTTGATGAAGGAATGAGAACTGAAGAAGAGGCTGTATTAATGATTGATCCTAGAAACTTAGATACATTATTACATCCACAGTTTGATAGTAAGGCACTAAAATCTGCTACTCCAGTTGGAAAAGGACTTGGTGCTTCTCCTGGTGCTGCTTGTGGTAAGATTGTATTTACTGCGGAAGATGCTGCTACTTATGGTATCGGTGGTAAAGGAGAAAAGGTTGTACTTGTTAGACTTGAGACTTCTCCTGAAGATATTACTGGTATGAAGGCTGCTCAAGGTATCTTGACAGTACGTGGTGGTATGACTAGTCATGCTGCAGTTGTTGCTCGTGGTATGGGTACTTGCTGCGTATCTGGATGTGGTGATATCATCATGAATGAAGCTAAGAAGGAATTTACTTTAGCTGGTAAGGTATACCATGAAGGAGATGTTATCTCTATTGATGGTACTACTGGTAATATTTATGATGGAGCTATTCCAACAGTTGATGCTACTATTGCAGGTGAATTTGGCCGTGTTATGGCATGGGCTGACAAGTATCGTAAGCTTGGTGTTAGAACTAATGCTGATACTCCTAAAGATACTAGAAAAGCAATTGAACTTGGTGCTGAAGGTATTGGACTTTGTCGTACTGAGCATATGTTCTTTGATGAAGAGAGAATATTTAACTTAAGAAGAATGATTTTATCTGAAACAGTTGAAGATAGAGAGAAATATTTGAGTTTATTAATTCCTTATCAAAAAGGTGACTTTAAAGAAATGTATAAGGAATTAAAGGGTCTACCTATGACTGTACGTTATATTGATCCGCCTCTTCATGAGTTTATTCCTAAGACAGAGGCTGAAATGAAAGAACTTGCTGATGCTATGGGAATGACTGTAGAGCATATTATTGACGTATGTAATGAATTACATGAATTTAATCCAATGATGGGTCATAGAGGATGTCGTTTAGCAGTTACTTATCCAGAAATTGCTAGAATGCAAACTAGAGCTTTAATGGAAGCCGCTATTGAAGTTCATGAAGAAGAGGAATATGATATTGTTCCTGAGATTATGATTCCACTTGTTGGTGAAGTTAAAGAGTTAAAGTATGTTAAAGATATAGTAGTAGAGACTGCTGAACTTGTTAAGAAAGAAAAAGGTTCTGATATGGAATATCATATTGGTACTATGATTGAAATACCTAGGGCTGCTCTTACTGCTGATGCAATTGCTACTGAAGCTGAATTCTTCTCATTTGGTACTAATGATTTAACACAAATGACATTTGGTTTCTCTAGAGATGATGCTGGTAAGTTCTTAGGTGCCTACTATGAAAAGAAGATTTATGAACAAGATCCATTTGCTAAATTAGATCAAGTTGGTGTTGGTCAACTTGTTAAAATGGCTGCTGAAAAGGGTAGAGCTACAAGACCAAATATTAAACTTGGTATATGCGGAGAACATGGTGGAGATCCATCTAGTGTTGAATTCTGTCATAATATAGGATTAACATATGTTTCTTGCTCACCATTTAGAGTACCTATAGCTAGACTTGCTGCTGCTCAAGCTGCAATTAAAGCTAGTAAATAATTATATTAAAAGAACTTAGATATAATAGTTATCTTAGTTCTTTTTCTTTATGCACTTTGAGCTTGTAATCTCAAAGTGTTAGTTTTCTTAAACTAATGTATTTATGTGTTTGTTATTTGGATGGAATAATATCTTCAAGGACGTAAATTGTGACCTTGAAGATACTTTCAATGATATTGATAAATTTTTAGTGAAGCAAGGAAGAAACAAAGATATTTCAGGTATTTTTTTTTATAGTATTATTGATTATGTTACCAACTTTTTCTAGTGTATCTTTTGTTACGGGGGTATTTGCATTATTTATATGGGATTTCCATTCTTTATTAAAAGTATAACTTCCATTGGTACATAGAGTTTGGGCTATTAGCATTATCCAGTTACCTACGGCATTTTGCTCGGTACTCGTTAGATTGTCTATTAGAGCTAGTCCTATGATAAAGGCTAGGGTAGTTAATGATTTATCTTCAAGATTTTGATTATTCATAGTAAATTTTATTCTTTTTTGCATAAATTAGTAGTGAAAGTGTTAAAAAAATTATTTTAGTAGTTGACACTAATCTATAAAAATGGTATACTTATTTTGTTATTCGGGGAGCGGATGCTCTAACAACTGAATATATACTATTTAAGTTAATGGACCCTTAGCTCAGTTGGTTAGAGCATCCGGCTCATAACCGGGCGGTCGCAGGTTCGAGTCCTGCAGGGTCCACCAAATAATTTTTTTGATGCGGGTGTGGCGAAATTGGCAGACGCGCTAGACTTAGGATCTAGTGGTTCATCCGTGGGGGTTCAAGTCCCTTCACCCGCACCAAATTGTATATTAAAAAGTTCAAAGTAATTTGAGCTTTTTTAATACTTATTTACTTGAACCTCTTGATGCCAGTTTATGAGCTATTTAAATATAATTCTTGTATATTTTACTATTTATTGTCAATAATATTATTGGTGATTAAATGTGAAAGAGAATATTAATGTTTTAGACGAAATTAATAAAGGTACTTGTATGGGCATAGATGCTATTGATTATATAATAGATAAAGTTAAAGATAATAAATTTAAAAAACTACTTGAAAGACAATCTGATGAATATAAAAAGATATCTGAGGATATTAATGAGATTTATTCTAAATATAATAGTGATGATGAGCCACATGAGACTAATAAGTTGGAAAAGACTATGACTTGGTTTGGTATTGAAATGAGAACTATGACTGATGATAGTGATGCTAAAATAGCAGAACTTCTTTTTAAGGGTACTAATATGGGAATACTTGAGGGAAGAAGAATACTAAATGATAAGAAGATGGATAAAGAAGTAGAGAAAATAGTGGATACTTATGTTAAAATGCAAGAGAAAAATATTGAAGATTTAAAAGAATATCTATAATAAAGGGATATTAATTTATCTCTTTTTTCTATTGTATTTCTATAGAAATTATATTATAATTTTAAATATGGAAGTGATATGATGGATCAAAATAAAGTTGGTAATTTAATAAAAGAACTTCGTAAGAAAAGTGGTTTGACACAAGAAAAGTTTGCTACAAAATATGGTGTTACTTATCAGGCTGTCAGCAAGTGGGAGAATGGTAAGAATATTCCAGATATTGCTTTATTAAAAGAGATATGTAATGACTATGATATTAATATTAATGATTTACTTGATGGTAGAGTAAATAGTAAAAAGAATAATAAAAAACTAATAATTATTATTAGTTCTATTGTGAGCTTTCTTGTAGTACTAGGAGTTATTTTATTAATAATATTTCATGACGATAGTTTTACCTTTAAGACTTTGACTTCTAATTGTTCAAATTTTGAGATATCAGGAAGTATAGCTTATAATAAAAGTAAGTCTTATTTATATATATCTAATATTGATTACTGTGGTGGTAGTGATGATAATTTATATACTAAGATTGAATGTACTTTGTATGAAGAAAATGGCACTATGAAAAGTAAAATTGGTAGTTATGATTATAACGATAATGTTTTGGTTAGACTTAATGATTTTTTAAAGAATGTTAATTTTAATATAGATAATTTTGGTAAGGAATGTAAGAATATTGAAAATAATAATATTTTATTAGAAATTAATGCTACTGATAGTAATGGTAAGATAACTACTTATAAGGTCCCTTTATCTTTAAATGGTAACTGCTCATAAACTCAACTTTAAGTTTAGTTAATTCAACTTTGTTTATGTGGTAAAATAATTATAAATAGTTTATGATTATTATGAGGTGAAAAAAGTGAAAAAGAAAATAGTAATTTTAGTGGGAATTCTTTTGGTTATAATACTTGGTATTTTGGGGTACTTATATATTAATAAGAATAGAGAAACTGACGGTAAGAAGTTTGCTGAAGAGTATGGTAGTGTTACTGAAGATAATGTGTTTGTATATAGAAGTATTGATGAGATTATTAATATTTTAGAGCATGGTACTGGAGTTGTTTATTTAGGCTTTCCTGAATGTCCTTGGTGTACTGCTTATGTACCTTATTTGAATGAAGTGGCTAAAGATAATGACGTAGAAAAAGTATACTACTATAACATATTAAACGATAGAAAAGATAATAATGATAATTATAAAAAATTGGTAGAAATACTCAAAGATCATTTGAGATATGATGAAGAAGGTAATAAGAGAATTTATGCTCCTTCAGTAATAGCGGTTAAAAATGGAGAAATTGTTGGTTTTGATGATGAGACTGCTGCGGATACTAAGGGGTATAAGACTCCTAAAGAATACTGGGAGAATGAAGATTTAGAGGGACTTAAGGCTAAACTTGCTAAGATGTTTGAGGATACTAAAACTAATATTTGTACTAGTGATTGTAATAAATAAAAAGAAGGTAACGTGGTGAAATGCATCCCTTAAAGTAGACATTAATAAAAAAGAGGGACTACAAAAATAT
>UROI01000028.1 GCA_900549325.1 uncultured Mycoplasmatota bacterium | reverse complement strand
CTTATATACAAGAATTGATATCTAATTTTGCCATTTTTTTGAAAATTTCTTTAAATTTTTTATTATTATCAAAAATTCTTAAATTTGTAATTGAAATTAATCAGGCTATAGCAAATAATACTTAAAACAAACAACACCCGCCAAACTTTAATGATATAAAAAAAGAACATAACAATATGTCCTATTTAAGTAATAAATTACCTTTAAAAGTATTTTTTAGATTTCTATAAAATATAACTAATATATTAGCCTTTGCAATATCTTCTTTTACCGTTGCTTCTATTGTGCCAATCACCTTATTATCTTCAATTATATCAATAGTACCAACCTTATCTCCTTTTTTAACCGGAGCCACTATCTTATCAATATTTGCTTTATAAGTAATATTTCTTTTCTCTTCACTCTTCTTACTTAAAACTGTTATCTTATCGTTAGCAATAATCTCTGCTTCTGTATTTTTGCCAAGTTCTACTTTTACTTTATCGATAACACTACTATCATCTATAATATTTCTTACCATATAGACATTGAAACCATAATCTAACATTTTACTGGTATCTGCACTTCTCTTACTAATATCAGGTTCATTCATAACTACTGTTATTAATCGCATATTATCTCTTTTGGCAGTACTTGTTAAACAGTATCCTGCTTCGTTAGTAAATCCTGTCTTAAGTCCATCTACTCCCGAATAGAATCTTACTAGACGATTAGTATTAACAAGCCAAAATGGGCTCTTAGTATCTTTTCTTAAATAATCTTCATAAGTACCTGTGAACTCTAATATTTTTTCATGTTTAACTAACTCTCTAGCTATTAGCACCATGTCATTAGCACTAGAATAATGGTTATCAGCGGTTAATCCTGTAGCATTGACAAAGTTGGTATTTTTTAGTCCTAGTTCTTTGGCTTTATCATTCATTTTTTTGACAAAGGCCTCTTCACTACCAGAAATGCGTTCAGCCATTGCCACTGTAGCATCATTACCCGAAGCAATTGATATTCCTTTTAGCATATCGGTAACACTCATCTTTTCACCAGCTTTTAAAAAGATTTGACTACCTCCCATACTAGCAGCCCTCTCGGAAGCCGTAATCATCTCATCCCACTTTAAATTACCCTTTTCTATTTCTTCCATAATAAGAAGCATACTCATCATCTTTGTCATTGAGGCTGGAGCTAGTTTCTCGTCTTTATTTTTTTGGAATAATATCTCTCCCGTAGAGGCTTCAATCATTATAGCGCTCTTAGCGTTAGGAGCTAAATCCTCTTCTTCCGCTATTACTACTGGTACTAAAAGAAATAAAAATAAAAGTATTAATATTTTTTTCATTACATATCACCTAGTAAAAACTATGCTTTATAATTTAAAATATTAATACTTATTTATATAATACATTTTTAATTAGGCTTGTATAAACTCATACTTGCATTAACATCAAGTTCGTTCCATGCAGCAAACTTATCATCGCCTTCATTACCTGCGGCACCATAGAAATTTAAGTAATAATCGCCGTTTTCGTTGCTAATTGAAGTTTCTCTTATTCCCATTGGAACATTGCCTAAGTTATAAACATCAACATCGTAAATGACATAAGAGTCTATATTATCCAAACTAACACTTCCGGAAATATTAAAAGTACTATATTCCTCATAATAACTGGTACCATTACTAATACTATCGACATTAATTCCAGCAATTCTAACATCTTTATCTATTCTAACTAGAGCGCTTATATTTTTGACAATTTATTTTGAAATGCTGAAAAGCCAATATTTATAAATAATATACAAATAAAAATAATTGTATAAAATATTATATAATTAAATTTCTTATTTAGCAGTTTTTTCTTCTTTAATTTCTGATTATTTCCTACCATCATTATTTACATTAGTAGCGCTTATTGTATACAAATATAAATTGTTATCATGAAGGATATAGAATTGGGCTTCTTCATGTTCTTTAACGATATAAAACATAATTGGTAGTCGTAAATTATCTCTAACATCAATTAATTCTTCAAAACTATTGATTAATAATACATTATAATTATCAAATTCAGGTAATGTTGAAGTCTCTACTATCAAGCGATCATATTCTTTTAATATTTTATTGATTAGTTTATCATACTTGCTTATCTTTTTACTATGTTTTTTTACTATAATAATTGACAAATAAAGAAAGAATAATGAAGCTAAAAGTGAAACAAGGCCTGTAATTAGTCTAAGCCAATTGATTACATTAAAATACCTCGCGGTGATTGTTTTTTCTATATTATTATTTATTTCTTGCGTACTAAGCTTTATTTCAATGGCTTTTTGTGACAATGGTATTTGCACCAAAATTTTGCCTGAAGATGGAACACCGCTATATTCAGGATTAACATTGTTATAAGCATTTAAATAGATATCTAAATAGCTTTGTGAATCAATGCCATATTGAGATTTAAAACTAGTAGCTATGTTATTATAATATTCATAATCTATTTCTATTTTTTTATTTAAATTGTATAGTGTGTTATTGCTATTGATACCATCATTTGTTTTTGGTACTAGTACATATTCTTTTTCGTAGTATCTAGCGGCAGTATCACTATTTTTAATTACGAGTTTAGCAATTATTTCATAATCAACAGAATCAATTAAATTATCAATATTACCATTAAATTGGTAATTAAAGTCTAATGATATATTTTTAATTAAGCCCGCAACATATGACATATTTGATCCTAAACATTCTTCATCAAAAAAGTCATTCTTTTTTAGACATACTGAATATTTCACACTACCTTGTTCCTTAAAATATAGTTTTTCTTTATGATTAATATCTAATGAAGTAATAACAAGTTCAATTCCTACTAAAAACAATATAGCAAATGCAAGTGTACATAAACAAAATTTATATAAAAATGGAATTCTTTTCTTTTTTCTTTTTTTATTATCTTCAACATAGTTATTTTTTTTATTAATCATACATCTACCACCTCTCATTAAGTAATACTGTAGGATAGCCTATAAAAGGAATTTTAATTTTAACAATTCCGATAAACATATCCTTAGTAATTTTATAATTATCATAATTATTATTAGCATCGCCTTTAGTATAAACAAAGGTTTCGTCTTCAGCATCAATTATTTTAACTATTCTGTGAACAATAACTTTACCTTCATATGCATAGGCAAGTATATCGCCACTTTCAAACTTTTTGAAGTCCTTATCGACAATTACAACATCGCCTTTTGATATTACTGGCTCCATTGAACCACTGGCAACGGCAATGGCATAATATCTAAAATATCCAGATATGGCATACACTAAAACACAGATACAAATACCTAAAGGTATAAACCAAAGAATTTCTTTCTTCTTCTGCTTATAGTCTTCAAGAACTAAAGCCTCCGTTCTATCTTTTTTTAACCAATTTCTTATTTTTACTAATACGAAAAGTGGAAAAAGTAAAAAAATTAACGAATATAAATACTCATTAGGATTGGGTATTATGGGAAGCAAATATTTCCATAAATGCATCACTAATAAATAAATGCTCCCTGGTTTATAACCAAATTTCAAACTTGAGTAAGAACATAAAATATTCTCAGAAATTGATGGCAAAAAGGTCAATGCAATAAGTAAAAATGTTTCTTTATTAATACCAATTGAATGGGATGAAAAGGGAATAACGTTATCAATAATGATAAAGAAAATGCATACAAATATAATCAAAATTTTTGATTCACTCGATTTTATTAAAAGTTGATATCTTAAAATTTCTTTAATTAAAATATAAAAAATTATAGGAAATATAATGTTTAGAAATGATTTTATTGTCAAATAGTTATCATTTTTAGCAAAGCCAATCAATATTCCTGAAAGATAATAAACCAGAAAAAAAGATATTAAAATAATAATAATTTCTAAAATAATATCTTTTGTATAACAATGTCTATCTTTTTCAAAGCCAAAAAGAACATAAGCTACTATTGTTAAAAATAATAATAGAATATCCAGTTCTTTTTGTCCTAATAGTTTAAAATGAAAACTATTAAGAATAAACATAAAACTAAAAATAAAGATAAATAGCATTATTTTAATATAGCTTTTTTTCATAATTTTATCACCCATCTTAAATAGACATGGCCTATACCATGTCATTTTTAGTCAGCTGAACTATAGTTTAAAGTAATATCACCAAATGCAACACTAAAATCGCCATCTGCTCTTTCGGCACCAGTTTCATACTCTAAAGTAACAGTAACTTTTTCACCATTTGCTTTAGCTAAAGCATGTCCAGTAATAGAAGCTGTACCGGTTGATGTTTCTAATTCATTACCAACTTTTACTTTTACTGAAATACCTTCACAAGCTTTTTGAACTAAAGTATCTGTAGTTCCTGTACTTGCAGTACACACTTTAGTAAGATTCTTACCAGTAACGTTTCCATAAACTATGCTCTTTAAGTATGCATTTAATTCGCCAGCATTGTAAGCATAAAATTCATATACTACTTTTTGCCCTGGTTCAGTAAATGTTGCACTTAAATTTTTAATAGTTGGATCTGAACTATTGTCGATTTTTGCTGCAGTAGCAACAACTGTTTCTGGTGTTGCTGTTGGGGTAATATCATTAACCTCAACTGAACTTGCTGAACTAGAAAAATCAACATTCATTGTGCTACTATCTGGTTTTACATTAGCGCTTGCTTGAATATTCAAAACGCTAGCAAAAGAAGCAAAACCAATAGATAAACTAATAACACCAACAACTAATGCAAGTATAGCTATTACTTGGCCTGTCTTATTTCTTTCCATTTCTTATCCTCCTATAGTCTTAATTATAGCATAACATCATTGCCTTTTCAAGGGCAAAATCGAAAAGAATTTTTTTATTTAAAAGACAAAAAAATTTTTTACAAATCAAAATTAGAAAAAACAGATAGTAATCTTATATTCTATCTGCTTTTTCTAGTTATCTAGTCTGAATCGTGACAAACTAAAGCTAATACTACTTACCTTCACACACTTTTTCTTGTAGCTGTCCTAGTCCTACTTTATCTGTTTCTTTAATTTCTAATAATACTTTTAGGCTATTATCGCTTCTCAGATAATTAAAAGCACTAACACGGTTCCTTACATCTTCTATATCATTTACTATTCCTACACCTTTTAATGTATAAGTAAACTCATAGTACTTATTTACTTCTAATTTTTTCTTTAACTCACTACTAATTCCATGAGTAAAAGCACTATGAGATTGAAATGCATCTAAAACGACATATGATTCTTCGGGTACTTCCGCTACATAGCCATCAAGTAAATCTACTACTCTATAAGTTCTAGTAAACGAGCAGTCATAGTATTTTTCTTTCTTTTCTTCTTCTTTGCCATCATTATTACTAATAGGTTTTTCACTGGCATCATTATCTTCTTTATTAGCATGAATATTCTTATTTTGCACTAATAAATATATATTGCAGCCAACCAAGCCTATTATAATTACTATTAAAACAATAATTAATCTATTATTTAACTTCATATTTTCACCTTACTTTCCTTTACATATAGGTTCACTTACTTGAGATAAACCAACCTTATCTGTTTCTTTTATTTTTAAAGTTGCACTATTTGTACTTGTGCTATGTTCTTTATCAAAACTAGCTTTAACTAATATATTAAGAGTATTATAATCAGTAATTTCACTCCAAGTACCTTTTAGTGTATAAGTAAATTCATAGTATTTATATTTTTCCATTTTATTTGCATCTTCTTCATATACTATTAGAAGTATTGGTTCATAACTTTGATAAATATCTCCTAGTACATAGGTTGTACCATCTACATATGTTTCATAATCTATTTTTTGATAAAATCTAAATGTCTGAGTAAATGAACAATCATAATCTAGTTCTTTATTAATATTATTTATACTATCTTTATTGTTTTCTTCCTTAATATCATTATTATTAAGAGGAGTAATTGTACTTTGTACATAAATAATATATCCCCCTAATAGAAGGATTAGGATAGAAAGAAAGATAACTATATATTTATAATATTTCACATTATCACCACCATTCTATTATAAATATCTTCTAACTAAATATTATCATAATATCATTATAATTGCAATACCCTCTCTTATATATAATAGATATGGCTGATATATTCTTTTTAGACCTAGGCTAAAAAGAACACTCTATAGATTATAAGCTATAGAGTGAACATAACAAACTACTTAATTTTAATATCGTATACTGCTGGTCCATATATAATATTCCCATCTATATCAAATCTAGAGGCATGACATGGACAATCCCAAGTTTTGTCGATGTAATTAAATACCAAATTACACTTCATATGAGGACATATATTAGATACAATATGTTTATTACCTTTATCATCAGTATATATACCACATCTTTTACCCTCTATAAATTTAATTTCTACATTATCATTATAATACTTCATATGAGGATTAATCTTATTCATAATATATCTAGATATAACAGAAGTATTAAATACTAATAAATTTTTAATTTTATCTTTAGATATACTTCTTCTAGGAGTAAATATCTTTTCATAGTCATTATGTCTACCTTCTATTAAATCACCAATTAATTTACCTCCTATTACACCATTAGTATTACCCCATTTATTGAATCCTGTCATTATATATAAATTATTATCTAACTTACCAATAAAAGGCATATTATCATAAGTCATAATATCATGAGTATGATAAAAGTATTCTATATCTTTATTAAAATACTTCTTATATTCACTATTTAATTCATTATAATCATCATTAATATCTAAATTACTACTACTAGAGTGACTTCTTCTACCATATAATAAATAATTATTATTATTCTTTTTATAATACCTCATTGATATACCTGGTTTATCGTTAGATATTACTTGTATATTCTTACTATCATTACTTGAAGAAGCCCCAATAAAGAACTTTTCTACCCTCGTTTTAAATGGTGTAAAGTAAGGTACTATAAAGAAAGGATAATGAGAAACTACTACTACTACCTTAGATTTTATCTCATAGTTATCACTCGTAGTACATAGATAATAATTACTCTTTTTATCTAACCTAATAGCCCTAGTATTCTCATAAATACTTATCTTATCTTTTACTATTCTTTTTATACTAATCAAATATTTATATGGGTTAAAAACATAACTATCATAAGTTTCTAATACCATCTTTGAGGGATAATTAAGTGGTAATGAAGATAATACTTTATACTTAATATTATTCTTCTTATAAAACTCTATTTCTTTATCAAAATTCTTATATTTATCTTCATCATTAGAAAAGACATAAGCATTAGTCTTAGTTAAATCACAGTCTATTTTTTCTTTTTTGATAATACTAGTAATTATCTTAATAGCGGTCTTCTGACTATTTAAATATAATCTTGCTACTTTTTCATTATAATTGCTTTCTATATCATGATATACTAAATCTTGCATAAATGTTAACTTCCCAGTATTACAAGAAGTAGCCCCCATACCACATTTATTTTTATCTATTAGAACTATTTTTTTACCAGTATCTTTTAAATTATATACTGTAGATAAACCGGCGATACCTCCTCCTATTACAAGAATATCACAGTCTATATTTTCTTTTAAACTATCCATTCTTACATCTTTTATACCATCAGTCCATATACTATTTTTTTTCATTATATCACCAGTATTATTATGGAATAAATAACTAAAATAATACAATAATTAGGTATTCATAATGTCAAAAAATAACTTTAAGAGTACAATATATTAGATATCGTAAAGGAGGTATATATATGTATTATTACGGTGGATATTCTGGAGGATATGGCACTAATGGATGTGGATGCGGAGGTACTCAAAGCTATGCATACCCTTCATACGGATATGGTGGCTATGGATATGGTAACTATGGCTATGGAAATAGTGCTGCTATTGTATTAGTATTATTTATCTTATTAGTTATTATAATCGGTACAAGAGTAACTGCTTAATTAAGTTAAGGGAAAATACTTCCCTTTTTTATTTTTTTATGGTAAAATATATAGCGAAAAGAAAGGAATGGTAGTTTATGCTAAGAACAAAAGATATTTTAGATGAAAAAGATCCAAGAGTCAGAGCAAAAAATACTGAAGTAGAATTTCCTTTATGTGAAGAGTATAAAAGTATTATACCAGAAATGTTAAAACATTTAAGGTATTCACAAATAGAGAAATATTCTAAGAAATATAATCTTAGACCTGGTATGGGATTAGCGGCTCCTCAACTTGGTATTAATAAAAGATTCTTCGTAGTCTGCTACGAAGTAAGTGATGGTAAATTTGAAGACTATGTACTAATCAATCCAAAAGTAATTTCATATTCTGAAGAACTTATCTATGCTGGTGAGGGTGAAGGATGTCTAAGTGTTAATAGAGAAGTAGATGGTATTGTACCAAGACATGCTAGAATTACTGTTGAAGGTTATGATCTAGAAGGAAATTTAATAAAATATAGAGTTCGTGAGGATTTGGCTATTGCCTTCCAACATGAACTAGACCATTTAAATGGTATTCTATTTGTAGATTATATTGATCCAAAGGATCCTTATAAGAATTCAGAAAATATGCGTGAAATATAAAAGACTATTAAGAATTGTTCTTAATAGTTATTTTTTTGTTTATATAATAAAAAGAGTTATCTTTCAAACTCTTTATTTAACCATAAGATATATAATTACTCCTACTAGAATAGTAAGAACTATGCCTACTCCTATTAAAATCTTACTATTTAAGAAACCATTCTTATTCATACTATTTAATAAATTAATCTTAAACATATCTCTCTCAGCATGAGACTTAGATACCATTACACCCTTATAAGCAGTTAATTCTTTCTGATGACCTTCACTTAATATATCTGGAGATAAATCATTTAACATAACTAACTTCTGTGCTTCATAGACAGTATAATGAAGTTTAATATCACCATGTACTTTAGAAAATAAATGATCAGTAGGAAGTTTATATTCATACTTAACAAAATTCTCAGTACTATTTCTAGATACTACTTCACCAGGAAAAGTTCCATCTCTTAATGCTGGTACACAGTCAAATATTAGTTTCTTAAAAGCAATCATATTATATTTCTTTAATGATTTTTCTTTCTTTTTAAATTCGTTTTCATTTAAATATTCTACTACATAAGAATGCATATCTATCACCTAAATTAATTTTACTACATTTTTTTCTTTTTGTCATTAGTTTTTACATTCTTTTACTCTTTTATATTCACTATAAGCCTTGTCTCAAGTCTTATTAGTGTTTATTTGAGCCAATATTGTTATATTGTCTCAAATAAATATATCAACCATATCTATTATATATAAGCCATAAATATATACCTAGCTAAAAGCTAGTTCTACATCAATATTCTCGTCCATTATAGCAATAGATAAGAATATTACACCACTTATTAATACTAAAAAAGAGCCAATAAATGAAGCTAAAAGTAAATTTTTTTTTCTATTGTCAGCACTATCTACTGAATTCATATAATCGTCATAACTACTTTTGACAAAATAATAATACACTACTATTAATATGGAAAAAATGAGTATTAGTATACTTTGATACTCTCTTCTACTTTGTTCATCATTATATAATAGATATTTTTTTTCTTTACTATTAGCATACCAACTAAGAAATATTATACCAATATAAATAACCCATACAAAGTTTTCAATCTTAATATCTTCTAGTTTACTTATTCTATCATTTATATCACTCATATTATATAATATTATTATAATCTATATAATAGAAAAGAAATCATTTAAAGTACTACCTAATAAGCTATTGCAAAAATTAAAATTTATGTTATACTATATAGCCGCAGGTGATTTAAATGAATGATAAAAATAAAATAGTATGTGAAAGGTTTGAAATGATAATGAATTCAGATTTCATGTCTGAACTATTAAAAAAGAGTAATTCTTCAGTAAGAGATGTTATTAAAGCTCAAGATAATTTTAACTCATATATAATGAACTTTTTATATGTATACTTAAAATTAATAGATACAAATAGGTATTTAATAGAGGACTTAAAATATTTTACTGAGCTTTATGATATATCACAAAATGAATCTGTATGTTCTATAACTTCTAAAATTATAATAATGCGATTAGAAAAGATGGGTACAAGTAGAATTGAAATTAAAAATAGAATTTTAAATGAATTACTTGATAATCGTTTATATTTATATTGTGCTAATGGAATTGATAATTATATTGAAGAAGATCTAAATAAAATTATATCTATTTTTTCCTTGTATGGTAAAGAAAGATTATTTGAATATGTAAAAATTGATAATGAATTATTTCACTATCTTGGTAATTTTAATTATGGTGCCTACTACTGCTATACTAATCCGGAATGGCTATACTTTCTTTTAGGTGAGGCTTTTATTTGTAGGGATAAAAAGGCATCATTTAGTAAATTAAACGATTATATTAAAATTTTTGATTTGGCCGCGAAAAACTATATTATTAATTATTTTGAAAAGATATGGAACTATTATAATGCACCATCTAATAAACCAAGTCTATTATTTTTTGAAGGCAATAATGTTGATAATATTACTGATGAAATTTATTTTTCTTGGAATTCTAATAGAACTGATACAAATAATCTGGCTGAATTATTAAGTGCTCTTTCGTTTATAAATAATAAATGTGCCAATAAAAAAGTCAATCCAAAGTTATTTAAAAAGGTAGCTATGCCTGAACTAGATAAAATAGTTGATTTAAAAAGGCAGCGTAAACTAAAAAGATATTAAAATTAAATTTATAAACTAAAACTACTCTCAAATTAATTGGGTTCTATAATATTTAGTGGGTGTCAAAAAATATCCACTAATTTTATTTAATAAA
>UROI01000027.1 GCA_900549325.1 uncultured Mycoplasmatota bacterium | reverse complement strand
ACATCTTATTTTAACTTTAAATAATAATTTCTTTCTAATAAGCAAATTACAATTTTACGAGCAGAAATGCTCTTTTTATTTTAATTAAAAGAAAGGAGAAAAAATGAATACAGATTATATAAAAAGTTTATTAATTATGTTTAATAATAAAAATGTTTATGAAATTGAAACAGCACTGGCAATTTATGAATTTATGGATAAGGATATTAATAGCATATCAGATGCAGAAATATTTAGGGTATATGATTTAATTCATTCACAAGATGAAATATTTGATGATTATGTTAAAGAAGAAATTCAAAGAATCAAAGAAGATCATGATAAAGAGGAAAGAATTAAAGAGGATATATCAAAAAAAGAGAAAGATATTCAAAAAGAAAAAGAACAAGATTCATTTGAAAAATAATAATTTTGTTGAATTATGTGGTATAATTAATTTAATAGAAAATACAGGAGGTGAATATAAATGAAAAAAGCTGAAATTATTGAAGCGTTAGCAGAAAAAACTGGTTTAACTAAAGCAGACGTTGCTAGAGTTTACGAAGGAACTTTTGAATTGTTCAAAGAAGAATTAGGTAAAGGTAATGATGTAGCAGTAGCTGGATTTGGTACATTCAAAGTATCTGAAAGAGCAGCAAGAACTTGCAGAAATCCTAGAACTGGTGAAACAATTAATGTTGATGCTTGTAAAGCAGTATCTTTTAAAGTTGGTAAAGATTTAAAAGAAACAGTTAATAAATAATTGAAAAATGATATTGGGTTAGTATGATGAATACTAATCCTTTTTATTTTATTATAGAAGAGGAGGGTTTGAAAAAATAATATTATGAAGCAAATAAAAATATTTTTATTGTTTTTGTTATTAGTAGTTTTAGGATTTAGTTTATATAAAATAAATCAAATAAATAATGAATTAAATTCTTCACAAGAAATAAAAGAAGAATTGATTGAGTTAGTTGAAATACCAGAAACACCATCAGATGAACCATCTTTTCAAGTTGATTTTGAAGAGTTAAAAAAAATAAATTCTGACGTTATTGGATGGATAGTCATAGAAGGTACAGGAATTAATTATCCTATTGTTCAAGGAAATAACAATTCTTTTTATTTAAATCATTCCTATGATAAAAAATGGAATTCATTAGGAAGTATATTTGCAGACTATCAATCATCAAATGATTTTAGCGATTATAATACTTTTATTTATGGTCATCATACAAGGAATGGAAGTATGTTCGGAGAATTATATAAGTATATGGATGTTAGTTTTTATAAGCAAAATAAAACATTTTATTTATATACACCGACAGGAAATTTTACAGCAGAGATTTTCAGTGCATATATAGATAGTACAGATTCGTCTTCATATAATCAATCATTTAATTCAATAACAGAATTCAATGATTATATTAATTTAGTTAAAGAAAAAAGTAATTACAGCACTGATGTAAAAATTGATGTGAATAAAGATAAAATAATTACACTTTATTCTTGTTCTCATGAATCTAATAGAAAGAAAAATGATAGATATTTTATTCATGCAGTATTAAGAAAACTAAGTTAAAAATATATAATTATCTATGCAGTTTAAAGAATGTATAATAATGGCTTTTAAGGAAGCTATTTTTTTGTTGGAGTAATTTATGTAGTACAAAAAATTGAGAGTAAGAAAGGGAAATATATATGAATGAAACAATGGTTTATACAGTAAAAGAAGTAGCAACAATTTTGCATAGTAGTCCAAATTATGTCTATACTCTGATAAGAAAGGGTTATCTTCCTGTCGTGAGATTAGGGAGTATAAAGATATTAAAACAGTCCTTAGAAAAATTTTTGATTGAAAATCAAGGAAAAGATTTATCAAATTTAGAAGATATAAAGCCGTTAGATTTTTCTAAAATAGGAGAATAGTTAATGGCACAAGTAAATATAGAAAAGAGAGGAAATGTTTATCAGTATAGATTTGAGATAGCACCACAAGGTGGTAAAAGAAAATTTATTAATAAATCAGGATTTAAAACAAAATCAGAAGCACAGGAAGCAGGTAATATAGCATATACAGAATATATAAATGCTGGTGTTCCTTTTAAAGAATGTAAATTATCTTATAGCGATTATTTAGACTATTGGTTAGATAATTATTGCAAATCAAATTTAAAATATAATACTATTTGTAAATATAGAACTATTATAGATAAATATATAAGACCTAGATTAGGTTTATATAGGTTATCTACACTTACAAGTGTGAGATTAAATATGTTTATTACAGAAATATGTGATGAATACTCTTTTTCAAGATCTTATTTTAAAAATATATTGAAAGTTGTTAAAGGAACTTTTAGAGATGCTTGTAATTTGTATGGATTTATAAAATATAATCCAGCTCTAACGTTGAGATTACCAAAAATGGATATTGATAAAAAAGATCCTAAACATTTATATACACAAGAAGAAATAGATAAGATATTATTTAGATTTAGATATAATGATACTTTTACTTGTTCTTTTTTAACATCATGTTATACTGGTATGAGAACTGGAGAAGTTTTTGCGTTAACATGGGATGATATAGACTTAGATGAAGGTATTATTTCTATTAAGCATAGTATATATGATAAAGCGAAAGATATAAAAGGAAGATGGTATTTAGGAAGCACTAAAACAATATCTGGAGAAAGATTAATCTATATTAGTCCAACTTTATTAAGTGCATTAAAAAATTATAAAGCCAAACAAGATTATTTAAAACAATTATATGGAAATAAATATATTTACTATTATTTAGAAGATGTGAAAAATCAGTATGGCAAAGTGATAGAAAAAAGAATTGTTCAAAAAACTGATGAAACAAAAGATCAAATTACATTGAATTTAGTATTTACTAAATCTGATGGTAAATTTACAGGTACAGATATTACCAAATATCCATTTGAGATTATTCATAAAGAATTAGGCATTGAAAAATGTAGATTCTACGATTTAAGAGGAAGTTATGCAACTAAGGTTTTAAACTCTGGTGTAGAAATTAGAGATGTTGCTGATATGCTTGGTCATAGAAATATAGAAACGACTGAAAATTATTATGTATCTAGTACAGATACATCAAGAAAATGTGCAACAGATAATTTTGACAAAATGATACAATCGGAAGTTATTAATGAAATATCAGAATATTTAGTTTTTTAATTATTAGCAACATACCCATTCTTTATCTTGTGGTGTGTTGCTTATTTTTAAATTTTATAGTATAATTTTAGTGGAACAGTTTTGTTGACTCATTTATTATGTAGTCAACACTATTGGCATATATTTGGAGAACGAATGGTATCATGATAACAATGTGTGCAATTTGTGTGCAAAAATTAAAAAATGTATAGTTCTATATATACTATATGTATGACATAATACCAATACCGTTCAGACCCATTTTCCCTTGAAATATATATAATACTATATATATTTCATAGTATCATATATACTGAAAAAGGATGAACATGCGGCAGCGGCAAGAAATATAAGAACTGCTGCGGTAAGTAAGATAAATAAATTTAATTTTATGTCTTACCAATAATATATTAAAAATATATTGCAAAATAGAGGTGTCACCATGAAATAATGTGCTGACACCTTTTAAATAATAATGGGAGGGGGAAAGAAAAATGAATAATAAAGTAATTGGAAATGAAAAAAATATAATATTTTACAATGATGAAGAAGGAAATACAAAGATTGAAGTTCTTCTGCAAAATGAAGATGTTTGGTTAAATACAGAGGCATTAGCAGAACTCTTTAACATTGATAGAAGTGGTATTGTTAGGCATATTAATAATATCTATAAAGATAATGAATTGAATGAAAATAGCACATGTGCAAAAATTGCACATGTGGGTAATGATGGTAAACAAAGTTATAATACAAAGTACTATAATTTAGATATGATTATTTCTATAGGATTTAGAGTTAATTCTAAGAAAGCAATTAAGTTTAGAACTTGGGCTAATAAAATAATTAAAGATTATATGATTCAAGGTTTTGCTTTAAATGATGATAGATTTATGAAAGCAAGAAAATCTGACCAAGAATATTTTAATAGATTACTAGAGAGAATTAAATTAATTAGAACAAGTGAAAGAATGTTTTATCAAAAAATCACTGATATATTTTCAGAATGTTCTATTGATTATGATAGGAATAGTGAGACTGCTTCTACATTTTATAAAACTATTCAAAATAAATTTCACTATGCTATAACTGGAAAAACAACAGCGGAAATCATATATGATAGAGCAGATGCCCAAAAAAACAATATAGGACTTACTACTTGGGAAAAATCTCCCGATGGTAAGATACTTAAATCAGATATAATTATTGCTAAAAACTATTTAGATGAAAAGGAAATTAAAGGATTAAATAACTTAGTAAACTTATTTCTAGATATTGCAGAAAATAATGCAGAAAGAAATATTCCAATGTATATGAATGATTGGAAGAATGAAGTAGAAAATGCATTAAAACTATTTCACTATGATATATTAGATGGTAATGGTAAAATATCTCATAAGCAAGCAGTGCAAAAAGCCGCTAGTGAATATGAAAAATATAAAGTTATTCAAGACAAGAATTATATCTCTGACTTTGACAAATTAGTTAAGGAGACTGAAAAATTAGAAAATAAATAAAAAAATACATTTTACATTAAAGTGTATCTTTTTTTGAAACTTTTTTATTGATATATGGGATAATTATAGTGTAGGTGATAATATGACTAGTCAAACAAACCTAGATAAGTTTAATGAATTTTATAAAGTAACTTACTCTAATATTCTTAGATATATTATTATTAAATGTCATAATATTAATGATGTAAATGATATTATTCAAGAAGTTTATTTAGAGTTATGGAAAATTATGAATAAGAAAAATATTGATGATACTAATATTAATAGTTATTTAATTGGAATTGCTATTAATAAAATTAAGAAGTATTATTCTTTAGTTATGAGAATAAGAGATATTTCTTTATTTGATAAAAATAATAATGACTTAGAAATTATAGATAAAATAGATTCTTCATTTGATATTGAAAGTTTACTTATTAAAGATGAAGAATGGAAATCAATATGGAATTTTATTAAAAAGAAAAAGAATCAAGATATCCCTAAAGTGTTTTATTTATATTACAAGGAAGAAATGACTATTAAAGAAATTAGCAAATTACTTAATACTAAAGAATCTTATATTAAAAATCTTATTTATAGAACATTAAATGAATTATGCTTATATTTTAAGGAGTGTGATTAAAATGACTAATAGAGACAAATTAAATAAAGTTATAACAAACGATTTTGATATAACTAATAATTATACTTCTATTAGAAAGAAAATGAAAAGAGGTAATAAAATGAATAAAATATTTAAATATAGCCTAGTACCTATGGCTATAGTTATAACTTTGGCTAGTGTATTTCTTTTAAATAAAAGGAGTAACACAAATAATGTATTAGATAGTGATGTTAAAAATAATGATGTTATTATTGTTAATAGTATTGATAACAACTCTGATAATGCTAAGTTAGATATTGATGGAAGAAGTGAAGATATAACTACTGATGATTTATATAAAATATATCCTTTACTTAAAGATATTGTGGTACCAAATGACTATAATATAAATGGAATAATTAAATGCTATTTATTCAACGATGATACTGGTAAATATGATAAATTATATGGATATAATATTATTTATAGTGGTGGTAATAATAAATATATAGATATATTTATTTTAACAGATACTACCAAGAGACTTAGATGTTTTAGTATTGATACTGATGAAATGAGAAATTCTATAATCAATGGCAATAGTATTAAGATTATGGGTGAAGATAAAAATTATTATGCTATATTTAGTTATAATAATATTAACTTTGATGTTGAAACTACTGGAATATCAGAGGGAGAATTTATTCAGTTAATAAAATCTATTGTTAAATAATTTTGTCTATCAACAGTTTTTGTTGATAGTTTTTCTATTATAGTGATATAATTATTATGGATGACTATTATGAAGGAAAAAGAATTTAATTTAATAATAAATGATTTAATAAATAATGAAACAGTACTAGAAATGAAGAAATATTATCAACACGGTAGTACTAGTTGTTTTGAACATTGTTATAATGTGGCTTATGTCTGCTACAAGATGACTAAAAAACTAGGATTGGACTATGTTAGTGCTACGAGAGGTGCTATGCTTCATGACTTATTCTTGTATGATTGGAGAACTCCTAAAAAAGATAGAGTAAATAAAAAGATGCACGCATTTACTCATGGAGAGATTGCGCTTAATAATGCTACTAAATTATTTAAACTTAATGATACGGAAAAAGATATGATACTTAGACATATGTGGCCTGTTACCTTAAAAATGCCAAAAACTAAAGAGGGATTTTTATTAACACTTGCTGATAAGTACTGTGCTATTATTGAAACTAAGAATGATATAATGTATAATCTTAATAAAATATATTATTTTAATTATTTATATATTGCAGTAATTTTAATATTTAGAGGTATGTAAAAAAATCTATAAACATTACATTTATAGGTCTTTTTCTACTACTAATGGATTAAAATTATTTATTGCCTCAATTAACTTTGGATGTCTAATTATAAAAGAAAACTTCCTATTAATTTTGAAGAATAGACTAGTAATAGTCTTTTCTTTATGTTAAAATTAAATTATAGGAGATGTATATAATGAAAGAAGATACTTTAACTCAAATAAAAAATGAAGTGGAAATAATAAAATTAAATATTGAAAAAAATAATACAATGTTAAAAAGAATTAAGGAGCTTGAAAAGAATCGTTATGTTAGAGAATATCTTAATTTAGTTGGTTTACCTAATACTAAGCAAAAATTTATTACTGATACTGATGATGAAATAATATCACAAATATATGATAAATATATTCATAGAATAGACGAAAGTGATACTAATGGGATATATATTTATCTTGGTACTTTTAGATATTCTAGTACTGTTGATGTAGTTTCTCTTGGTGATGATAGGGTTAGTTATGATGATG
The DNA here is from genome assembly GCA_900549325.1 of uncultured Mycoplasmatota bacterium. GTDB lineage: Bacteria > Bacillota_I > Bacilli_A > RF39 > UBA660 > CAG-302. The sequence continues at coordinate 4,784 of UROI01000027.1, read as the reverse complement.
ATAGAGCAGACTATAGATTATATCAAGATTTAGAACAACTTGCTTCAATGGTTGTTAATATTAAAGATTGTAAGGCTTTTGAAGAGAATAATACTATTATTAATCCTAACGGTTATTTTAAAAGTAGAGAATACTACAAAATACAAAAAGAATTCTTTATTACTGCAGTTAAGAAGGGACAAGAAGCCGCTAGAAAGAGAATTTTAAAGAAATATCCTGAATTATAATAATTAGTACTGGCTTATATATGATAGATATGGATGATATATCATTTATAGACTACAGGCTATAAATGACACTCTAAGATTAGAGCTTAGAGTGAGCATAATAAAAAATATAATAGATTTTTTGTTAGAAATCTGATACAATATATGTAACAAAGGAGAATAGATATGGATGCTATAATGAAGTTTGGTATAGATGAAGCTAGAAAAACTATGAATGAAAATAAAGGTGGTCCTTTTGGAGCTGTTATTACAGATAAAGATGGTAATATCATTAGTGTTGCCTCTAATAGAGTACTAGAATTACATGATGCTACTGCTCATGCTGAAGTAATGGCTATTAGAAAAGCAGGGGAAAAACTAGGTACTCATGATTTATCTGGATGTATTCTATATGCTACTGGATATCCTTGTCCTATGTGTTTATCCGCCATTATATGGGCAAATATAAAGAAAGTATATTATGGTACTAATTTAAAGGATGCTGAAGATATTGGCTTTAGAGATGATTTTATATATAATTATATTAATAATAAAGATAAAAATACTTTAGATTTAGTGGAACTTAACCATGATGAATGTCTAAGTCTATTCAACGAATATAAAGAAAAGAACAAAGAGATATATTAAGGAGGATTATATGGAGAAGGTATATATTTTTGGTCATAGAAACCCTGATACTGATAGTGTTACTGCCGCTATTACACTATCTTATTTAAAAAATAAACTAGGTATGAATACTATACCAGCAGTACTTAGTTCAATTAATTTAGAATCTAAGTTTGCTCTTAATTATTTTGGGGTAGAAGAACCTATATTTTTAAATGATGTTAATATTAAAATTAAAGATTTACAATATACTAAAAACTATACTGTAAAAGAAAATGATTCTATATATGAAGCATATTATAGAATGAATAAGGCTGGTATTAGCAAAATACCCGCTGTTGATAAAGATAAGAACTTACTTGGTATTCTTAGTATGAAAGATATTGCTAAAGATCAGTTTTCTTTTAATTATAGTTATGTTAATGCCACTTATGATAATATTTGTGAAGTTATTAAAGGAACAAGTATTCTTAGATTTGATGATAATATTGAAGGTAATTTACTCGTTGCCTCTTATAAGAGTACTACTTTTATTGAAGAAGTTAGCTTAGATAAAGATAGTATTTTAATAGTAGGAGATAGACATAGTATAATAGAATATGCTGTTAATGCTGGTATTAAATTAATTGTTATTACTGGTAATAATGAAATTAAGAAGGAACATATTGATATAGCAAGAAAGAATAATGTAAATATTATTGTTACTCCTTATAATACACTAGAGGCTACTAAAGTATTTAATTTATGTAATAATGTTACTACAATTCTTAATACTGAAAAAGTTCTATGTGTTAATGAAAGTGATTCTATTAATGATTTTATTAAACTTGCTAATAAAACAAGATTTAGTTATTATCCTGTACTTGATAGAAAAAATAGATGTAAGGGTATTATAAGACTATCTGATGTTGGCTTCTCTCATAAAAAGAGTGTTATTCTAGTAGATCATAATTCTTATGAACAATCCGCAATTGGTCTTGAAGATGCTAATATACTTGAAATTATTGACCATCATAATATCGGTACTATTGGTACTAATATGCCTATTAGTTTTAGAAATATGCCTGTAGGTAGTACTAATACTATTATTTATTATTTATATAAAGAACATAGAATTTCTATTCCTAAAAAGATAGCGGGTCTTATGTTATCTGGTATATTATCTGATACATTAATTCTTACTAGTCCTACTACTACGGATAAAGATGTTGTAGCAGTTAAAGACCTTAGTAGAATAGCAAAAGTTAATTATAAAGATTATGGATATAAAATGATTAAAGCTGGTTCTTCTCTTGAAGGCATGACTATGGAACAAGTACTTTATAAGGATTATAAGAACTATGTAATTAAAGGTAATAAAGTTGGTTTGGGTCAAGTTATTACTACTGATATTAAGGATGTACTTGATAAGAAAGAAGAATATATTAGTTTACTTAATACAATTAGTGAAAAGAGTGATTATTTATTTGTATGTTTATTTGTTACTAATATACTAGAAAATGGTACTTATGTACTTTATAGTGATAGAGCTAAAGAAACTTTAGAATCTGCATTTAATATTAGTAATCTTAAAGAAGGAAAATTTCTAAAGGGTATTGTGTCTAGAAAGCTTCAGATACTACCTAAACTAATGAGTGATATGGAATAACTTTAGCATATTTATTAGCGTATTAATAAATATGCTTTTTCTTTAATTTTTTGTTTCTTATTTTTAGGAAATCTGCTATAATATAGGAGAAAGAGGTGTTATAATGATTATATTATCAGTAAATGCTGGTAGTTCATCTTTAAAATTTACAGGTTTTGAAATGCCTAGTGAAGATGTTCTAATCAGTGGTGTATTTGAAAGAATAGGAATTGATAATAGTTTTTATACTATTAAAGTAAATGGTGAAAAGATTAAAAAAGAGGTAGAATTGCCTAATCATAAAGTTGCTTTTGAAATTTTAATTAAGGAACTTATGGATAATAAGATTGTTGAATCTTTAGATGAAATTAAAGGTGTAGGACATAGAATTGTACAAGGTGGAGCTTATTTTGATAAGACTGTAATTGCCGATGAAGACGCTATTAGTAAAATAGAAGAATTATCTAGTTTAGCTCCTTTACATAATCCTGCTGCTATTGTAGGTATTAATGCCGCTAAAGAAGTTATGCCTAATGCAGTTCAAACTGTTGTATTTGATACAGCTTTCCATCAAACTATGGCTCCATGTGAATACATGTATGCTGTACCTTATGCTTGGTATAAAGAGTATGGTATTAGAAAATATGGTGCACATGGTACTAGTCATAAATATGTTTCTCAAAGAATGAATGAAATACTTGGTAGAAATGATACTAAGCTTATTACTTGTCATATTGGTAATGGTGCTTCAATTAGTGCTGTTAAAGATGGTAAATGTGTTGATACTTCAATGGGTCTTACTCCTAATGCTGGATTAATTATGGGTTCAAGATGTGGCGATATGGATGCTACTGTTGTTACTTATGCTATGGAAAAGACTGGTATGACTCCTAGAGAAATGGATACTGTACTTAATAAACAAAGTGGACTACTTGGAATAAGTGGTGTATCTAGTGATTCAAGAGATATTGAAGAAGGTATTAAAAGTGGTAATGAAAGATGTATTTTAGCACAAGAAATGTATGTAAAGAGAATAGTTGAATATATTGCTAAATACTATGTTCTTCTTGGTGGATGTGATGCTATCGTATTTACTGCTGGTGTTGGTGAGAATTCTATCAGTACTAGAAAAGAAATTCTTGATAAACTTGCAGTACTTGGTATTAAAGTAGATGAAGAAGCTAACAATGTTAGAGGAGAAGAAAGAAAGATTACTACTGATGATTCTACTATTCCTGCTTACATCATTCCTACTAATGAAGAGTTAATGATTGCTAAAGATACTTATTCATTAGTATTACAAGGATAATATGAATATATATAAGCAAATATTTAAGGTAATTAAAAAATATGATACCATTGTTATAGCAAGACATATTGGGGCTGATCCTGATGCTTTAGGTTCACAGTTTGCACTTAAGGAAATAATTTTAAAAACTTTTCCTAATAAGAAGGTGTATGCTGTTGGTAATCCTGCGAGTAGATTTAGATTTTTTGGAAATAATGAAAAGATAGATAATGTTGATACTACTAAAGGATTACTTATTGTTTTGGATACTCCTGATATTAAAAGAATTGATGGTGTTAGTCTTAATAATTTTGAATATGTTATTAAGATAGATCATCATCCTATTATTGATAAATTTGCTAATATTGAATTAATTGATGAAGACTCTTGTAGTACTAGTCAGCTAATACTTGAATTTGTATTTAATAATAAAATTGAAATAAATAAAGAGATAGGAGAAAAATTATATCTAGGAATTGTTGGTGATACTGATAGATTCTTACATGATTATACATCTCCTAAAACATTTAGTTTAGTTACTAGATTACTTGAAGAAACTAATATAGATTTTACTTCTTTATATAAAATTTTATATCAAAGACCTATTTCTGAAATTAGATTCGAAGGATATATTTATCAAAATTTAACTCTTACAGAGAATGGTGTTGCTTATATTAAAATTACAGATAGAAAGTTAAAGGAATTTGGTGTAGATAGTGCTGCTGCTGGAAACATGATTAATGATTTAAAGTTTGTTAATGAAATTGTTGTATGGGTATTTCTTACTGAGGATATTAAGAGTAATTTAATTAGAGCAAATATAAGGTCGGTTGGGCCATACATTAATGATGTTGCTACTAAATTTGGTGGTGGAGGTCACAAGTATGCTTCTGGGGTTAAACTTAAAACTTGGGATGACTCTGATAAACTTATTAATGAACTTGACAATTTAGTCAAAAATTATAAAAGTTGAACTTGTGTTTATTAATTAAAAAGTCAAGTGCAACTTTTGAATAGTTATAATAATTGTCGCAAA
>UROI01000026.1 GCA_900549325.1 uncultured Mycoplasmatota bacterium | reverse complement strand
GATATTGTCTTAGTAGAAGACTATGAGGATGTATATAAGAGATTATTTAAGTAATCCTCTTAAGCCTTATAAATAAGTCTTAAGAGGCATAAGTGAGCCTAAGGTCTCACTTATGAAAATATTTGGTATAAAAATAAATAGGAGCTAGTTTAATTACTTAGTTCCTATTTTATTTATTCTATAAAAGTTTATGGATGGTTTATTAAATAATCTAAAGTTTATCTTTGATTCTCCTAATCCACTAGAAATATAGAGATTGGTATTATTTACTTTATAATAATTATTATAGTATTTTTTACTACCTTCAGGTAGTAATAGTTTCTTTATATATGGTATATTTATTTGTCCATTATGAGAATGTCCTGCTAATACTAGGTTTATGTTGTTATATTTAGAAGTTATTGTATCTATATAATCTGGTTCATGTACTAGTATTATTTTATAATTTATATCTTCACTATCAGTAAAGTAATTCATTACTTTATCTATATCGGGATTATTACTTAGTCCTCCTATGAATAGTTTGTTATTATTATTTCCATATATTATATCATAACTATTATCTAATAGAGTAAAGTTACTACTTATATATATATCTTTAATAGTATCTTCTACTTTAATATCATGTTCTCCTAGTACGGAGTATTTACCATATTTACTTTTAATACTAGTAAGTAATTCTTTTAAATTACTTATATCTTTATCATTAGGTTTATAGTCTTTATCTATTAAATCTCCAGTAAATACTACAATATCAGGATTTAATAGATTTATTTCTTCTATTATACTTTGAGTAGTTTCTTTATTTGTTATTCTAAGATAATGTAAATCACTAAAGTGAACTATTTTTAGTCCATCAAAACTATCATCAATAGTGGTTTCAATTGGGTATTCTTTGGTTATTAATCCTCTTGTACCTCCATATCTAGCATATATTATGAGTAATGATAGTATTAATATTATTATTAATAAGAATCTTATTAGCTTTTTCATAATGATGCTCCTAATAGGACTAGTATGGTAGCTAGGAGATTATGGATACTATGCATAGTAATTGATGAGAAGATATTATCTGTCTTATAATATAATAGGGCAAAGGCTATACCTAAGGCTGAATATGGTATTAAATATATGATATCACTAAATGTTTCTATATAACTAGCAACATGTAATAAACCAAATATTAAGCCACTCATGATAACAAACACCCATTTACTTGGAAATATTTCTTTAAAACTTTTTCGAAATGTTAATTCTTCGTTAATTGGAGCACATATAGCGGCATCAAATGTCATAAGTAGTGGTAATGTTACTAAATAGTTTCTTACTGTTTCTTCATTACCCGCTAATTGTTTGTTTAGAACAAAGGTTATGAATAGATTACTTATGTACATTACTGCAAGACCTGCTAGCCAATATTTAAATGATGTTTCAAAGTTCTTTTTAAAGTTTTTGAAATAGGATTTTAAATCTTTAAAGAAATCTTTTCTATATATTGTAATTAATATTATACTTAATGTTAAACTTGATATAGTATAATAGATTACATAATCTTTACTAGTTATATTATTTATATCTACATTGAATATAATAAATATTACTGATGGCCATAGGAGCATTAATATTAGTACTCCAGTACTTTTTAATATGTTTAATAATTTCTGTTTCATTTTTATTATCACCTTCTTCTATATTATAACAATTATTTTTGAATTAATCTATATTATGTAGATTTTTTCTCTTTAATTTGGTAAAATATATCTACTGGAGGTTATTATGGAATATATTGATAAGCAAAGAAAAGATTATTTATCTTGGGACGAGTTTTTTATGGGAGTAGCTATTTTGGCTTCTGAAAGAAGCAAGGATCCTAATACACAGGTTGGTGCTTGTATAGTAAGTGCAGATAATAGAATATTATCTGTTGGTTATAATGGTACTCCTAATGGATATGAAGATAAGTTCTTTCCTTGGGATAGAGAAGGTGATGAACTTAATACTAAGTATATGTATGTTGTTCATGCTGAGAGAAATGCTATTCTTAATTATAGGGGTAATATAAAGGATTTTGAAGGGGCTAAGTTATATGTTACTTTGTTTCCTTGTAATGAATGTGCTAAGGAAGTAATACAAGTTGGGATAAAAGATATTATTTATTTGGATGATAAGTATGCAAGAAGTAATGGAGTAATGGCAGCGAAGAGAATGCTTGATGTGTGTGATGTTAATTATTCAAAATTAGAACTTGATAAAAGTAAAATAAAGGTGTTGGAAAGATAAGATTCGACATCTTTTTTATTTTTTATTTCATATAATTAGAATGAGGTGAAAAATGAAGAAGGTTTATTTGGGTATTGATATTGGTAGTATATCTACTAAAGGGGTTATTATTGATGAAGATAATAAGATACTAGCTAGTTCTTATTTGTATACGGAAGGTAGTCCTATTACTGCGAGTAAAAGGGTAGTTAGAGAACTTAAGAGTAAGATTAATCTTAGTGAATATAAAGTGGTTGGAGTTGGCACTACAGGATCGGCGAGAAAACTTATTGGAACTATACTTGGGGCTAGTGTTATTAAGAATGAGATTACTGCTCATGCTATTGGAACAATGAGTATTTATCCGGAAGTTAGAACAATATTTGAAATAGGAGGACAGGATTCTAAAATTATTCTTATTGATAATGGTATTGTTACTGATTATGCTATGAATACTTTATGTGCGGCGGGGACTGGATCTTTTTTATCTAGTCAGGCTAAGAGACTTGGTATTCCAATAGAGGAGTTTGGTAATATTGCCATTACTAGTAAGAAACCGACAAAGATAGCTGCTAGATGTACTGTTTTTGCAGAATCGGATTTGGTTCATAAATCACAAATGGGACATAGAAAAGAAGATATAATAGCGGGTCTTTGCTATGCTATTGTTAATAATTATTTGAATAATGTTGGTAAAGGTAAAAAGATAGTGGCTCCGATTGTGTTTCAAGGCGGGGTATCAAAAAATATTGGGGTAGTAAAGGCTTTTGAGGATATTACTGGGGAGAAGATTTATGTAGATAATAATTCCCATTTAATGGGTGCTCTAGGAGTAGCTATATTATCTAAGAAACAGAAGGAAATTGAGTTTTCTTTTGATATTGAGGATATTATTTATGAGACTAAGGGTACTGAGTGTAGAGGCTGCTCTAACAACTGTGAAATAATTGAGGTGCTAAGAGATAAAAGGGTAATTGATGCGTGGGGGAATAGATGCCCTAAAGGAGAACTTGTTCACAAATAGGTATAGATATCATATTATATATGGGAGGACTTAATTATGTATGGTATTTATAAAATACAAAATGGTGATACGCTGGATAATTTAGCAAAAAGGTATGGGGTATCACCAGAGATATTAAAAAACTTAAATCAAAATAGTAACTTTGCAGTAGGAAGTAATATTATTGTTCCTACGATGAATGAGTATTTTGAAATTTATACTATTGAAAAAGGAGATAATTTATATAATATTGCAAGGAGATATAATACTGATTATAATTTATTGGCATTACTTAATGGCATTAATGTAGATGATTATATTTATCCTAATACGACTATATTAGTACCTAAGAGAGATGTTAAGTATTATATAACTAAGGATAATGATACTTTACTTTCTGTTAATAGATTACTTGGTGGCAATATTAATAAACTTCTTAGTCAAAACAATAATATTTATTTAAAAGAGGGTCAATTGATTGTATATAAAGATTAAAACTATAAGAAATTATAGTTTTTATTATGTTAAATATTAATTTGTTTAACAAATTGTCGTTAAAAATTTCATAATTAATGATATAATATAGAGTGTATGGAGGTTTGTATGGAAAAAATAAGCACTGAAGTATTAGTTAGTTCATTATTTAGCATTGGCTTTGATAAGGTTGACACTGTCCTTTTCACTTACACATTAGGACAATTATCAATTGATAATCAACAATTACAATTATTTGATTTTGAAGATTCTGAAACACATCAAATGTTTAATAAATATGTTGATTATGATGGGATTGTTTTTAAGTTAAAGGGTGAAATAACTCTTGATACAATGGTTAGTTATAATAATGAAAGGTTTTATCCGCTAAGAAAAATGTTAAATACAAATAGAAAACTAATCGAGTATTTATCTCAATTAGATTTTAGTGAAATTGTATTAAAAAAAGCAAAATTATATGGTATGCAAAATATAGAACAAGTTGATAAATATAGATTTAGTAATAAAGAATTAGAAATACTTCAAAAATTAAACTTTGAACAAACTAGCAATAAAACTCTAAACTTAAAAAAATGATTTCGAAAGATAAATCATTTTTTTCTATAAAAAAATAGTCAGTTAATTGACTATTACTTAAACTAGCATATAATACTGGTTTTAATTAGTACCTATGGATATTTTTTTATTTTATCAGAAGAAAGGGGTGATGCCATGCTGAAAAAACTATCTGTAAAGGGGGTTTTAGTAAGTGGAATTAGTTCTTGCTTTTGCATGGACTACTCTAATTGTACTGTTTTTAATAGATAGTTGCAATCGTAGATAGAAAAAAGGGCACCCAGGGGGTGCTCTATATATTTTTATAGAGAGAAACACCTTATGAAAATAGGTGTTAACCATTTTTATTATGGCTATTTTCTCTTCACATATACATTATATGTTATTTTAGTAAAAAATGCAATAGATATGGTTAAAAATGTATATTATTGTCCAATTGTTTTTTACACTTAGGTCTTATAAAATCTTTAGTTATAGAACTTTATAAAGATAATAAAAGATTGTTTACTTAGATAATAAAAACAATTATAATCATAAGAAATAAGTAAAATGGAGCGCCTCTTAAGGAAGTGTTCCACAAACCAATGTGGGGAGAACACCTTACGAAAATAGGTGTTAACCATTTTTATTATGGTTATTTTCTCTCTCTGTATACATTATATGCTATTTTTAATAAAAAATCATAATATTTACAAATTATAGACTACTTGTAGGCTATAATTTGCCAAGAAAGACTTTGGCTTTCTTGGAAAGGAAAAGTATTGATATAATTATAGTTTTATTGTATAATTTTATTATGATAGGAGGATTTGAATATGATACTTAGAAGGCCTTATGCTTTTTTAATAAAACATTTTAGATTAATACATTTAATATTATTTGCTTTACTGGCAATTATTACATATAATGCTAGTACAGTACTTAATTTTTTTAAAGATTATATAACCGCTAATGGGAATATGGAGATATTATCTTCTAATTATATTAATGCATTTATATATATAGCGCCAATTATTATTATAGGTTTATCTATTTCTATATTTTATCTTATGAAATATAAAGATAAACCTAGGTTATATTATATTATTTTAATTATAGTTAGTATACTTTGTACGGGAGTATATACTTACTTATATTTAAGTATTAGGTCTTTAGAAACTACTACTGTTAGTGCTAGAATAATTAGATTATATAGAGATATAGCAAGGTCTAATTTTTATGTATTATTTGTTATATGTATACCTACTTTAATAAGAGGACTTGGATTTGATATTAAGAAGTTTAATTTTAGTAAGGATTTAAAAGAATTAAATCTTAGTGAAGAAGATAGTGCTGAAGTAGAAGTTAGTATTGATGTATCTAGTAATGGTCTAAAGAGAACTGGTAGAAGAACTCTTAGAGAACTTAAGTATTATTATGTAGAAAATAAATTTTTTATTAATATAATTCTTGGTACTTTAATACTTATTTTAGTTATGGTATTTCCTTTTAATAAATATGTTGTTAATAGAAATTTAAAAGAGGGTGAAGTACTTGGTACTAGTACATTTAATATTAAGGTTACTGATAGTTATTTAACTGATAGAAAGAGAATTAGTAAAGATAATAGTTATATAATACTTAAGATTAGTGTAATTGGTAAGGTAAATAAATATTCTTTGGATTTAGACCATTTTGTTTTAGAGGGTAAGAATAATAAGTATGTTCCAAGTCAAAAATTTTATTTATATTTTAATGACATTGGAATAGGGTATAGAAATAATATATTAGATACTTCTAATTATAAAGATTATATTTTGGTATTTAATATAAATAATATTGATAAGGATTCTAATTTTATATTTAGATATGTAGATAATGATAAGGGTATTAAATTATCTCCTGAAGTAATTTATTAAAAATATAACTTTTTGAGGTTATATTTTTTTTGGCTATAAATAATCTATTTTGATTATAAATTAATAATTTTTGGTAATAATTAAATATTTTTGAAGAAATTTTCAAAATTATGGCAAAATCAAATATCACTTCTTGTATATAAGTATGAAGGGAGTAAAATGAAGAAAGATTTAATTGTACTACAAGAAGGAAATAAGGATTGCGGAGCAGCTTCTCTTTTATCTATCATTCGTTATTATGGAGGTGATATTTCTTTAGATAGATTAACAGAGATGACTAAGACAACAAAAGAAGGGACTAATTTTTATAATTTAAGTGAGGCATCATCTAAACTAGGACTAATTGCTAAATCATATAAGGCAAGTGATGTCAGTCAAATAAAGGAGGTTAAATGTCCATATATTGTTCAGCTTAATAATAAGAATTATATGCATTTTGTTGTTATATACAAGTTATATGAAGATAAGGTATTAATGATGGATCCTGCGGTGGGTAAGGTTACAATGGATATGTTTGATTTTACTAATGTGTGGACAGGCTATTTAATGCTTTTTGAAAAAGTAAAACCTATCTCGGTAATCACTAGTGATAAAAAATTAATGAAGATGATATGGCTAGTATTATTTAATAATAAAGGTATTATCGTATTCTTAACTATATTGTCATTATTAATTACTTTATATTCTATAGGAACATCCTTTTATTCACAAATTATTTTTGATAAGATAATAAATACTGAAGTAAATAATTTAATTATAATTACGATATTCTTTTCTATCTTATATATACTTAAAAATATTAGTAATTATGTTAGAAATTACTTAATTATTTATTTAAATCAAAAAATAGATATTAGTATCATTCTTAGTACATTTAGTAATATTATTTTACTTCCCTTCACATTTTATCAAGGAAAGACTTCGGGTGAGGTATTATCTAGAATTAATGATTTATCACACTTTAAAATATTTATATCTAGAATTATAGTTACGATATTTTTAGATATTATAGTATTTATTACATCTTTTATTATTATATATTTTATTAAGAGAGAATTTATTATGTTAATTATTGTTATGCTTATAATATATATATTAATTATACTAATATTTAATCCAATAATAAAAAGAATTAATATTAAAAATCAGATGAATAATGAGCTAGTTAATAATGATATAATAGAGTCTACTAAATCATTTGAAACTATTAAAAATCTTAATATTCAAGATAATATTATATTAAAGTTTGAGAAGGATTATAATAAGTTAATTGCTACTTCATATTATGGTGAAAAAATTAATAATATTCTTTTATTACTTAAAGGTTTACTTGGTGATTTAGGACTATTAGTACTTAATTTTATTTGTTTTAGATTTATTATGAAGAATAATTTAACTATGGGTAATTATTTGACTATAACACTACTATTTAATTATATATTATCTCCAATTGATAATTTTATATCTTTACTTAATGAGTATCATTTTGTTAAGAATAGTATTAGAAGAGTAAATGATTTACTTGATGCGGACAAAGAAATTATTTCAGATAATAAACTAGAATTAAATGGTAATATTGAAGTTAGAAATTTATCTTTTACTTTTAATAATAAGTATTATCCTCTTAATAATGTTAATTTATCTATTAAGAATGGAGAAAGAGTACTTATACTTGGTGAATCTGGTATTGGTAAGTCTACTTTATTAAAATTAATTTATAAGTATTATGATGTAGATAGGGGACAAATATTTATTAATGGTTATGATATTAATGATTATACTTTAGCGGATATAAGAGGAAATATAACATATATTTCACAGAATGAAATGTTATATACAGATAGTATTAGAAATAATATTATACTTGATAGAAATATTTCAGAGAATGATTTTTTGAATGTATGTAAAATGACTTATGTAGATGAGATTATTAAAGATAATATATTAGGTTATGATTATATTACCGAAGAGAATGGTAGTAATCTTTCTGGGGGTCAAAGACAAAGAATAATACTAGCCCGAGGTCTTTTAAAAAATAGTAAAATAATAATGATAGATGAAGGTTTAAGTCAGATTGATATTAAGTTAGAGAGAATTATCTTAGAGAATTTATTTTGGACATATCAAGATAAAACCTTTATAGTGGTATCACATAGAGAAAATGATACTGATTTATATGATAAAGTTATTAGATTAAGAGGTAAGAATAATGATAGATAGTAGAATTATTTTAAATAGAAAGATTAGACCTTTAGTATATATTTATATAATGATATTAATAATATGTGCACTTTCCTTAATTATAGTAAGTATGTTATTTCATTATAAAGAATATTACTTTTTTAAAGGTACTGTTATTGAAGAAGAGAATAGTTATTATTTAAAATGTTATATACCAATATCTGAGACAAAGTATATTACTTTAAATGATACTTTAATAATTAATAAGAAAACATATAAGTATAGTATTAAGAGTATCAGTGAGGAATACTTTAGTGATAAAAATGATACATATCAAGAAGTAGTTCTTAATATAAATCTTGATAATAAGTATAAATATAATAATTTAGTATTAAACTTAAAACTATTAAAAGAAGATAAAATGGTAATAGAATATTTAAAGGAATTAGGAGGTACAAAATGATTGAATTAAGAAAAGAAGATATGTTAAAAGTTAATGGTGGAGCTAATGCGGTTTTAATTACTACGATTATTGGAACGATAATAACCTTTATAGTGGGAACACTTAATGGTTATTCTAATCCAGAAAAGTGTAATGTATTAGGAGGTAAAAGATGAGAGAATTAGATAAGAATGAGATGTTAAAAATAGATGGCGGAGCAGGTTTTACTGCCACGATGATGAATGCAATATATAAAACTATTGAGATTATTTTTAATATAGGTGAAGCCTTTGGAAGCTATATTAGAAGGAAAAGTGAAGGTAAAATGTGTGATTTTTGATAAAATATAGGCTGTTTTTATAAAAAAAGACTTTTTTCTTCTTGTAAATTATGTCAAATAATGTTATAATCTTACTTGGTAAAGCGGAAGGAGGGATATAGATGTCAGCAGGAACTAAAATAACCGTTGGTGTTAGAAATAATGATGTTGAATTTGCTTTAAGAAAATTTAAGAATCAAGTAGCACGTAATGGTAATCTCTCTAAAGCTAGGGAAAGAGCAGATGGATTTAAGTCTAAAGGATTTAAAGAAAGAGAAGAAAAAAAGAAAAATACTATTAATTCTAGAAAAAATAAAAGAAATTACTAAGGAGATAGAATTATGTTAGCGGAAAAAATTAATAATGATTTAAAAGAAGCAATGAAAAATAAAGATAGTTTTAAACTTGGAGTAATTAGAATGATCAAAGGTGCTATGCAACTTGCTAAACCTAATCCTAGGGAAGAACTTACTGATGATGATGTTATTCAGGTAATTTCTAAACAGATTAAGATGAGAAAAGATGCAATAGAACAATTTGAAGCCGCTGGTAGAGAAGACTTAGTACTTCAAAATAAGAAGGAAATAGAAATACTTAGTTCTTATATGCCTGAAGAGATGTCTTTAGAAGAGTTAAATAAAACTATTGATAAGGTATTTGAAGAGGTAAAACCTACATCTTCAAAAGATATGGGCCTTATAATGAAGAATATATCACCTTTAGTTAAAGGTAGAGCAGATATGTCTTTAGTAAATAAATTAATTAAAGAGAGACTTGGATAGTTTCTCTTTTTTGTATTGAAATGTGTACTTATTTTTTATATAATACTTTTAGGTGGGACTAATTATGAGTAAAATAACTAATACAATTTTAATGATAAAATTATTATCAAATGGTAGAGTATATTCAGTCAAAGAATTAAGTGAGGAACTTGGTGTTACTGAGAGAATGGTTAGATATTATAAGGAACAGTTAGAAATGGCTGGATATATTATTGAATCTTTTAAGGGTCCTGGAGGCGGTTACTACATAAATAAGAATGATATGATTGATATAGATTACTTTAATAAGTATGATTTAGAAGTATTAGATAAAGTACAAGATGAAATATCTACTTCAGATAATGATAAACTTATTAAAGACTATACAGAACTAAACAAGAAACTTCATTCTATTTATAATATTAATAAAGTGTTATCGGAGTATAAAGATATTAATGTAGTTGTAAATGCTGCTGATGATAAAATAAACACAATAAATGATTGTATAAAAAATAAGAAGAGTATATTTATTGATTATCTTGGCTCATCAGGAAAAATAGTAAAGAGAGAAATTATACCAATAAATATATTTGAATTTGAAAATAAAGTTTATGTTTTGGCTTTTTGTAAATTAAGAGGGTCAATTAGACATTTTACTTTAAATAAAATACTAAATATAAAAGAAATATAGAATAGACAATATATTTCCTTGTATTAAATTAAAAAGACTTAATATTTCCTGAATTGGTAATACAATATTTTTAGGAGGAATAAATATGAATATAAAAGATAAGGCTAAAGAGTTTGCAATCAATGCACATAAAGGACAAATAAGAAAATCGGATAAAGAAAAACCAATGATAATACATCCTATAAATGTTGCCGATATTTTAACTGAATATGGTTTTGATGATAATGTGGTGGCTGCGGGATATCTTCATGATGTAATTGAGGATACTAAGTATACTAAAGAGGATTTGTTAAAAGCATTTAATGAAGATATAGTATCTTTAGTACTTGGAGATACAGAAAAAGATAAAAGTTTAAGTTGGGAAGAGAGAAAAATAGAAACTATAAATATTGTAAAAAATTTAGATTTAAGACATAAATCTATAGTATGTGCTGATAAAATAAGTAATCTAGAAGATATGAGAATTATTTTTGAAACTAGAGGAGAAAAAGACTTTTCGGCATTTAAAAGAGGGTATGAAAAACAAAAATGGTATTATACAGAAGTATATAATAGTTTAATATGTAATGAAGATAAAGACTATCCAATGTTTGTTAGATTAAAATTATTAATTGACGATGTCTTTGATAATAATAAACATGATGACTTAGAAAGAAAAATATTTGAAGGTAGGGAAGAAGAATATAGTAAATTAATAAAACTACATTATAAAAAACAAGAAATATATAAAATGATGAAAGTATTAAATAATAAGTTTACATATGTTATAGAATTTACTGGTACTCCGAGAACTGGTAAGACTACGCTTATAAATAATTTATATGATTTCTTTAAAAAAGGTAAATTTAATACTAAAGTACTTGAAGAATTTACTACTTCCCAAAGATATAAGAAAGAAATATATCCAAGATTAAAGAATGAATATAAAAACGTAATAAATACAGAGATACCTAAATATGTTTTAAATGATTTAAATGATACAATAGATAAGAACTATGATGTTATAATAATAGACAGATCATTATTTGATAGGATGATTTGGATGGATAGATTATATAGTAAAAATGGGGTATCTAAAGAAGAATATGATAATTATATAAATGAATATGTACCTATTATTAAAAATAAAATTGATATTGTAATAGGAACTTATACTGATAGTTTGACTTCTTTAAGAAGAGATTATACTGCTAATGTAGCACTAGAAAAAAGAACTTTCTTAAGTCAAGATAATGTTAATGAATATAATAATTCTTTATTAAATATGAAGATGCTTGCAGAAAAAGAAAATATTAATTTTTATATGTTTGATACTACTAATAAGAGTGAAAGAGAGATATCTTTTGAAGTGGTAGATACTATTCTTAATAATATGAGAACATACTATATAAATAAATTAAATGAAGAATTTAACAAATAGAAGGAATTTAAATATTCTTTCTTTTCTTTGTATATAATTATGCCTTATATATAATAGATATTTATTTGAGACAATACTTTGGCTCAAATAAACACTCTAGAACCTTAGATCTAGAGTGAACAAAATAAAAAAACTAACCCTTAACGAGTTAGTTAATTATCTATCTGGGACGGAATGTGGGAATCGAACCCACGAATAATGGAA
>UROI01000025.1 GCA_900549325.1 uncultured Mycoplasmatota bacterium | reverse complement strand
CTCCAATATTAACACTACTACTCCATGATAACCATGCATAAGTAATACCTACAGACACTATAGCTATTAATAATACAGTTAATACACTATATAACATTTTTTTATTCATAATAATTCTGTTGATTTGCGAATTAATTGGGATCGAATATTTGCGAATTATTTGGGATAAAACCATTGAATTATTTGGGATCTTTTTAGTAAAGTTTACCAAGTTAACTCAAGCTTATCCTGCAAATCACTTCTATTTACCTTACACACAGAATTTTACCATAAGTAATTATTTTTTACAATAAGTATTTAGAAAATAATATTAATTGTTATTTAATTCTTTTACTTTAATACTGCTATTCATAGATTTAACTATATCACTATATTTAGTATATATTTCTTTATAATTAGATAAATAATTAGAATCTATTATTGAAAAAGGTATTACCTTAAAATCCGTATAATTACCAGTATAATAAGTATATAATAGTTCGCTCTCTAAATTATTAATAGATATTTTATTAGTAGTACTATTCTTCTCTATATCTAAACTAACCATAAGTCCCACTCTATTAGCAGTATTAACTACTTCATGAGCGGATATAAAATTACCCAAAGAATATATAACTAAAGTATTATTAATATAAGTAATTGGTTGTACTACATGTGGATGTGTACCAATTATAATATCTACTCCATTATCACTTAGAAACTGAGCCATATCTTCTTGATATTTATTTGGAGTAAATTCATATTCAGTACCCCAGTGCATAGCCACAATTAAAACATCTACTTTATCTCTTACTCTATTTATATCTTCTTTTACTGTGCTCTTATATTCTTGATATTTAGTATCAGTATCAGGATTATTACCAGTACAAGGCCATACATTAACTAGGTATTCTTTACCAGTGGGAACTTTAATACCATTAGTACCATAAGTATAATTAAGCATTGTATAAGTAATATTATTCTTCTTAAGAATATGTACTTCATTTCTCTCTTCAGTACTAGAGTATGATCCTACCGCTAGAACATTAGATTTATTATTCCAATAATTTCTTGAATTTAGTACTGCTTTCTCACCTCTATCAAGAGTATGATTAGTAGCTAGACTAACTAGATTAAATCCAGCATCAAGCATATCATCTCCTACTTCGTATGGTGAATTAAAAGATGGATAACTACTTACTCCAATATCACTACCGCCAAGTATTGTCTCTTGATTGTAATAGCCAATATCATAATTGCTAACTATCTTTTTTATATTTTCATACATTGGTTTAAAATCATAACCATTATAATTAGCATTCTTACTTGCTTCTTTATATATCTTATCATGAATAAGATTATCTCCAACCATAATAAGAGATATCTTATCATTTTCTTTTACTTCTTCTTTAATATTATCTTTAACATTATTATTTTTATTACCAAGTTTATATATAATAATACCACTAAGTAAAATTATTAAGGTTATGATAAAGATAAATCTTAATAACTTCTTTTTATTTATTCTTCTTTTTCTACTCATATAACCTCACATTCCTACTGAAAGATTTTTCTATATTTTGTAAAATCTTTCAGTACGTTTTATTCTTTAAAAGGAAGACATAGTCTTCCCAATATATTATTTACTATTCATATGCTGGAACTACATACATATTACTATCATACTTTTGGATAACAGTTTTATATGTTTCATAAGTTTTCATATAACTTGGTAAATAATCTTTAATTTTTTCATTAGAGAATGGTATTACTTTAAAGTTTCTCCAATTCTTATAATAAGTATAAATAAGTTCGGTACTAACATCACTAATTTTAATGGTTTTATCATTACCTTTAACAGTCTTAGTAATCTTAAAACCAGTCATAGCACCAACCATACATTTATAATTAGTACAAGTATCTTGATTTTGATATTGAGCGGATATTAAGTTACCTAATGAATATATAACTAGTGTATTATTAATATAAGTAACTGGCTGAATAACATGGGGATGTGTACCAATTATTACATCTACTCCATTATCACTTAAGAACTGAGCCATATCTTTTTCATATCTTGTAGGTTCATGAGTATATTCTACTCCCCAGTGCATAGCCACAATTAAAACATCTACTTTATCTCTTACTCTATCTATATCTTCTTTTACTGTATTTTTATATTCTTGATACTTAGTATCAACATCAGGATTATTAATATTATCAATATCAGTAGGCCATACATTAACTAAATATTCCTTACCACTTGGAACTCTAATACCATTAGTACCATAAGTATAATTAAGCATAGTATAAGTAATACCATTAGCTTCTTCAACATGTACTTCATTTCTCTCTTCAGTACTAGAGTATGATCCTACTGCAAGAACATTAGA
This sequence comes from uncultured Mycoplasmatota bacterium, assembly GCA_900549325.1. Taxonomy (GTDB): domain Bacteria; phylum Bacillota_I; class Bacilli_A; order RF39; family UBA660; genus CAG-302. The sequence goes on along the minus strand of UROI01000025.1, from coordinate 12,788 downwards.
TTTACTATTCCAATAATTTCTTGAATTAAGTACTGCTTTTTCACCACTATCCATAGTATGATTAGTGGCTAGACTTACTAGATTAAATCCGGCATCAATCATTGCATCTCCTACTTCGTATGGAGAATTAAATACTGGATAACTCTTTAATCCTAGTTCAGTTCCTCCTAGTATTGTTTCTTGATTATAATATTTTATATCATAATTACTAACAATAGGTTTAATTAGTTCATACATTGGTTTAAAATCATAACCATTATAATTAGCATTCTTATTAGCATCTTGATATAAACTAGAATGAATTAAATTATCTCCTGCAGTTATAACACTCGCAGTATATACCTTTTCTTTTTCTTCTTCACTAGGTTTACTAATAGGTTTATCATTACTACCTTTAAGTAAATATTTTATACCAAAATAAGTACCAATAGCTAGTCCTATTCCAAGTACTATAACAAGAACCAGTCTACCTACTTTTAACCTTCTTTTTACCCTTCTTTTCTTCATTACCATAAAACTCCTTTACCACTTTAGTATCCTTAAAGAATACTATTTCTCCAGTCATTGTATTAACTCTTAATAACTTAGCATTAAAAGTATCTCCTATAAAAATCTTTTCTCCCTTATAACCATCTATTGAGCAGCCCTCTTTATTAACATGGTAATAACTTCTATTAAAGAATACTTTACCATATACCATCTTATCAGGATATAATACTAATAAATAATTATCATAAATACCTGCGACCATAACATCAAAGTATTGCTTTTCATATTGTTTCATAAATTCAGCTTTTCTAATATCATCTAATTTTCTCTCAGCTTTAATAGCCCTAAGTTCTGAAGAAGTAGCTATTTTGGCTATAAGCGGAGTAATTTTATCCCACTTTCTTTTAGCATAATCTACTCCTTTACTAGTAGCATCCTCTAATATTCTTTGATTTATAGTATCAGCAATTCTTCTAATTGGAGACGTACCAGTAGAATAAGCTCCCATTCCTAAAGCAAAGTGTCCAACATTGCATGATGAGTATTTAGCTTTAGATTGTCCCATAATAGCCATCTTATCATATATAACTTTTTCGTCAGAATCAGCATATGCTTTCTGTACTTCTTTGATATCTTCCGCAGTGAAATCTTTCTTTTTATTAATATTAATTTTATATCCTTTTTTCTTAAGTAAATTTATCCAGGTACATATCTTTTCGTCATTTGGTTTGTCATGAAATCTAGATATAAATGGTAAATTATTCTTCATAAAATAATCAGTCATACACATATTATGAAGTAACATCAAAAATTCAATTAACTCTTCAGCCTTACCTTGATGTCTTTCTTTAATATCAATAATGTTATTATTTTCTAAGAAGAACTTAACTTCATCAGAAGTAAACTCTAGGAAACCTTCATTAAGCATCTTTTTCTTTACTTTCATCGCTGAACTATATAAATCATCTAACATATCTATATAATCTTCATAGCCGTCAAGTACCAAATTGTCTTCTAGATACTTATTAACTTCTTCATAAGTCATTCTCTTTCTATTATTGATTACTGCTCTATTTATTTTGTAATTAAGTACCTTACCAGAATTATCTATTTTAATACTCATAGATACGGCATATCTATCTTCTCCAGGTACTAGCGAGCAGATACCATTAGATAAGTTTTCATGCAGCATAGGACTTGCACATCCTGGAAAGTATACTGAAATGCCTCTTGCTAAGGTCTCATCCCACATAGCACTTCTATCTTTAATATATCTATTAGGATCGGCAATTTGAACATATATAGTATTATTGTGATAACTAACAGCATCATCAAAATCTTTAGTATCATCACCATCTATAGTAACTGAAGTTATATTTCTCTGATCTTTTAAACCATTTCTTTTGGCCTCATTAATTTCATCTTCACTCAAAGACATCTTTATTTTACTAACTTCTTCAAGATATTTATCACTAAAATCAATAGGAAAGCCATTTAAAGCTAATGTTTCTTTTTCTATTGTTCCTGGATCATCTTTATGTCCTATTACTTCTTTAACAGTATTATATTCACCACTTATTAATAACCTAGTTCCAAGAGGGTATATATCTTTTAAATATACATCTGCCTTACCATCACATCTAGCCACATAGTTTTTACCCTCTTTTACTACTTCTGCTACATAGTCATAATACTTTCTATCAATTATCTTAACTACTTTAGCCATACCTCTTTGATTATAAGGTTCTACTAGTACTGTATCATTATGAGCTAGTTTTCCTTTATCTTTATAGACAACATCATACTCAGTACCATTATCAAGTACTACAATAGCCCCTTTTCTAGCAGTAATCTTAATAGTACCTTTCTTTAAACTAGTATTAGAAACAAGTATATATTTATCATTATTATTCTTATATACTATTCCTTCTTTTCCTAGTAATCTCAAAGTATTATGTACTTCTTCCTTATCTTCACCCAAGATACCCGCTATCTCTTTAACCCCTAAATTATTATTCTTCTTGATACTCAAAAGTTCTATTATTTTATTTTCCATTTTTGACTCCTTTTACTTTTTAGTATCATTTTTCTTCTTCTTTTTATCTTTTCCTTCTTCATATATTTCAAAGTCAATAGTACTCTTATCTTTATCAGCACCAATAACTTTTACTACTACTTTATCACCGAAAGCATATTTTCTCTTGCTTCTTTTACCTAGTAATGCCATTAAATCTGCGTTATATATAAAGTAATCTCCTTTGATATCCTCTACTCTTACTAATCCTTCGACTGTATTATCAAGTTCCACAAAGAAACCAAATTCTTGGACGCCACTTATTATACCTTCATATACTTCACCAATGTGATCCATCATGTATTCTGCTTTCTTCATCTTGTCTACGTCTCTTTCGCAGTTCTGGGCTTCCTGCTCTCTAATACTTAAATGATCTGTAGCCACTGGTAAATATTCTTTATTCTTATTTATTATATCTTCACTATAATTATAGTTATATTCTCTAATTAATCTATGAAGTATTAAGTCAGGATATCTTCTTATTGGAGAAGTAAAATGACTATAACACTTACTTCCAAGTCCAAAGTGTCCTATATTAACATCCGAGTAAACAGCCTTAGCCTGACTACGAATAGCCATATCATGTAATACTTTAACTTCTGGTACATTCTCTAAACTATTTAATATCTTTTGCAAATCTTTAGGAGTCTCTATCTTACTCTTACCTACTGGAGTATATCCATGTAGACTTAAGAACTTAATAAACTCTTCTATTCTCTTTTCATTAGGTTTATCATGTACTCTATATATACCAGGTAAATTCTTGTAAAAGATCGACCCTGCTACTGTCTCATTTGCGGCAATCATAAAGTTTTCTATTAACTGTTCACCAGTTCTTTGCTCTCTAGCTTTAATATCTATAGGATGACAATTTTCATCAACGATAATCTTAGCTTCATCAGATTCAAATTCAATATAACCTCTATTAATCATTTTCTTTCTAAGTATTTTAGATAATTCTTCCATTACTATTAAAGTATCAGCAAATTCTTCATAGCCATCAGGAATAATATTATCTTCAAGAATAAGATTAACGTTATCATAAGTCATTTTCTTTCTACTTCTTATTATTGAAGGAGTAATCTCATACTTAGTAACATTACCCTTACTATCAATATGCATAATACAACTCATAGCGAATCTATCTTCATTTTCATTAAGAGAACATATACCATTAGATAATTTATGTGGTAACATTGGAAGTACTCTGTCTACTAGATATACTGAAGTACCTCTAAAATATGCTTCTTCATCTATCTTAGTACCTTCTTTTACATAATAAGAAACATCTGCAATATGAACGCCAAGTATATATTCATTAGCACTAATTTTCTTTATAGATATAGCGTCATCTATATCTTTAGTATCCGCTCCATCAATAGTAAATATCATTTCATCTCTTAAGTCTTTTCTACCACTAGTTAAGCCTTCATTTATATCATTACTGCTTAAAAACTGTGGTATGCTTTCTAACTCATCTATTACTTCTTTAGGAAACTCAGGATTAAAATTATATTCATAGACAAAAGATAAAATATCTACACCAACATCATTCTTATGACCTATAATTTTAGTAATTTTACCTACTCTATTACCTTCTTTTAAAGGTTCTACAACTACTTTATGACCTTCGACAGCGCCATTTAAATAGTCTCTTGGTATATATATATTCTTACCTTTTTTATCAGGCTTAACAAAATAATCACCATCTATTAAGATAACTTCTCCTACTAAAGGATCATAGTTTCTTTTAATTACTCTAATAATTTTACCTTCAGGTTTTAATGGATCCTTATTTAAATATTCAAATAATACTGTATCACCATCTTGTGCGCCATTTATATTTTTTTCATTGACATAGACATCTTTAGCATCTTTATCAATCTCAATAAAACCAAAACCTTTATCATTTAAAATTAAATCCCCTTTTACTAAATGACTATTTTCTAATAATAAATACTTATTTTTTCTCTCACTATAGTATAAAATACCTTCACTAACTAGTTCATCTAAAGTATTTTCTAGTCTTTGATATTCCTCTATTGTATTTAAAAGTAATTTATCATTAATTTCCATAATTGTAAGAGAAGTATTTTCATTTAGTAGTTCTATTATTCTTTCTTTCATAATTCCTCCTATTACACAAAATAGACTTAATTACTTAAGTCTATTTCTATTTAACTACATTGATATTATTAAACATAATATAAAGAAAGAAAACCCAAGTACATAAGTAAGTCTAGTTATAAATAGTTCGAATCCTCTCTCTTTCCTGTTAGCAAACAAATCTGAATTTCCACCCTGAATTATTTGAGAGGCAGATTCAGCTTTACCACTTTGTAATAATACTACTGCTATTAACAAAACAGCTATAATAACCGCAGCTATTGTCATTTATATCAATCCTTTCTCACAAGATATATTATAGCAAATATCTATATCTTTGTAAATAATTATTTTTTATTTTTCACTTAGATATTTTACCATTATATCATCAAGTTTTACTTTAGATATTGGCATCTTTATATATTCGGTATCACTATCTTTATAATCTTCAAGTGTTACCATAATAACTTGTAATTTATATCCCGCTATTAGGGATAACTTAGTCATAGTTCTTTTTCTTTCTTCACTAGTAGCAATATCATAGTTTTCAATACCTGATATAGTATTAGATAAAAATACTATATCAAATGTTTTATCACTTCTAAGTAATTCTGTAAGTTCCTCTATACTACTTGAAGTACTAATATCAACATTATAATTAACAAGTAATTCTGTAAACTTATTTATGTCTAAATGATTATCTAAGGCTATCAATATCTTTTTACCGCTATAATTATTATACTTGATATCTTCTTCCTCTACTACTTCGTTATTATCTTTAATTTTTTGGAATAAAGCGAAATTAAATATTAATGAAGAGTTATCTTTCTTAACTTCATAAGTACCTTTTTGAAGTTCTACTAATCTATTATATAATTCATACTCCCAAGCGTTGGTTTCTATTATACATTTATTATCTCTCTCTATAAAATCTAACTTAGTATTTTTATAATTTACTATTATGCTAAACATAAGTTTACAATTATTTCTTACAGATATCTTAGATATATTAATAGTTAAATCATATCTATCAAAATAATTATTAATAAACTCTGTTAAGTAAGTAAATGTTTGTTTAATATTATCATCATCACCATATAATACTTTAGGTATATTATTATCTATATTATAATTAACATCTACATTTCTAAAATTAATAATATCTTTAATACTATTAATTAAATTATCTGTTTGATATAACTTATTCTTTATTTTTAACTGTCTATTTTCTATTCTAGTTAAATCCATTATCTTATTAATCTGATCTACTAAATTAAGTGATAACTTTTGAAACTTTTTAATTTCTTCAAGTGAAGATACCTCATCCTTTTTATTGATTTTCTTACTACTAAAATTAGTTATTTCCATAAGTGGATTCTTTAAACTAATGGCTAAGTTATTAACAGTACCTGATACCATTTCATTTTGTTTTTCTAACATTCTTCTGGTATAACTTAAATCTTTTATTAATTTAATATCTGGATTTTCTATAGTGAAATACATTATATAAATTAATATTGATAATGAGAAATTAATTAATAACAAACTAGGGAATATTTTTTGTACTATAATCATTATTCCAAGTATAACAAGTAAAAAATACATAGGATAATATTTCTTGTTCTTTAGATTTCTTCTATTGGATATAATTACTGATATCATAATTATAAATAAGATTAATGATAGTACATAAATTATATCTACTCCTACTCCAGTAGGTAATAACAAGCCATCAGTTTCAATTATATCTATTGGAAGAATCATAGTGGTTAATGATACTATAATAAATACAACCATTGATATCATAATAGCTAATCTATATCTACTATAATCCTTATTTTTTAAGTTTATTGTTACTATTACTGTATATACTGTAAATAAATATATCCATACTAGAAAACATAAAAATAATGATTTTAATGAAAATAGATATAATACTGAATTTATAAAAACACTAGTTCTAACTAAAATAAATGAATATATTTCAATAAGACCTGCCATAATAGTAGTTACAATTATACCATAATATATTTTATTTTCTAGTAGTTTTAAATTAGATTTAAAATTATATAAAACAAACAATAAAATTGAAAAAATAACCCCCGCTATTGTAAAACAAATACTATACATATTGCTTCTCTCCTATCTATAGAGTAATTATATCATAGAATACAGAAAAAAACATCCTAGAATGTTCTAAAATGTTTTAATTTTTGTTTTACTTCTTTTTGGTTCTATTAAATTACCATTCATTTGGTAAATATCTTTGTCAAATATATCTATTTTTTCAAGTTTAACAAAGTCTACTTTTTTGTTAACTTCTGTTAATGGTATTTCATCAGTTTTTACATAATATTTTGGTATATATAGTTCCTTTAATTTAGCCTTTATCATATCATCAAGTTCTTTAACTGTCTCTACCTTTTTACTATCATCATTGAAGACAATATAACAAACCGGAACTTCTCTTTCTACTGCATCATTACCTTTGACAGTACAACAATCATAAACATTATGATGAGTTTTGATAATTTCTTCAATTGCAGTTAACCATACTTTATCTCCATGTCTAGTTATCATTCTTTTTGCTCTACCACAGTGATATATTCTACCATCATTATCCATATAACCATAATCTTTAGTATGAAGCCACATTCTTCCATCTTTATGTTTTTTTAATACATCTTCTGTTTCTTTTTTATCTTTATAGTAGCCATCCATAACAGTAGGTCCACTTATACATATCTCACCTATTTTACCTTCACCAAATGGTATTTCATTATTATCTTCATCAAAAATACTAACAAGTACATTTATAAAAGGTATACCAATACTACCCAGGGCATAAGCATTTGTTTTAGCGTATGTAGCAGCAGCAGTACATTCACTTTCTCCATATCCCTGATGAATAACAGCAGTACCGCCATGTTCTTTTATATAATTATTCGCTCTTTCTTCTTCAGCTACTGCCAGTTTATCTCCACCGGATATTGGACTAGTTATAAATGAAGTATCTTTTATTATACCACTGTCAACCATTTCATTAAATAGAATTGGTCCACCTAAAAATATATTAGGTTTATATTTATTTAATAACTTTGGATATCCTTCTGGTGTAAAGAAAGGAATTAGTCTAGTAGAAACACCGCAGCACATAAGACAATATGTTGCATTGAAATAATAAGCTATTGATGGAGGTAAAATACTCATTGAACTTTTTCCAAAATCAAAATCATATTCACCAAGTTTAAATCCATAAGCACTACTAGTAAGATTTAAATTAGTAAGTGGAACTCCTTTAGCGTTACCAGTAGTACCACCAGTATATACAATTGTAGATATTTCACTACCTTTTGGATTAGGTCTATTGATTAATTTACCATCTTTCGTACTTCTCTTCCATTCACTAAATGATATAAATCTATTATCAGTCTTATAACTATCTGATTCTGCTTGCTGTTTTTTCATATTATCTAGCGTAGATTTTATTTCTTTATACATGCTATCTTTTTCATCTTTATCTTTAATATTATCTATTAGCATACTAACTTTCTGAAGACCTGATAAACTTTCAAATAAAGATATACATATTATTTTTTCTAAATTATTTGTACCCACTATTCCCTTACTTACTTTTTCAGTAATAAGCGGTACATCAGAAATAAAGAAATATTTAGATTCTGTTTTATTTAATATATCTCTAATTCTCTCTTCTGCTTCATCAAACTTAATTAGATTAGTTATTGCACCTATCTTGGATAAGGCAAGCCACATAAAAATAATATCAGGATTATTAAGCATCATAAAGGAAACAATATCACCTTTATTAATTCCCATTTTATTAAATCTTTTGATGTACTTTTCTACTTCAGTTATTACATCTTCTCTATGGTAGTTTTTACCGCAATAAGGTATCATTAAAGCATTACCATATTGTTTGGTAACTGCTAAAAAGTAATCATATACATTCATATCAGTATTTAAATATGCTGTCTTTTCATCTGTATACTTTTCTACATCAACATCATAAAACTTAAGCCAAGGTTTAATATCCGAAGCTATCCTTCCTTCTATTTTCTTTTCCTTATCAATAACAAAGGAAGTATTTTTAAATTTTTCATTATTAAATTCCATTATATCACCCCAAAAACTGGCATTAGTATACCATAAAAAGACTTGTTTTTCAAGTCTTTTGTTTTTCAAGTCTTTTAATATTTAACTCTTCTTCTTACCATATTATTTGTAAGTAATGAATAAGATTCATCTTTATATAAAGTATCTTCTTTAAGATTTATTTTATCATTTATTAAATACTTATCTAGTATTTCACAGGCCATTTTCCAGTCGCTAGAAGTATTAATTTTTTCCGCTATGTTTACTACATTACCAGTACTAAGTAGATATTCACTACATAAAGCCATACTAGCAAATAATGCTTTATATTCTTTATCCGAATTATTAATAATATTGGCTCCGATTAAAGAATAACCAGCATTAATAACATTTATATCAGTTAGAGGATATCTTCCATAGTAGGCATTATACCATTTCTTAGAATGATTAATTATCTTAGTTCCTTCTAAAGCTATACCACTTTTAATAGCAGTCTCATTGCATAGTATATCACACCAACAAGAAGCATTAAATGCTTCTTTAGAACCACATAATATTTCGGCACCTTCTAACGATACATTACCTTTAATAGAAGTCTCATTAGTCAAACATCTTATTACATTCATATTAGGATGCCTTCTTAATATATCAATTGCTTCTGAAGCAAGTATATCATCTTCATATAAATTAATAATATCGATACCTATTTTAACTAAACTATCATCTAAAGTTAATAGTAGCTTCAAGATATATTCATTTCTATCTAAAATTTTATCATTATAATTATTGATATTCTTTTTTCTTAAGGTATTCAATAATTCATCTTTTGTCATATAACCACATCCTATAATAATTTTATTATAGGATTATTATGTTTGTCAATAAAAAACTATAGTACATGAAGACTATAGTTCTATATTAATATTGAATACCCCAAACAACCATGTGTTTAGCTTCCCTGCCACATACGATACACTTATCACTTAAATGTTCTTCTTCAAATGGAATGCATCTAGATTTACATCCTCTAATTTCTTTTATTTTTTCTTCACAAGCAGTATCTCCACACCACATAGCCTTAACAAAACCAGGATGATTATTAATAATGTCTTTAAAGTCTTCGATATCAGTACAAGTATAAGTCATTTCTTCTCTTCTTCTTAAAGCTCTATCATACATATCTCTTTGAATATCTTCGAGTAATAATTTAACATCATGTACTATATCGGTATTAGTAAATACTTGCATCTTCTCTCTAGTATCTCTTCTTACTAAAGTAATAACATTATTTTCTAGATCTCTCTTACCTATTTCTATTCTAACAGGTATACCAAGTACTTCGGCTTCAGCAAACTTATATCCAGGAGACTTCTCACTATCGTCAATATAAGCCTCTATTCCTTCTTTCTTTAACTTATCTAAGTAATCATTAGCCATACTCGTTATTTCTAAATCACTACTAATAGGAATAATAACTACTTTATTAGGAGCTATTCTAGGAGGTAATACAAGTCCGTAGTCATCAGAATGAACCATTATTAAAGCTCCCATCATTCTAGTACTTACTCCCCAAGAAGTTTGATATGGATAATCTAATTTATTTTCTCTATTTAAATATTTTATATCATAGGCTTTAGAAAACTTTTGTCCAAAGAAATGACTAGTACCTGATTGAAGAGCTACTCCATTATACATAAGTGCTTCTACTGTATATGTATATTCTGCTCCTGCAAACTTTTCTTTCTCTGTCTTTCTCCCTACGATACTAGGAATAGCTAAGTAATCATGAAAGAACTTATTATAAATATTTAGCATATTTAATGTTTCTGCTTCTGCTTCTTCTTTAGTTTCATGAATAGTATGTCCTTCTTGCCATAAGAATTCTCTACTTCTTAAGAATGGTCTAGTTTCTTTTTCCCATCTTAATACACTACACCACTGATTATATAATTTAGGTAAATCTCTATAAGATTTAACAGTACTAGCATAGTAATCAGAAAATACTGTCTCCGATGTAGGTCTAATACATAGTCTTTCATCTAATTTTTTATTACCACCTTCAGTAACCCATGCTACTTCAGGAGCAAATCCTTTTACTAATTCTCCTTCTTTTTTTAGTAGATTCTCTGGTATTAATAAAGGCATATATACATTTCTATGTCCTGTTTCTTTAAACATACCATCCAATACTTTTTGCATATTTTCCCATATAGCATAGCCATTAGGTTCTATTACCATACATCCTTTAGTATTAGAATAACTACTTAGTTTAGCGGCCATTACTACATCAGTATACCATTTAGCAAAATCTACATCTCTACTTGTTATCTTATTATTTTGTTTATTATTCATACTTACACCTCATCACTAATATTAATTCTATCATAAAAATAGATAAATATCTATATAAATATATTATTTTTTTATTCCTTTCACTATGAGCCAAGGTCTCATAGTGTTATTTTGAGCCTAACTTTAGTCTCAAAATAAAGTCTATTATATATAAGCCATGAATATATATTTAAATTTAAAATAATACATTGACACAAGTTAATATTTATATTATTATAAACACTAAGACAATGATAAAGAGAAAGATTTAATAAATAATTCTTTGATGTACGAAATTTTCGACTTCAAAAAAGGAGACATAATAAATGAATAATGTAATTGTTAAAAATGATGTAAAAATAGAAGATATGATATATGAAATTAGAGGAAAACAGGTAATGTTAGACTCTGACTTGGCTAAACTTTATAATGTTGAAACAAAAAGAATAAATGAAGCAGTTAAAAATAACATAGAAAAGTTTCCTGAAAGATATTGTTTTAAACTTACTGATGATGAAAGTAATAATCTTTTGGTCGAAATTTTCGACCAAAAGATAGAAAAACGAGGTGGTAAGTACAAAAATCCTAGAGTTTTTACAGAACAAGGTATATATATGCTTGCTACTATTTTAAAAAGTAAATTAGCAACCTCTATGACAATGGCTATAATGGATACTTTTGTTGCTATGAAAAAGTATATTAATTATAACTTAATAGAACAAAAATATATTAACAAATTAGTATTAGAACACGATAGTAAAATCGACTTAATACTAAATAAATTAAGCACTGAAGAAGAAAATAATCATATTTTTTATGAAGGACAAATATATGATGCTTATAATCTGCTTATAAAAACATTATCTAAGAGTAAAAAAGAAATAATAATTATTGATAATTATGCAGGAAGAGAACTATTTAATATTATTAAAGATATTAAGGTTAACATTAAAGTATATACAGAAAATATAGATAATACAGCAAAAGAAAAATATGAAAAACAATACAGTAATCTTAGTATATTTACTACCGATATATTTCATGATAGATTTATTGTAATAGATAATAAAGTGTTATATCATTCTGGAGCATCCTTTAAAGATTTAGGTAAGAAATGTTTTGCAATAACTAAAATAGAAGATACTAAAATAATAAAAGATTTATTAGAAAGATTAAAAACAATATAAATAACTATATAAAAATAAAATATATAGTCACTGCTTATAATAATAGATATGGTTGATATATTAGATTAAGACTATGAATTAGGCTTAATCTAACTAAGAATATAATTCTTTGAAGTCGAAATTTTCGACTTCAAAAGGTTATATACAAGGAGGCATAATAAATGAATAATGTAATTGTTAAAAATGATGTGAAAATAGAAAATATGATATATGAAATTAGAGGAAAACAAGTAATGTTAGATTCTGATTTAGCAAGATTATATGGTTGTAAAAACGGAACCAAATCACTTAATTTAGCGGTTAAAAGACATATAAATAAATTTCCAGAAAGATTTATGTTTCAATTAACAAAAGAAGAATATTCTTCTATTTATTCAAGGTTTCAAATTGAAACCTTGAATAAAAACAATCAAAAACAAGGAAAGAAATAATTATAATAGATAATTATGCTGGTAAAAAACTATTTGATATTATTAAGAATATTAATG
>UROI01000024.1 GCA_900549325.1 uncultured Mycoplasmatota bacterium | reverse complement strand
ATCTAGTACATGTGAAACATGGCGAATAATAGGAGTATTTGATGGTAAATTAAAACTAATAAGAGGTAGTCAAATAGGAACATATTCTTGGGATAACAAGAACACTAGTACAGGAGCAGAAAGCAATTTTGGTAAAAATGACTGGACTAAAGCAAGATTAATGAAACTACTTAATCCAAGCAATTATTATACAGTAGACTCTAAAGATAACAATCTAGGGCAGAGTTTATATTACAATAGTGCTTCAGGCAAATGTTATAGTGGTTCAGGCAATGCAACAGTAGATTGTGATTTTACAAATACAGGAATAAAAAATGATACCACAAGAGAACTTATATCTGAAGAGACATGGAATGTTGGTGGATGGAATACAAATCAAATATATTCTAATCAAATTTATGGATATGAAAGAGGAACAACAGTACTTTCTGGAAGACCAACAACATGGACTGGCAAAATAGCATTAGCATACCCAAGTGATTATGGCTATGCAGCGGATTTTAGTAAGTGTACACAAACCTTGAACAGTTATAATGATTCAACTTGTACCTCAAATAACTGGATGAAAGCAATTATTGCACCAAATTATGGATGGTTATTAACCCCTCGTTCTGGCTCTTCGTGCGATGCGTGGTATGTGTATTCGGCGGGCTATGTGAACCGCAGCAACGGTGTGAATAATGCTAGCGGGGTCGCTCCAGTCCTTTCTCTAGCCTCTAATCTAGCAATGGAGTCAGGAGATGGAACTTCGAGCAAACCGTACAAATTAAGTGCGTAAGCAATTAATTTGAAATAACTTTGATAGGAAAAACTTGATAATAGGCACCTTAAACGGGCGAAGTCCGTTAGGTGCAAGGGCGGTAACGAAAGTTAGTCGCCCTAGGATTTATTCCTGATAGGGTAATTTCCATAATAAGATCGACACCCCTAATTCTGGCTCTTCGAACAATGCGTGGAATGTGAATTCGACGGGCAATGTGAACAACAACAACAATGTGTATAATGCTAACGGGGTCGCTCCAGCCCTTTATGTAGTGGGTTTCTACTAGGCTAAGGCTTAGTATGACAGGGCTTTAAAGGACAGAAATTATCCTTGAGATATTTATCTCTAAATGTTAAACTATAGATGGATTATATCTACGGGTATACCTAGAACTATAGATATTATTAATAAAAGTGCTAGTATAGGCTTTTATAGAAAATAATTCAAGAAATTGAATCATTTTCTTTGTGCCTATATTAGCACTATTTTTTATGGAATAAAATGGGGTAGAAATTATGAGTATGATAAATAGATATGAATTTACTAAGAATATATATAAAGATTATATAGTATTAATAATGAAAAATAAAAATTATTATTGTTTTGATAAGGATAAGAGAATATTAGATTATATTAATTTTGATAATAAGTTATATTTATTAAAAAAATATAGTATTAATTTTATAGTATTAGATAATTTAGAAATACTTAGTATAAATAACTATGAAGTAAATAATTATTATAAATATTTATATATGTCTTATATAAAAGATATATTATTAGAAGTAAAAAGGAGTATAAGAAGTGAATAGTGTAATTTTAAGAAAATCAGGTGGGTTTTATATATGTTTTGATGATGATGCTATTGTATTATCATATTTATGTAATTATAAAATAAATAATGGAAAAGTAGTTTTTCCACTTAATACTATTAATAAAGTTATTAATATATTAGAAAATAATAGTGTTAGTTATATTGTTAAAGAAAATATGGAAGATATAAATAAAAAGATTTATGGTAATAAGAATAAATATAAATGTTATCTAGAAAAAGGTAAAAAGAAAATTGATTTAGATTATAGAGTAAGTAAGATTATAAATAAAGTTAATAATTTGACTGAAGAAGAAGTTAGTAAATTATTAGATTTGATTGAGGAAAATGTATGAATGATTTTAAGATAGTAAAAAATATTAAGTTATTTATATATAGTATAGATAATATAGTTATTAATATTCCAAATAGAGATAAAGTAATAAAAGAAAGATTATATAATACTAGTTATGATATATTATATTTAGTATATAGATGTAATTATAATAGTGATAATAAAAATGAATACTATAAAGATATATTGAGTAAGATTAGTATGTTGGATTTTTATTTAGAAAGATGTTTAAAGAATAAATATATTAATAATAAAGTTTGTGAAAAATTAAGTAATAATTTACTTTCTATTACTAAAATGATATATGGATGGATTAAGAGTGAAAGTAAGTGTTAGTGATATAATAGATATTTATGAAAAAGAAGTAAGTGTTAATACTAAAAATAAGAATAAAGTTTATAATTTTGAGATGAATAAGATAGAAAATATTTATGATATTAAGAATATAATTGAGAATAATAATTATAAAATTAAAAGATATAATATATTTACTATTAATAGTCCTAAATATAGAATAGTTATGAGTTTAAATATGAAAGATAAGATTATTAATCATTATGTAGCTAGATTTATATTGTTACATAGATTAAATAAATATTTAGATATGAGAAATTGTGCTACTAGAAAGAATATGGGATATGATTTTGCTATTAAATTACTAAAAAGATATATTGAATTAAATAAAAAATATGATAGATTTTATATACTAAAAATAGATATTAGTAAATATTTTTATAGTATAGATCATGATGTGTTAAAAGAATTATTAAAAGATAAACTGAATGAAGAAGAAGATAAAATAGTAAGTAGTATAATAGATGGTACTAATGAAAAATATATTAATGAAGTAATTAATAGTGTTAAAAATAATTTATTAATTAAAGATAAAAATAGAAGTGAAGAAATAAATAAGTTACCATTATATGAATATAATAAAGGATTACCTATAGGTAATATGACTAGTCAAATATTATCTATATTTTATTTGTATAAATTAGATCATTATATTATACATAATTTAAATTTAAAGTATATGGTAAGATATATGGACGATTATATTATTATATCTAATGATAAGAATAAATTAAAGAAAGCACTAAAAGAAATAGAATTTATTTTAAATAAAGAGTATAAATTAAATATTAATAAAAATAAAACTAATATATATGATAGTTATCATGGATTTGAGTATATTGGCTATATGTTTTATATTAGAAATAATAAAACAATTATTAGAATAAAAAGTAGTAATAAAAGAAGAAGAAATAATAATATTAAAAAGACAAACTATTTATATAAGAATAATTATATTTCTTATCAAAAATACTTTAATAGTATGAGTAATTATAATAATAGTTATAAATATACTAATTAGTATTATTATTTTGTTGTTTTTTAAATTTCTATTTGATATACTAATTATACAGGAAGGTGATTTTTATGTTTGAATCTGAAAAAAACTGTGGTTATAGTTTAAACGTTCATGGAGTGGAATATTGGAATAGAACTATGCTAAATGGAATAGAAGTTTTTATTAAAAATAAAATAGATATTCCATATGAATTATATTTAGATAAAATAGGTGGTAATGAAAATCTTAGTCATTATATTGATATTGTTACTGGTAGACCATTTTGTATAGTTAGTTTAGAAGAAAATTTAATTATTATTCCAAGTGGTATTTGTGTATCAAAAAAAGATTTATATATTAATAATAATGTCTTAGATGTAGCTACTGAAATACTTGGATCAAATGTAGAAGAAAGTTATACTAATATATCTGAAAATATTATTTATTATAGTTATTTTTGTGATATTATTTCAAAAAAATATAATTTAGATGTTATTACTGCGGATATTGTATATGAAGAAGTAAGAGAATTTAAGAAAAAAGAGAATATTAAAAATTTTATTAAACAAAAGATAGAGAACTAATTTTATATTTTAGTTCTTAATTTTTTCTTAAATTTTAATAATTTTATATGAAATAATATTATTATATAGTATAATAAATAATAGAGGGTATCTATATAGGAGTATTTATATGAAAAAGAATAAAGATAAAAAATATTATTTAATATTACTTATATGTGTGATTTTAATACTTAGTATATTAATATATTTTATAATTAATTTAATAGGAAGTAATAAATTAAGTAATAAAAATAATATTAGTAATAATATTTCTTTAAAAGAAGAAGATATTTATTATGATGGAAATGTTAAGATATTTAAGGGAGAAAATCCAAATAATTATTTATATTTTTCTAATATTTTATGGAGAATTATAAGTATTAATAAAGATGGTTCATTAGATGTTACTACTGATAATAGTATTAATATTTTAAAGAATGTTAATTATGATGTTAATAAGTATGTTAATGATATATTCTTAAGTAGTATTGATAAAAAATATCTAGATAGAGTATCATATTGTAATGATATTATATCTAAAATAGAAAAGGTAGAATGTAAAAATATTTATACTAAAGATTATGTTAGATTACTTAGTATAGAGGATATTATTAATTCTAATGATAATGGTAATAGTTATTTGTTAAATAATTTAGATTACTGGCTTAATAATAGATATGATAATAAACCTTTTGTAATTAATAGTAATAAAATTACTAATGATAGTAATGATAAAGCTTATGGAGTTAGACCTGTTATTAGATTAAATAGTAGTACTATAATTAAATCAGGTAATGGTACTATTGATAATCCATATATTGTATCTGAGGATACTACTGGTCTTAGCGTTGGTAGTTATATTAAACTAGATAATGATTTATGGATAGTTTATGAAGTTAATAAGAATAGAGTTAATTTAGCTTTAGTTAATGGTTTATCTGGTGTTAAAGTATTTGGTGATAATAGTGAATTTAATGTAGATAAAGAAGGCAGTATAGCTTATTATTTAAATAATGATTATTTAGATAGTTTATCTTATAAAGATATGCTTATTAGTAATGAATGGAAAATTGGTAAGTACATTGATAGTTATGATAATGTTGATAAAAATATAGTCTCTACGAAAGTGGGAATGCTTAGTGTAAAAGATTTAAAATTAGTTAATAATAAATGGGGATATTATTTAATAACTCCAAGTGATGAAAAAGATGTTTATATTTATAATACTGATAATTTTATTTCTAAAACTAATTATTTACATAACATTGTTCCTACGATTAGTATTAAAAATAATTATAAATTAAACGGATTAGGTACAAAGGATAATCCTTTTGAAGTAGAGGTATAATATATGAAGAAGTTAGCAATATTTAGTATTTCATTTACATCATGTATGATTATATTTTTGATGTCAATATTTATATTTAAAGGAACTATAGTTAATTATTTATCTTTAAATAATAACTTTAAATTAATTGGTGTTTTATATGGAAAGAGTGCATTATATGAAGAGGCTTCTAGAAAAAATTATATTTCTTATATGAATGATATTGATAGTAATATTATTTCTGATAAAGTACCATCAAATAGTTTAGATAATGATATTTATGAAAAAGAAATATTAGAAAAAGATAATGAGACAGATGGTTATAAACTTATTAATATTAAAATAAATAAGTATGATGCTTATTTAGTTGCTATCTATGATCCTGCAAAAGTTAAACTTGTTAGTTCTAAATGGTTTAATAGAAATAATACAGGACAACAAACGGTTATTGATATTTGTAAGAGATATAATGGTAAAGTATGTATTAATGGTGGAGGCTTTCAAGACTTTGGTACTGGTTCGGATATTCCAATGGGATATGTTATTGAAGATGGTAAAATTACCTGGAATAGTAAAGGTAATTCTAAATTAGTAGGATTTAATTATGATAATGAACTTGTACTTATGGAAGGTACAGGAGAAGAAGCTATAGCTATAGGAATTCGTGATGCTCTAGAATTTGGACCATTCTTAATAGAAGATGGAGAAATAATTGTACCTAAGGAAGAATCTGCGGGTGGTTATGGTGGAGCTGCGAGAGTAGCTATTGCTCAAAGAAAAGATGGTATAGTATTATTTCTTGTAACTGAAGGCGTACATAGTAAAGGACCTACTATATACGAAGTAGCTGAAACATTAAAGAAGTACGGAGCATATACTGCTGGTAACTTGGATGGTGGTGCTTCAAGTAGTTTAGTAGTTAATGGAAAAATGATTAATCACCCATTAAATATATACGGACAACTTATTAATGGTGGCAAAGGCCGTAGTGTAGTTACTGGCTTTGGATATATTGAATAAAATAATATATTATTTTTGAAGACAATAAGGCTTCAAAAATCTAGTTAAAGACTTATGACTTTAACTAGCAGTGAGCAACGAAGTGTGAACTGTTAAAACAAGAACTAATAAAAGTATTTAGTTCTTTTTATTTATATGATAAAATATTAGTAGTGCAGGTGATGTTATGTATTATAAAATTAGTCATGGTAGTGTTACTCTTGGTAATAATACAGTACTTGAAGATATTAATTTTTGTGTTAAAGATAATGAAAAAATTGGTATTGTAGGTAGAAATGGCTGTGGTAAAACAACTTTACTTAAGGCTATTGTAGGTGAGTATGAAATTACCAGTGGTTATGAAGAAGTAGATATTATTTCTTCAGAAGATTTTAATATTGGTTATGTTAAACAGAATGATGGTTATAACCTTGATATGAAAATGATAGATTATATTAAGAGTGCTTTTAAAGATATTCTTGATATTGAAAAGAAACTTAATGTTTTAGAGAATGAGATGACTACTAATTATGATGAAAAGATTTTAAATAAATATAATGAACTTTTATCTAGATATGAATATATGGGTGGTTATAAGTATAAGAAAGAAATAGAGGTTATTTTAAATAAGTTTGATTTTAGTGATAAAGATAAAGAGAAGTATTTGAATGAGTTTTCTGGTGGTCAACTTACAAAGTTATCTTTGATTAGACTTCTTCTATCAAAACCTGATTTACTTATCTTAGATGAACCTACGAATCATTTGGATATTAAGGCTATAGAGTGGCTTGAGGAATACTTAAATGGCTACAAGGGTTCTATTATTTTGGTTAGTCATGATAGAATGTTTTTGGATAATGTCTGCAATGTAATATATGATATTGAGTATGGTACTTTAACTAGGTATAGTGGTAATTATTCTTATTTTGTTAAGAAGAAGGAAGAGGATTATATAAGAAATCTTAAAGATTATGAAAGACAACAACAAGAGATTAAGAGACTACAGGATATTGCGGATAGATTTAGGTATAAACCTACTAAAGCTGGCATGGCAATGTCGAAGTTAAAACAGATTGAAAGAATGGTATTAATTGATAAACCTGATAAGGCTAATACGAAGTCTTTTAAGATTAATTTTAGTCCTGAAATGAATAGTTACAGAGATGTTCTTAAGGTTAAAAATCTTTCTATTGGTTATGATAGAGAGTTATGTAAGTTATCTTTTGATGTGGAAAGAGGAGACAAGCTTGGTATTATTGGAGAAAATGGCATTGGTAAGAGTACACTTCTTAAGACTATTATGGGTGAGGTTCCAGCACTTGGTGGTAAGTTTACTTTTGGTGATAGAGTTAATATTGGTTATTTTTCACAAGCTTTAGATAATCTTAATTATGATAATTCTATTTATGAAGAGATTGATAAGGAGTTTCCTAGGCTTACTCCGAATGAGATTAGAACACTACTTGGAGCTTTTGAGTTTAGTGGAGAAGATGTCTTTAAGAAGATTAGAGATTTATCTGGTGGTGAAAAGGTTAGAGTTAGTTTATGTAAGATTTTGAATAAAAAACCTAATGTTCTTATTTTGGATGAACCTACTAATCACTTGGATATTATTGGTAAAGATACTATTGAAAAGATGCTTATTAGTTATAAGGGTACTATTATTATGGTTAGTCATGATAGATATCTTATTAAGAATGTCTGTAATAGACTTCTTGTTATGGAGGGTGGCAGAAGTACTTTATATAATTATGGTTATAGTGAGTATTTAGAGAAGACTAGAATTAATAATGCAAGTAATGATAATAAAGTTAAGGTAGAAAAGAAGAAGAATACTGATAAAAGAGTAGATACTTTTGATAAGAATAAAGAGATTAAAAAGATAGAAAAAGATATTTTTGAATTAGAAGAGAGACTTAGTAATCTTAATAATGAACTTTTAAAAGAAGATGTTTATATGGATATTAATAAGGCTAATTTGATTAAGTTAGAGATTGATATTGTAAGTAAGGATATTGAGAAGAAAACATTAGAGTGGGATGAGATTACAAAGGATATGTAATCTTGGTATTATTTATTATTTGTTTATGTTAGTTTTAAAAATAATAGTAAATAGTTTGAGTTCTATATTTTGTAAATGGTTTTGACTGACGGGTGGTGACTCCCCTCATCTTACTCCATAAAAAAAACACCAAATGGTGTTTGATTTTTCAATGGAGCAGTTGTTAAACGGGTTTAGCACACTTCTTGAACAAATTCATTTGCATTTGATGTACTAATTATACCGTAATTATAAGTTTTAGTCAAATGCTTGTCGAGATTTTCAAAAATTAAAAAATTTCCAACAATTGGCAAATTTGATTGTATTTTTGATACTTATATGATAAACTAAATATAATTCTTGGGGGGAGATGAGTATGAATATAGTTTTGAGTGGACCGAGTGGTTCAGGAAAAGGTACAATTACAGAAGTGTTAATGAAAAATAGGGGTTATCAAAAGTTTACCACTTGTACAACGAGGAAACCTCGTGAGCATGAAAAGAATGGATTTGACTATTATTTTCTCACTTTAGATAAATTTTTAGAATATTTAAATAATGGATTAATGCATAATGTTAGAGAATACGGTGGAAATTATTATGGTAGTTTTGAAAAAGACATTGATAATATTAATGCCAGTGTCCCAACGATATTTCAATTAACTCCTGATAGAGCAATTGAAATGAAAAAACACAATCCAGATACGTTACTTGTATTGGTGTTACCACCTAATGTGGATGAATTAAAAAACAGGAGAAATGATAGATCTGTTAAACGCATTGAGGATGATATAAAGAATTTGAAAGATGCAAAATCATATGATTATGTTTTGATAAATGATGATTTAAATACGGCTGTCAATCAATTGATGTATATTATAGATGAATATTGTTTACAAAGATTTTGTCCAAATCGTGCTGATGTTGAAAAAACAATTGATTTATTTATAGAGCAGTTTGAAAATTCAAAAGAACGTTCTGGCGTCGAGAATGTTTTTAATAAAAAAATCGCTGATTCTTGGGATGACAAATCAAGGTTTGTAACTTATCATGGAATAAAAAATCCAATTACTAACGAGGTGTTTACAAATATCCATAACGGAATGTCGATTGCTGATATAGGATGTGGAACTGGTAAATTGATTTCTAAAATTGATAGTAGAATTGATAATTCTAGTTTATTGGGATTAGATATTAGTGATGATATGGTGTGTCATGCACAGGCGAGAATTTTCACTGGAAAAAATGATACTTTATTTATTAATGCAGATTTTATGAATTATGATTTTACAAGACAATTTGATTTGATTATATTTAGTTATGTATTACATCATGTTAAAGATCCAGTTCTTGCCTTGAAAAGAGCAAGAAGCTTATTGACAAGTGACGGAAAAAATTTTATTTTCTGTTCCCGGAAAAAATTATCTTTCCGAAACCTTTTTACCGAACGATTTAAATGGTAGATTTAGTTTGGAAGAAATGGATAAAATTGTAGAGTTTGCTGGTTTATATCCGTTATCTGCATGTAGAAATAACTTTTTGATGACATTTAACTCTTACGAAATGTACATTGAATATTTAAAGAGTATAGGTACTTATCAAAAAATTAATAATTATACTAATGAAAAATGGGGTTATGACTTTAATCAACAAGTTTTAATGAGGTTTAATGATTCGAAATTTATAACTGGTGAATATTTGACCTATAATTGTGTAGATAAGAGTAAAATTCTAAAAAGGAGGTAAAAATGATTGTTTATAGTAACAGTGTAAAAAAATTTTGTGACGACATTGATAATATATCTTTAATGCTTAATGAAAAGCTAAAAGAAAAAATGCACAAATATAGTGCTGATTCCGAAAGAGAATCATGGGATAATTCTTTGAAATTTTTTTTCAATATATTACTTGATACAAATATTGCTACAAATTGTACTGTTACACTAGAGTATAATTTACCACTAACCTCTAATAGAATCGATTTGATTTTGTCAGGTTACAATTCATTTCATCAGCAGATACTTTTGGTCTTTGAGTTTAAACAATGGAGTAATGTAGAAGATGTTGAGGATAGCGATTATATTGTTAAAACTTTTTTAAATGGTGGAATGCAGAATGTTGTCCATCCTGGATATCAGGTTTGGTCATATACACAAATTTTGAAGGATTATAATTTATATATACAAAGTTCTGATGTTGTTGTTAAATCATGCTTGTTAATGCATAACTATCATTTTCAAGATAAGGATGTTTTATTGCAAAAAAAATTTAAACCATTTATGAAAGATGTGACTTTCTTTGGTAGTGACGATAATCACAAATTGATAAAGTTTATAGAGTCTAATTTAAGTGATGGTGATAATGGGCAAATAATGATTAATGTTGATTCCTCAAAAATAAAGCCATCATTAAAATTGCAAGACAGTATTAATAGTCTTATTAATAAAAATGACTTTTTTAATTTGATAGATCAACAAGTTTTGGTTTATGATAAAATCTTTTCAATAATAAAAAATGATAACAATAATGTAATTATTGTTAAAGGTGGGCCGGGTACTGGCAAATCAATAATTGCAATTAACTTGCTAAATAAGTTAATTAACTGCGGTAAAACATGCCAGTATGTAACGAGAAACACCGCTCCTAGAGTAATATATTCTTATAAACTTAAAGGAGAATTAAAAAAGACAAATATAGATTTTCTTTTTAAATCTTCAGGAAGTTATACTGATGTTAAAGAAAATAGCATTGATGTTTTGATAGTAGATGAAGCACACTGTTTGACAGAAAAATCTGGTCTTTTCAATAATTATGGTGTTAATCAAATAGAGGAAATTATTAAAGCATCTAGCAATTCAATCTTCTTTGTAGATGAATTGCAAAAAGTACATTTAAATGATATAGGAAGTATTGAGAATATATCAAATATTGCTAAAAACTTGAATTGTAAAATAACTGAAATGTCATTGGATTATCAATTTAGATGCAATGGCTCAAATGATTATCTTAATTTTGTTGATTACATTTTAGGTATTAACAATTTTTTTGATAAAACAGGGATAAATTATGATTTTAGAGTTATTGATACTCCAAAAGAACTTTTTGAACTTGTGAAAAACAAGAACACGGATGGTATGGCCAGATTGGTTGCAGGATATTGTTGGAACTGGAACAAAAAAGAGTTAAACAATACAAATTACCACGACATAAAGATTGATGATTTTGAAATTAGTTGGAATCTTGGTCAGGGGCAAACATTTGTGATTGATGATTCTATAAATGAAGCAGGATGCATACATTCTGTACAAGGGTTAGAATTTGATTATGTAGGTGTTTTAATTGGTAAAGATTTAAGATTTGATAATAAAGTTATAGCTGATTATAACTTTCATGGTACGGCTGATCCTTCGTTTAAAGGGATAAAGAAAATGTTTAAAGAAAATAATGTTGAGGCACAAAAACAGGTTGATACTTTGATAAAAAATGCTTATCGCGTTTTATTGACTAGAGGGTCAAAGGGCTGTTTTGTTTTTTGCGAAGATAAGTCATATCAAGAATATTTAAAAAAAGTTGTAATAAACATCAAATTTAATCGTTGATATGTTATAATAATATAGAGGTGTTAGATTGAAAAAATATAATGTAATAGTGGTTTTTGAAAAAGACTTAAATAGAACTTTAATGTGTAAAAGGACGAAAGAACCTTACAAAGGAATGTTTAATTTAGTTGGTGGAAAAATTGATAAAGAAAATGATGGATTAAATGAAGCGTATAGAGAGTTGCGGGAAGAAACAAATATTAACTGTGATGATATTTCTTTGATTCATTTTATGAATATTGAATATGTTACTATGGGCAAATCAATTGAAGTATATTATGGTATATTGAATAAAGATGTATTCTTAGTTGAAGAAGTTAATAAACTTGAATGGGTTGATATAAACGATAACTTTTTTGATATGAATAAATATGCTGGAGAAGGTAATATAGGACACATAATTGAGGAGATAAAAATCGAGTTGAATAATAAAAACATTAATTTATAACTTTTGATTTTGTTTCATATTTAATTTCAACGGGATATGGGATAAGCACTTATATGAAAATAGGTGCTTTTTTCATATTGGGATGCTTTAGAACTTATTATCTTATTCTTTGTTTTCATTTTTATTATTAGTGTAAATGGTAAAATAAAATGCAGGAAATTGGTAAATTTAAATGTCAGTTTTCCTACATCTTTTTTAATGATATAATTACCATTGATGTGATTGTAAAATGAACGTGATTTTGTAGAATTATTTAATAATAAGTATTTACATGAAATTGATGATAGGTCTATAACCTTTTTGAGGGAACTATTTGGCGGAGTAATTGATGATGAAGAAATTATTATTTCTTGGAAGAATAAGATGGTTCAAAAAACTGATATATTTATTAAGTATAAAAATTATGTTAAAAGTGTTAGTTTAAAGTGTGGTAATAATAATTCTATTCATCAAGAACAAGTACAAGAATTTAAAAAGTATTTAAGTGATATTGGTGTTCCATATAAGATAGCAGATAAATATTTTAGTTATCATTATGGTTATATGTTAAAGGAAGATGGAAAAAGAGATTTCTCTAAATTACTTAGTAGTGCAGAATATAAAGAATTATATCAAAATGATATTGATATATTTAATGAGTATTTTAATAAGACTAAAATAATTGTTGATATGGTAGATAGATTTATTGTTAGGGGAAGAAACTCTAATTTTGATATCGATGCGTTAATAAGTGGAACTCCTGATGACTATGTGTGGATTATGAAATATGATATATATGATCTTGTTTTATCGAAAAGATGTTTAGATTTTACTTCTCCACATATTGCATGTATGACACTAGGGCCTAAAAAAAGAAATATAGATGGTACCTCTAATAATAGAGGTGATAGATATGTTGTATGTGCTAGATGGAATAATTTAAGAGAGGATATTATTAATTTTAAAAAATGTAATAATTAATCTTTTTTTATTTGGAGAATGGTTTTGACTGACGGGTGGTGACTCCCTCACTATGCTCCATAAAAAAAAACACCAAATGGTGTTTGAATTTTTAATGGAGCAGATGAGGGGAGTCAAACCCCCGTCTCAGCCTTGGCAAGGCCGAATTCTAATCGTTGAACCACATCTGCAATGAATATATATACATTATATTAAAAAAATATTAAAAAATCAACCTTTTTTATTAAAAAAGTTTAAAAAATAATGTATAATATGTATTAGGTGATAATTTTATGTTTGAGAATTTAAGCGATAGATTGCAAGATGTGGTTCATAAGATTAAGGGCTACGGCAAAATAACAGAAGAAAATATTAGCGAAATGATGAGAGAAATTAGACTTTCTTTATTGGAAGCTGATGTTAACTATAAAGTTGCCCTAGTTTGACAGTTTTATAGTTAAAATTCTTGTAATCCTAGATAAAATCTAGTTTTTTTATCATTTTACTATTGCGTATTATCTCGTATTATTGTATAATGATATTAGATAGTAAAGGTGATATTATGAGATTAAGTTATTCTAAATCTAAAAATACTACTCTGTTTTATATAATAAAAGATTATACAAAAAACGGAAAGCGTTCTACCAAAATAGTTAAACGAATTGGTAATCTTGAAGATGTTAAAATTATGGCTGGTAATCAAGATTATAATGAATGGTTAAAAGATTATGTAAAAAAATACAATGAAGAACATTTCCATAGTGAGACGATTTTAATTAAGAAGAATAATAAAAAAATAATTGATAAAGATACAAGAACTTCTTTTAATGTTGGATATTTATTTTTAGAAAAATTATATAATCAACTAAATATTAAAAATATCTGTGATACCATTCAAGATAAATATCAATTTCATTTTGATTTAAATGAAATACTATCCTACTTAGTTTATGCAAGGATTATTTATCCATCATCTAAATTAGAAACATTTAAACAATGTCAAAATTTTATTGAACAGCCAAAATTTAAGCTACATGATGAATATAGAGCATTAAGTTATATTGCTGAAAATATGGACTATATACAAGAACAATTATTTAATAATAGTAAAAATATATTAAAAAGAAATTCTAAAGTTATTTACTATGATTGCACCAATTATTTCTTTGAAATTGATGAAGAAGATGATTTAAGAAAATATGGTATTTCTAAAGAACATAAACCTAATCCAATTATTGGTATGGGGCTATTTATGGATGGAGACGGACTACCCCTTTCTTGTAATATTTATCCTGGTAATATGAATGAACAAAAGACTTTAATTCCTGAAGAAACTAAAATTGTTGATAATTTTAAACTTGATGATTCTAAGATAATATTATGCACTGATGCTGGGCTTGCATCTGATGACATTAAAAATTTCAATATTAAAGATAATCGTGGATTTGTAATTACACAATCTTTAAAGAAATTAAAAGAAGAAGATAAAAATAAAATATTTGATAAATCAGAATGGCGAATACCTAATGACTTAAAAAACACTTATAATTTAGAAGATATAGAAAATAATGATAGTTTAAAAGAAAAATACTATGATACATTATTTTATAAAATTATTCAGACAGAAACCAAATCAGTAAAGCAAGATCTTATAGTTACATTTTGTTTTAAATATTTTGATTATAATAGAAATATTAGAAACAATCAAATTGAAAGAGCCAAGAAAAGTATTGAATCAAATCAAGTTACAAGAAAAGGCAAAAATCAAAATGATTATAGAAGATTTGTTGAAACTACTATCTCAACAAATAACGGAGAAATTGCTGAAAATACAACTTACTCTATCAATCAATCATTGATAGACGAAGAAGAAAAATATGATGGATATTATGCACTTACAACTAATTTAGTTGGTGATATAAATGAGATATTCAAAATAGTTAAAGGTAGATGGGAAATTGAAGAATCATTTAGAATTATGAAAAGCGACTTCCTTGCTAGGCCTATTAATCTATCTAGAGAAGATAGGATTAAAGCTCATTTTATGACTTGCTTTATCTCATTATTTATCTATAGATTATTAGAAAAGAAATTAAACTATAAATATACTACATCACAAATATTAGATACTTTAAGAAATATGAATGTATTAGAAACAAAAGGAGATGGATATATTCCTGAATATATAAGAACAGACTTGACCGATGATTTACATGAATTATTTGGTTTTAGAACCGATTATGAAATAAATACATATAAAGATTTAAAAAAAATTTTCGAACAGATAAAATAATAAAAATAATACGCATTTTTTTAGGCAAAGTAAAACTCTCTAAGCCCTTATAAAGTAAGGCACAGAGAGTTTTTACTCTTTCAAAACTGTCAAAGTCAGGAGTATAACACATTCAAAGTAACTTGTCATTACTTTTTATTAATTTTTTTTATGTT
>UROI01000023.1 GCA_900549325.1 uncultured Mycoplasmatota bacterium | reverse complement strand
CATAAGTGATACTGAAGGTGCTGTATTATATGTAATACTATTATTTGTTACTGTTGTTTTTGAGGCTCTAGTATATAAATTAATAATAGTATCTGCTGCTGTTGGTTCTTTTTGAAGACTAGCAGTACAATCTACTGATATACTAAGAGATTCATTAGATATGTTACCTAGTTCTTCACTATTATCAAGCCATACATATACTGTATATATTTGTTTAGTTTGCTCTAGATATAGATTTTTTAATATTGTTATTTTTGAACCAGATGTAGTACCTTTTAAAGATCCTTGTTTTAGTACCTTACCATTATTTACTACAGCATATTTAAGAGCAGCACTATTTTTTAAATTAGTACCTATAGTATTAACAGTTAATTCTATTTTACCATATATATCATAAGAGTCATCCTTCTTCCAAAACTCGATATTACTACTTGCTCCACCTTCATAAGTAGTACTAGGACTCAAAGTACTTGAAGTTATATCAGTACCTTTAACATAATTAATATAATATGCTAGTCCATGAGTAGTTGAATTTACTCCTACATTCTTAGATAATACCATACTATATAAAGCATAGGTACTGCCTACTATGCATACTACTAATACTCCTAAAGAAATAATCATAAATAGTTTGCTTTTTTTCACTATATTCACCTTACTTTTCTACTAATACAATGATATCATAATATAAAAAAAAGTGCAATAAACTCACACTTTTTTCTTTAGTATTTTTTTTACTATGTAAAATAATATTGTAATAAATATATAGAATATTATTACTAAAATACTACTTAATAAACTAGTGTTTTCTACTTTTACTATTAAAGTAAATAATACCAATATTAAGCATAATATTATATTTTCATAAATAATATTTAAAATACTACTGAAACTATCTAAAATATTTATTTTTAGTTTTTTATTTATAAATATTAAACTGATAATTATACTAGTAGTCATACCTATTATAATAGATAATATATCTCCAAAGTATAGACTACTCCCCATACGATAACTAGCATTAATAAGTGGTATTTCAAATACTAATTTTACTATTAGACCACTTAGTAAAGATATCTTATTTATTTTATTATTTGTAGTATTTATACTTGTTTCCATTACATAATTATATAGTGTATTAAAGAATAATAATATTATTAAATCAAATAAAAAGTTATTGTTATTAAATAATAATTTACATATTGGACCAGATATTACCATTAAAAGTATTGTTAAACTAATTAAATAATTTGATATTTTTATTATTTGACTACTAAAATTTGTACTAGTTACTTCAAGATGTTTATTTAATATATAACTAATATATTTTATAAAATAGATACCATAGAAGTATACATTAATTATCGTTAGACTAGTATTTTCATAACTATAATTATATTTATTAATTAGAATATAATATAGTATTATTATTGAAGTATATAGATAACTTTCTTTAATAAGATTATAGATAGTTATACTTTTATTTATATTAAATATATTTTTAATTATTTCTTTATAATTATATTTTTCTCTAACTTTTATATTATTTTTTCTTAGTATAAAGATATATAATAGTAGCATTATGATAATAAATATTATAATATTTACTGAGTATAGTAATAATACTTTGATATAATCATTTAATTTAAATACTTGATATAGAAGTATACTTGTTATAGCAGTAACTAATAGTAATAATAACAGATAAATATTAAAGAGTTTATTACCTAGTTTTTTATATTTAATATATTCTAGATATATACTAGTTATCTTGATTATCATTATTGTTAGAGCAAATAGTACTCCAAGAATATTTATTATATTTAAACCTTTAATAGGCATAATACCTCCAAGTAGGAATGATAAGGCTGAAAATATTATAAATATTAAACTAATAAATAAAATTATTATCTTATATACTTTGTATTTATTTTTATATTTCTCTAGAGTACTATTTATATTTAATTCTGAAAAGGTATTGTATAGTAATATACTGAGACTAGAACTTAGTACTAAGATTAGGATATTACTATTATTTGTAATATAATTTAAGAGTATTAAAAATAGCATAAATAGTAAATATATGATGTTTATTTTCTTTTTCATAGCTCACCTACAATTAAATTATATATTAAATATCATTTTTTTGCAATTTTTTTCAAAAAAAGGTTGATATTTTTTTTATGATGTTGTATAATTTATATTGTCTGATGTTGATGTCTTGGTAGCTCAGCTGGATAGAGCAATCGCCTTCTAAGCGATCGGTCTGGAGTTCGAATCTCCACCAGGACACCACTTTAAATATTAAGTTCTCGAAAGAGAGCTTTTTTATTTGTTTCTAATTCAAAAAAAGAATACTAGATTTTATTTCTAGTATTTTTTAGCTTGTTTGAATAGCAGATACATCAGCATCTATTTCTATTTTTTGACCGTCAATATTATCGTCAGCTTTGTCACCGTCTATATAGAATATTAATAAATACTCTTGTTTTGTTCCATCGTCAGCAAGTTCTTTCTCTAATATAGTTCTTCCACCAAAAGCATTAACTGGATATGTATCAATGATATCGAAAGTCATATTTTCTAACGCCCTTGCACTAACTTCGGTTATTTTTGAAGAATCATAGCTGGCAAGTACGTAGTTAAGAGCATTAGCACATTTTCCATTAGTATAATATACACTATTTACAGTACGAGCGTGTAACACGATTGATAACTTAGCCTTTAATTTCGAACATTTTGGATCTTTATTAGCAACTATTTGTGTTACAGCCATCCCTCTCTTAATTGTTATTTTATTATTTGCTATTAATTTACTAGCATCTACGAGTAACATATCGTCTGTTACTAAGTTACCTTCTGTATAGTTAATATCAAAGCAGGCCGTATTACCGCCAACACTTATCTTACTGCTTTCCCAAGTAAACCAGGCATAAGTAAATCCTGCGATTAAAACTATAAACAATACTATACCAACAATAGTTCCAATAATTTTTACTTTTTTATTTTCTTTCATAGATATCCCCTACTCTCTAATTAAGTATATCATTTTGAGATTTATTAGTCAATTGAAAGAAAATATTTTGTATAATAATTTCTATTTTAGATCACTTAATGTCAAAGTATATATCTCATTATTATTAACGTAGAAAGATACTGTTTCTAAATCTTTATAGACGTCATTCATAGATAATCCTATAGTATATATAACTTCTTCAAGTATTTTATTACTATCAGGATCATTTAATAATAATTCGTTAAAATTTAGTTTTAGATTATGATAATCTAATTCATAGTCATTTAATATTACGCCAGCATTTAAATGACTCATTAAGTTTGTTTCATATATTGGAGAACTACTTAACTCTTTAATTATTACTTTTACCGGTTCTGTATTTTCTCTATTTACGTATTTTGTTACTGGTACATAATAATTATTATCATTATATTTATTTACATAATATACAGTGTATGAATCAATATTATTAATTGTTGTTAGTTCATATTCTTTATTTATACCATAACTTCGATCTAATACGGAAGGTATTATTTTTTTACTATGTGGAAGATTTGTTAATATTTTACCTTCTACTTTTATTGTTATTTTATCTATTCCTTTAATACTAGTTAAAGTATAAATTAATGATTCGATCATTTTTTCTTCTTCTACTTCTGATACATCAAGAAATTCTTTAGAGAAATCTATTGTTAATACTTTATCCTCTAGCTTTATATCTAATATACTAGTATCTGGTGGGATTATACTCCTGAAACCATTAGGAATGATATTCGATTTTTTTCCTCCTATTGTAAGACCATCAATTAAGTCTTTGGCTTTATCAATATCACTACAATTACAACTTGCTATGTTTGTTCTTGATACATAATCATTTTTATCTATTAAATATATAGTATCTGTAATATTATTGTAGGTATATTCAATATCTTTATTTTTTAGTTCTATTTCTTTTCTATTATCTGGTATTAGATATATTATTAATAAAAGTAAAATTGCAGAAGTAGATACCATTATTTTTTTAATAGACATTCTTTTTAGCATAAACAATCACCCTAGTAAAATATATGTACTAATCATTAAATAAATGACTTAAGAAAAAGAAAAAGCACTATTTGTGCTTATAATGATATTTCACCAAGTTTAATTAGTTCTACAACTGCTTGTGCTCTTCCTTTTACCGATAGTTTTTGCATAGTATTAGAAATATGATTTCTAACTGTTTTTTCACTAATATTTAAAATATCTGCGATCTCTTTAGTACTTTTATTATCCACAAGTAATGAAAATACTTCTTTTTCTCTTTTGGTTAATATACCTTTACTCATAAATACCTCACTTCCCTTGTACATAGGGTGGTTAATGTCTTTCATATTATTGTATTCATACCTTAAAATAAAGTGAGGGTATTTTTATCTAATCTAATTAAATTTTACCGAAATATACATTTTATTATCAAATTCTTTTTGAACTAAACGCATTATTTCATTTGCTTTAGAGGCATTTGAATCAGCCGAATCTAATACTACCCTGATGTTATCACCATCTATCTTTACAAAATTATCACAATTACACATTTCTTTTATCTTGGTTTCTATTGTTTCTTCTTTGGAAGAATTTTTATTTATTAATTTTAATTCTTCAAAGTAATTATTTTTATCTTCAGTACTTACACTTTTATCAGTTAGTTTTTCCTTTAAACTATTTATCTTTTCCTTTACCGCGGCATCGTCTTCTACTTTAAGGGAAGAGACTACTGTCGACTCTTTTATTTCTGTATTGGCTATTTCAGCATCTTTACCTGATAAATCTTTATCAAATACCTCACTTGGCATTGTTACATAATAAATTGATAGTACTAATACTAAACTAAATAATGTTAAAAACCATAAATTTTTCTTATTTATCATATTCTTTCCTCTTCTTTCTAATTAAATATATTAATAAAAAGAAAAAATATGAAATAATTCATATCTTATCCTAATGGCTTTTGAAAATAATATTTTAAAGAAGTTTTTGTTTCTTCGTTTTCTATTTTTTCTAGTATCATTGTGGTATCTTTTATTATTACTTTATAGGTTCCATTTAAATATTTATTATTATCTATTATTTTTAGATTATCGTTAGTGTATGTATAATTTATATTTATACAGGCTTTATTTGTATCACAAATAGTAATTTGTTTTTGGGTAATATCTAGGTAATAATTATTTGTATTAAGGGTATCCATAATTTCGTTATTTGTTATTATTTCTTCCTTATAAATATACCATAAATTATATAGTTCTATGTTGCTTCTATTTTTGTTATCTTCTGCTAGATATAATATTGTTGTTACTATTATTGCTATAATTAAAACTATAGTCATTATTATTAGTATTAATGTTTTCTTCTTTTCTTTCATTTTTATCGCCTACCATAATTAAATTATATGCTAAATAAAGTAAAAGAGCAAGATATTTGATTCTTGCTCTTTAGCTAGTATTTTTATATATTACATGCAGTATCCTCTTCCACCAGAATTCTTTGGATGGAAGGCACATAGATATTTTCCTGGCATGCCGCTTGGTGCCCTCATTTTTTTATCACACCATATCTTTATTTCAGTACCACTTACACCGCAATCGGAATCGGTATCACACCAGCAAGATCCTAAATAACCTTTTCCTCCAGAGTCACCGGATCCGCCAGAGCCGCCAGAACCACCGCTTGAGCAATTGGTTTTACTAATACTGTCTACCAAATAATCTCCAGAGGCATAGCAACTATCACCTGTTACATAATACCAACCATTTGTTGGATTCTTATTTACTTTTACTGGTAATCCACATGAATATGCTGTTTTTACATCATAGGCTGTTCCTGGGCCAGTGCGACAATTTAAACCACTTACGGCATTTATATACATAGTCTTTGTGGTTACACATGATGAGGCTGATTTTAAATTACATCTATCTACTGTGCCACTAGCGGATGCACCATTTTTCTTGGTATACTTACAAATTGCTGCCGTACAGGTTGTAATATAGTATGTATCAGATCCTAGACATCTCTCACCATTTATAGTTTCAGTACTACAATATTTTAGAGAGGACCAAGCTATTGTTCCTGTTACAGAATCACAATTTTTTCTGGTGTAATTACATTTTGTACCACGACAGGTAGTAATGTAATAATAATCACTACCATTACATCTATAGTCATTTATCACGCTATAACTTTCCCAGTTAACTCCAAGAGTTATGGTACAGTCACCATTATTGATATTACAGAAATCACTAGCTTTATAAGTACTTGTTGTATGACTATATGCTGAGTTTGTACAGTTACCACTCAAACATTTCCATTCGGCGTTATTTACACCAATATAACCATCCCTTACAACATTTACATAACCGGTATTATTATAGTCCGGTAGGCCATTACTTGAAATTGTATCGTTGTAACTTAGTGTCATTAATAAGTCACTACCATTATTTTTGATTATTCCATTTGAGTCTACTGAGAAAGTAGATCCTGATTTTAATGTTCCACCGTTAACACTAAACTTAATAGTTACTTTGTTTTTTCTCCATCTAGCATATAGTTTTAATTGGTTATTTGTTATTCCATACTGTCCGTTTCCATATACCCAAGTACCACTAAAGCCCGTCCAGTTATATTTATCGTCAGTACTACCATCAGAGTTAGTCGTCCAGCCAATGAAAGTATAACCAGTTTTAGTAAAGGTATTAGCTTTTATCGTAGCACTTTGACCATATGTTATAGTTTGACTAGACATAGTACCAGAGCCACCATTGGAGTTATAACTTATTGTAAATGTTTGAGGTTTTACTATTGGATAGTATGTTTCGTCTTTATTTATACTCTTCGAAGTATTAGCGCTCCATGCGCTTGAAGTAGCACTACTACTTGTATTCCAACCTAAGATATTATAATTCTTTTTCTCAATAGTTGGTGAAGTTATATTACATGATGCTCTTTTATTAGCAATACATATTTTTTCAATATTATTTGTTTGATTATTTATTGTATCAGCATTACCTTTATTAAAAGTAATCTTATAGGAACTAAATGTTTTTGAAGCGCTCTTACTATTATCACTTCTATCTCTAGTCTCGGCATTTATGGTGATGGTACCACTTTGACTATAGGTTAATACTACTTCTTTATCTGATACTTTATATAAAATATCCTTTTCAATAGTTGTTGTAGATGTACCATTACATGATCCATCTTCATTAGTAATACTGCAGTTTACTACTGCCTTATCTGATACAGCACTTATACTTGATTTGAAATAATGCTGACCATTACCATCAATTATATTTGTATCGTTATAAGTTATCTTGATACTTGTATCCGTACTTTTAGCTATTGTTGGTACTAAAACTGATTTAGTAGTCATTTTTGATGGATTAGTACAAGCAACAGATCCATATTTAGAAGTCATACATACTTTAATATAATAAGTATCATTTTGTTTTAATCCGGAGAAAGTACAATTATTGTCCGTAGTATTATTCCATGTATAGTTACCTCCGGAAGTTTTACTATAGCCACATTCTCTTTTAGTTATATTTGGTGTTTCACCATCTCTTGTTCTAAATACAGCATCTTCATATTCTGAAGTTATCGTATCAGTATATGTTTTACTATTCTTTAAACTTGGTACTTTTACTATATCTTCAGGTTTTAAATTACCAGTACAATACTCATAAGCTTCTTCATTTACAGTACTACTTGTTAATACTTCTTCTTTAGTTATTACTTTGGTGATATTATCTTTTGTTACAGCGATAAAATCATTTAACTTAATATTTTTGTCTTCGACTGAAGTAGCCTTTTCATCTAATAAACCTTTATTTATTAATTCTTCGATTGTAACACAGAAATAAATATTATTTGAAGTATTAGACTTTTTCCAAGTATCGTCAGTATATTCTCCAGAATATGTTCGTGCGGACTCTTTAATATTTTTAATAGAAAGTGTTACACTTTGATCTTTAGCTTTATTTACTGAACTAATAACGCCATAAGCGGTAAGTCCTAAGACTACACCAATTATTAATATCGTAGCTAATAGTTCAATTAGAGTAAAGCCTTTATTTGATAACTTTTTCATTTTTATATCACCTACCATAATTAAATTATATATTAAATAAAGTAAAAGAGCAAGAAGTTTTAACCTTCTGCTCTTTTAAATTTACATATGTATTTATTATTTTCAACAGTCTTTGTTAATATTAGTTTTCCAGCTTTTACAGTATAGGCATATTTTCCATAAAAAGCATAATTACTTGACTTAATATTAATATACTTTTCGTCTATTGTATATGTTCCTAAAGTACAATTATTTTGACCATTGCTTGTACTAATACATTTTTCTATTTTACCATCATTTAAAACTATGTGTTCGGCATTTATTCCTGTTATTTCACTAGTTAATTTATTTCCTTCATAACTTTCACAAGAGTCATAGTTCCAATATCCAGTGATATCTATTTCTTTTTTGGCACTAAAATAAATACATGATGTTGCTATTATGGCTATTATTATAATTATTAATATAATATAAAGTATTTTATTTCTTTTCATATTTTATTCCTCATATCATTCTTTAACTGCATACTTCATACCATTCTTTGTATCTTACTACGCCATTTACTCCTTCACAGTCAGTGTATTTAGCATGATTAGTACTACAAACTCTTTCTTCAGAACTACAGATATTAACTGTTTGAGATCCGCCGACATAAGGTTGACTTTTCCATGTGTAGCTACATCTGCAAGTCTGTTTACAGCTTGGTGTCGATGAAGATAAATAACCATTTGGTACATAGCATTTATTTGTTGTATCATAATACCAACCGTTAGTACTTTCTGCTTCAACTGTTAATCTTGTACCACAGCTATGGGTTGTTACAGTTGAATACGAGTAACCGGCTCCGCTACGACAGTTAAGGCCATTTTTAGCAGTTGTATACATTGTTGTGGTAGATGGTGCTTGATAGCAACTTCCCTTAGTTTCTGATACCCACTCTCCTGATAGATAACAATCATTATCTCGGTAGTAATACCAACCATTTATTGCTTCAGCATCGACAACTAATGCTGTACCGCAGCTATAAGCTACTTTACCAGTTGAATCATAACTAGTACTTGTACGGCAATATAATCCACTTGGTGCTGTTATGTATACGGTCTTTTTTGGTATAGCCTGCCAGTTAACTCCTAGGGTTATGGTACAGTCACCATTATTGATATTACAGAAATTACTAGCTTTATAAGTACTTGTTGTATGACTATATGCTGAGTTTGTACAGTTACCACTCAAACATTTCCATTCGGCGTTATTTACACCAATATAACCATCCCTTACAACATTTACATAACCGGTATTATTATAGTCCGGTAGGCCATTACTTGAAATTGTATCGTTGTAACTTAGTGTCATTAATAAGTCACTACCATTATTTTTGATTATTCCATTTGAGTCTACTGAGAAAGTAGATCCTGATTTTAATGTTCCACCGTTAACACTAAACTTAATAGTTACTTTGTTTTTTCTCCATCTAGCATATAGTTTTAATTGGTTATTTGTTATTCCATACTGTCCGTTTCCATATACCCAAGTACCACTAAAGCCCGTCCAGTTATATTTATCGTCAGTACTACCATCAGAGTTAGTCGTCCAGCCAATGAAAGTATAACCAGTTTTAGTAAAGGTATTAGCTTTTATCGTAGCACTTTGACCATATGTTATAGTTTGACTAGACATAGTACCAGAGCCACCATTGGAGTTATAACTTATTGTAAATGTTTGAGGTTTTACTATTGGATAGTATGTTTCGTCTTTATTTATACTCTTCGAAGTATTAGCGCTCCATGCGCTTGAAGTAGCACTACTACTTGTATTCCAACCTAAGATATTATAATTCTTTTTCTCAATAGTTGGTGAAGTTATATTACATGATGCTCTTTTATTAGCAATACATATTTTTTCAATATTATTTGTTTGATTATTTATTGTATCAGCATTACCTTTATTAAAAGTAATCTTATAGGAACTAAATGTTTTTGAAGCGCTCTTACTATTATCACTTCTATCTCTAGTCTCGGCATTTATGGTGATGGTACCACTTTGACTATAGGTTAATACTACTTCTTTATCTGATACTTTATATAAAATATCCTTTTCAATAGTTGTTGTAGATGTACCATTACATGATCCATCTTCATTAGTAATACTGCAGTTTACTACTGCCTTATCTGATACAGCACTTATACTTGATTTGAAATAATGCTGACCATTACCATCAATTATATTTGTATCGTTATAAGTTATCTTGATACTTGTATCCGTACTTTTAGCTATTGTTGGTACTAAAACTGATTTAGTAGTCATTTTTGATGGATTAGTACAAGCAACAGATCCATATTTAGAAGTCATACATACTTTAATATAATAAGTATCATTTTGTTTTAATCCGGAGAAAGTACAATTATTGTCCGTAGTATTATTCCATGTATAGTTACCTCCGGAAGTTTTACTATAGCCACATTCTCTTTTAGTTATATTTGGTGTTTCACCATCTCTTGTTCTAAATACAGCATCTTCATATTCTGAAGTTATCGTATCAGTATATGTTTTACTATTCTTTAAACTTGGTACTTTTACTATATCTTCAGGTTTTAAATTACCAGTACAATACTCATAAGCTTCTTCATTTACAGTACTACTTGTTAATACTTCTTCTTTAGTTATTACTTTGGTGATATTATCTTTTGTTACAGCGATAAAATCATTTAACTTAATATTTTTGTCTTCGACTGAAGTAGCCTTTTCATCTAATAAACCTTTATTTATTAATTCTTCGATTGTAACACAGAAATAAATATTATTTGAAGTATTAGACTTTTTCCAAGTATCGTCAGTATATTCTCCAGAATATGTTCGTGCGGACTCTTTAATATTTTTAATAGAAAGTGTTACACTTTGATCTTTAGCTTTATTTACTGAACTAATAACGCCATAAGTAGTTAAACCTAAGACTACACCAATTATTAATATCGTAGCTAACAGTTCAATTAGAGTAAAGCCTTTATTTGATAACTTTTTCATTTTTATCACCTACCATAATTAAATTATATATTAAAAAAAAGAAAAGAGCAAGATATTTTAGCCTTCAGCCCTTTCAAAATAAAATATTATTTTAGTTTTGTCATTATCTTGTTTACTTTCTAAATTCATTTTATCTTTTTCTACTTTTACTTTATATTTACCTTTAATAAATGAAGTATTGTCTTCGATAACAAGTAAATTATCATTATATTCATATAAAGCACTTAAACAAGTCTTTTCTGTTTCTTCCCAGTAGCAGATATCAATCGAACCATTACTTTTAAGTGCTAGGCTTATTCCGGAGGCTTCAAGACTTTGGATTACTTTACCATTATTTACTACTTCTTGCTTATAGAGATTCCATGTATTATAAATATTACCAGTATCTTCAATTTGATTATTATTACTATTATTCTTTCTAATATATAAAATAGTAATAGATGCTATACTTATTAATATCATTATTAAAAATATTGTTAGTATCGTTATTCTTTTTTTCATAATTTTAACACCTCTTTTTAGTCATTTATCATAATTAAATTATATAGTAAAAAGAAAAAAAGAGCAAGTATTTTATATCCTCAATGGATCAAAATCAAACTCTACTTTTACTTTGGAATTATTTTTATACATATTATCTATAAATTTTAATGTATCATATAAGTTATCATCTTTTTGATATTTTAAGATTATTTGATAATGATATATATTATTTATTTTAAACATACTAGCAGTAGTAGGTCCTAACACTATGGTACTACTATTTAATTTACTTTTTAAATAGTTTCCTATCTTACTAGCTTCTTCAAAGCCTATATTATAATCTTTTGAGGTAATACTAATTAAAGTCATATAATAGTATGGTGAATACTTAAGCATTTTACGCATTTGCATTTCTTCTTTATAGAAGCTTATATAGTCATGTCTTGAAGATAATTCAATACTATAATTTTCTTTATTATAAGTTTGAATTATTACTTCACCTGGGTTTGTACTACGACCTGCTCTACCAGATACTTGGGAAAGTAACTGGAAGGTATTTTCTCCCGCTCTAAAGTCTGGGACCATTAATGAGGAGTCAGCAGATACTACTCCTACTAGGGTTACTAATGGAAAATCTAAGCCTTTAGCAATCATTTGAGTACCGATTAAGATATCATATTTATGACTACCAAAATCTTCAATTATTTTTTCATGTTGTCCTTTTTTACTGGTGGTATCGACATCCATTCTAATTATTTTAGCGTCATATAATTTATGTAATTCTTCTTCTAATTTTTCAGTACCAAGACCATAGTCTTTGACATTTTCGCCACCACATTTAGGGCATTTATTATTTAGTGGTACTGATTTACCACAGTAATGACATTTTAGGTTATTACTACTTTTATGATAGGTATAGGTAATATCACAGTTAGGGCATTTTAAGGTATAACCACAGTCCCGGCAGGTTATTACTGAAGAATATCCTCTTCTATTTAGAAGTAATATTACTTGTTCTTTTTTTAATAATTTTTCTTTTATCTTCTCTTTTAGGATACTTGATAATATGAAATTACCTTTTTTTACTTCTTCTTTCATATCTACTATTTGGACTTTAGGAAGAGTACTAGTTCCTACTCTAGTAGTTAGTGTTAGAAGTTCATATACTTTATTGCCTGCTCTAGCCATTGATTCTAGACTAGGAGTAGCACTACCTAGTAATACGGGACATTTATGATAGTTACTACGCCAAATAGCTATATTTTTGGCATTATATCTTGGATGGTTTTCTTGTTTATATGAAGAAGTATGTTCTTCATCGATTATTATTACTCCGATATTA
Source organism: uncultured Mycoplasmatota bacterium (assembly GCA_900549325.1). GTDB lineage: Bacteria > Bacillota_I > Bacilli_A > RF39 > UBA660 > CAG-302. The sequence goes on along the minus strand of UROI01000023.1, from coordinate 2,925 downwards.
TTAAATGGTACAAAGATAGCACTTCTAGTACCTATTACTATCTTAGATTTACCTTCGGTAATCTTACGATATTCATCATATCTTTCGGTATCAGAGAGTCTAGAATGTAATACGGATATTATATTACCAAATCTAGAAATAAATTTACCTACTATTTGAGGAGTTAGACTTATTTCTGGTACTAACATAATCGCGGTCTTTCCATTATTAATAGTCTTCTCAATAATATTCATATATACTTCCGTTTTACCAGAACCAGTAACTCCATATAGAAGAAATGTTTTTGAAGTGCCAAATGAATTTATTACTCTAGAAGCCACTTCTTCTTGTTTCTCAGTTAGTTCTACTTTCTTATAGTTATGTGAACCAGTATAATTATATCTCTTTTCTTCTTCCATGACTATTTTAGCAAAACCATATTTAATAATAGTATTAATACTACTAGTCATTTTGGTTATTAGGATATCTCCTTCTTTTAACTTACATAATATATTTATTTGACTTTCATACTTACAATCTTTAATATAATTATCTATTTCTTCAATACTTTTTAATCTTTTTAAATACTTATTATATTTTATTTTGATATTGGTATTTACTTCAGCTTTTAAAGCTTTAGGTAGCATTACTTGATAGGCTGATACTAGTGAGCATAATAGTTTATTATTCATATCTTTACCTAGAAGAAGCATTTCTTTATTTAATACTGGAGTATCATCTACTATATCTAGTATATCTTTTATTTTGGTTTTATCATAATTTATATCTGGATTTATCTCAGTAACAAAGCCTTCAAGAATCATTTTACCAAAACTTATTTTTACTCTAATACCTACTTTTATTTTACTTATTAATTCTTTTGGTACTGAATAAATATAATTTTGATCTACTGCTTTAGCTCCTATTTGAGTTAATACATTTATATACATACTACCACCTACTTATTATTTTATCATATTATTATAAAATATGGTTATTAAAATTAAAAATGACTATAATATTTTATAGCCATCTTCCATTAGTTATATTTAATATTTCATTATTTTCATATTTAGTGGTATAATTAATAATCTTTTTAATTAGATTCTTAATACTCTTATCGCTATTTAAATCTATATCTTTTATATCTATTATTTTTTTTAAGCCTATTTTATATTTATAACTATTTACATACATATAGAGACTTCTATCTATTAGTCTAATTATTTTTACTTCTTCTTCGTTATCAGCATTACAAGAGAATATTAAATCTTTATACCAATCTATTAAATCATAAGATAATTCGTCTTCATAATCAACTTCTGAATTTATTATATCATCATAATGGGGACAACATTTTAATATCTTTTTAACATTAGATATATCTATAGTTTGTGTAATCATATAGGCTCTCCTTTATTTTACACTTACATTATAGCAATAGTTTATTTATTTGTAAAGATATTCGACATATTTAGATAATATATTATATTCACTTTAATTCTAAGGTATTAAAGTGTTGTTATTAGCCTATAGTCTAATAACAATGTATCTACATACCTATTATATATAAGCCTAATCTATATACTTAGTTATTACTCTTATATGTTAAATATCCTGTAGTATAATTAGCCATAGATATATCTATTTTAGTTCTATCAAATGGTACTGCACCAACTAGTGAATTACAATTTTGAAACATATTTGTAGAACTAGTTACTTTACTAGTATTCCATAAGTCTGATACATATATTGTTTTTAAAGAACCTGCTAAATAAAACATTCCACCCATACCAGTAACACTAGAAGTATCAAAACTTGATAAATCTAATATCATTATTTTAGAGCAATTCATAAACATATACCAAGTACTTGTTACTTTACTAGTATTAAAACTAGATATGTTTAGGCTTACTAATAAAGTACAACCTCTAAACATTTCTTCCATATTGATTACATTTGATGTATCAAAGTCAGATAAATCCAAATTCGTTAGTGAATCACATTCTCTAAACATACTTTTCATAGTAGTAACTTTACTTGTATTGAAATTAGATAAGTCTAAATTAGTTAAACTGGAACATCTAAAAAACATTCCATTCATATTAGTAACATTACTTGTATCAAAACTTGACAAATTAATATTTGCTAATGAACTGCAATTTTGAAACATATAACTCATATTTGTTACATTACTTGTATTAAAACTAGATAAATCTAAAGTGGTTAGATTGGAGCATCCGTAAAACATATTATTCATTAATGTTACTTTACTAGTATTAAAGTTAGATAAATCCAAACTTGTTAGACTACTACAACCATAAAACATCCCACTCATATTAGTTACATTACTAGTATTAAAACTTGTTAGATTTAAACTTGTTAGATTTGTACACGCATTAAACACATCAACCATTGCTGTTACATTTGTTGTATCAAAACTTGATAAGTCTAAAGTAGTTAGACTGGAGCATCCTTGAAACATATTACTCATTTGTTTTACCTTTGAAGTATTAAACGAACTTAAGTTTAGTTTCTTTAACGACTTGCAATTTCTAAACATTCCTCCATAACTATATGAATGAGGATTGCCCATTGATGTTACATTAGATGTATCAAAATTACTTAAATCTAATTCTATTATATTAGAGCATTCTGCGAACATATTATTCATATCTGTTACTTTACTAGTATTGAATGTTTTTAAATCTAAACTTGTTAGACTAGAACATCCCCAGAACATACCATTCATATTAGTAACATTACTCGTATTAAAGTTAGATAAATCTATTGATTTTAAGCCTGAACTATTATAAAACATCCTAGACATATTAGTTATGTATGAAGTATCTAGTTTTGATAAGTCTAACTTTTCTATGTTAGTTAGATATGCAAACATACCTGAAGCATTAGTTCCTGTTTGTAATACTCCATTTTCTCCACCTA
>UROI01000022.1 GCA_900549325.1 uncultured Mycoplasmatota bacterium | reverse complement strand
GAATAATAGGAGTATTTGATGGTAAATTAAAACTAATAAGAGGTAGTCAAATAGGTCAATATTCATGGGACAATAAGAATACTAGTACAGGAGCAGAAGATAATTATGGTAAAAATTATTGGACGACAGCAAGATTAATGAAACTTTTAAATCCAAGTGATTATTATACAGTAGACTCTAATGACAACAATCTAGGACAAAGTTTATATTACAATAGTACATCAGGCAAATGTTATAGTGATCAAAATAATGCCACAGTAGACTGTGATCTTACAAGTACAGGAATAAAAAATGATGAAACAAGAAATATGATTGCAGAAACCACATATAATCTAGGGGGATGGAATACAAGCAAAATATATTCAAATCAAATATATGGATATGAAAGAGGAACAAAAGTATATTCAAATAGACCTACAACAACATGGACAGGAAAAATAGCCTTAGCATATCCAAGCGATTATGGTTATGCGGCAGATTTAAATCAGTGTGTTAATAAACAATTAGATAAATATAACGATAGTACTTGTACCTCAAACAACTGGATGAAAGCAATTATAACAAATAATGGAAACAATTATGGATGGTTATTAACCCCTTATTCCAGCTACTCGAGCGCTGTGTGGTCTGTGCATTCGGACGGCGCTGTGAGCGAATACAGCACTACGTATTATGCGCATGGGGTCGTGCCAGTCCTTTCTCTAAGTTCTGAACTAGGAATAAAGTCAGGGAATGGTTCTGAAAGTAATCCATATCAACTTGCAGTATAATAATATAACTAAGAAAGGTATGACTAATATCTTTCTTTTAATATATAGATATATAATAGGTATCTTGGATACATTTAATTAAGACAAGTTTACTTGGCTTAATTAAACACTAATAAGACTTAGAATAAGGCTTATAGTGAATATAATAAAAAATATAACATAGAGTTATATATTTAATTATGATATTTACTTATATTTAGGAGTATACCCATACTTGTTAAACTTATTAAAAGACTACTACCACCATAGGATAAGAAGGGGAGAGTAACTCCTGTTACAGGGATAAGGCCTACTACTACCATGAGATTTAACATAGTTTGAAAAGCTAAACCAAAGGTTATACCAAAAGCTAGATATTTACCAAATTTATCTTCACAGTTCATGGCTATTTTAAATCCAGAATAGATTATAGTTATGAATAGTGAGGTTACAATTACGACTCCTAGAAAACCAAACTCTTCACTTATAATTGAAAATATAAAGTCTGTTTGTGGTTCTGGTAGATAGAAATGTTTTTGTACTGAATTACCAAATCCAAGTCCTAAAAGACCTCCTGGACCTATAGCGTATAAACTTTGTATTATTTGAAAACCACTACCAAGAGGATCAGACCAAGGATTAATAAATGATACTATTCTTTCCATTCGGTATGGAGCTATTATTACTAATACTACTACTCCTAGTAGTCCTAATACTCCTATTTTAATAAAGAAGTTCATTTTAACGCCACTTACAAATAATAATACTATGATAGTCATAACTATTACTACTCCTGTACCAAAGTCTGGTTCTAACATAATAAGAGCAAACACTAGAAAGAGTATTCCTAGTATAGGAAGAACTCCTTTTTTTATATCTTTTAAATTTTTATTATTATTTTCTAAATATTTAGAGGTAAATATTATTAATCCTAATTTAGTAAATTCTGATGGTTGTACTCCTAGTCCTCCAATACCAAACCAACTTCTACTACCGTTTCTTACTGTTCCTATACCTGGAATTAGTACTAGAATTAGCATACCTAAACATATAAAGAAAATAATATTAGATAATTTTTTATAGTTTTGATAAGGAAATTTACTTACAATAAACATAACTATATATCCTAGTATTATGAATATACTTTGTGATTTTAAATATTTATATGGATCATTAAATTTATATTCTGCCCATACATAAGAAGATGAATATATCATTAATGTTCCAAATAGACTTATTATTATTACTGCTATTAAAAGTATTTTACTATATTTTTTCACAGTATCACCTAATTAATTTTATTATCTAAAAATAAAAAAAGAAGTTTATTTTTTCTTCTTTTCAAATATTGATAATACTTTTGCAGTCATATGAACTATTTGATTACTATTTTTAATAGCAATACTTTTACAGAAGGCTTTACCTCCAATAGTTAAGGCTGCGGTTAAAGCAGTAATTACTAGTCCTGTATATAATACACTAGTATTTAATTTTTCTGATAGAGAAGCCGCTATTGTAACACCGGCAGAACCTGATACGATACCACATATATCTCCAATTACATCATTACAAAAGGAAGATACTTTATCAGCATTCTTTTTGAATGATACAGCTTTTTTAGCTCCTTTTATCTTTTTAGAACTCATAGCGTGTAATGGTTCTTCATTAGTAGAAGTAACTGCTACTCCAATCATATCAAATACTATTCCTATAGCTATAAATAATAATAATATTATGATACCTACGAATAAATTTACTTTTGGCATTATGGTATTAGAACCAAATGAAAAGATAAATGATATAAAGAAGGCTAAGAATGTTACTGTTAATACCCATTTTATTTTACTATTTTTGTTTTTTGACATATTATTTCCTTTCTGATTATTAAAAAAGGCCAATAGAGTAGGCCTTTTGATTTAATACTATGGCAATTCTTATAGTTAACTTTATGTCTTAGGTCAAGTAGGATTTCCCTAGTTTCTACTAACCCGTTACCAAATTAGCGGTTTCCCTTTATAGAAACTAATATATTGTCACCAGATATATGACTTGATTACCACTTAGTACACACTGTAATCCTATAAGATGTCACTCTAGGAGATTTCCTCGGGCAACTTTCTTACTATTAATTCTTTTTTGCAATTATAGTTTCATATTGCAATATTATATGTTTCTAGCTAGGAAAGATATAACTGATCAATAATTCCCTATAGTCACTCAAGACAAGCTACGCTACTCGTAAGTTTCCCCACATAGTAGGTTTAATCCTAGTTCGTATTATGCACATAATCGCATTAACACAAAGTTAGGTCTCCACAAAAATTGGAACAGAATCATATGCCGTTATGAGTGTCCAAAATTCTTACCTTCCAGCATTCACCCTAAACTGGGCGTATAAAGCAAACACCAGAAGTTTCATCGATGTGCTCTTTAGTGAGCTTTTAGGTTCACCTTCATAGTAAGTTTAATTGACTAGAATAATGTGCCATCAGATGAGTAAGATTATAACATAAAACTTTATTTTTGTCAAATGTGTGTAAACTGGTACTTATTTTACTACTTAATATATTATATTCTTTATATTAAATTTAATTATTAATTTTTATATTTGGTATATATATTTCGCTTATATATGATAGATATGGCTGATATATTTATTTGAGACTTAGGCTCAAATAAACACTTTAAGACCTAGACTTAAAGTGAATATAAGAAAATAATATATTTTGTGTTATTTAATTATACCAAGTTTTATAACTAAGAATATAATAATATGAAACTGGGAGGTTAAAAAATGAAAAGAACAATTGTTAGTTTAATTTTATTTCTTATAGTTGTTGGTTTAATAGTATTTGGAATATTTCAAAATAAGAAGGATAATGGAAAAGAGGACCTTACTAAGGTTACTGTAGCAGAAGTGGCTCATAGTATATTTTATGCTCCGCAATATGCTGCAATTAATAAAGGATACTTTGAAGAAGAAGGTATTGATGTAGAACTTACTTTGACACCAGGAGCTGATGCTGTTACGGCCGCTGTGTTATCTGGAGATGTCCAAATTGGTTTTTCTGGTACCGAAGCCACTATTTATGTGTATAATGGTGGTGAAAAGGATTATCTACAAGTATTTGCCGCTTTAACAAAGAGAGATGGAGCATTCTTAGTATCTAGAGAAAAGATTGATAATTTTACTTTAGATGATTTGAAAGGTAAAACAGTAATTGGTGGTAGAAAAGGTGGTATGCCGGAAATGACTTTTGAATGGGCTCTTAGAGAGGCTAATGTTGATCCTACTAAAGATTTAAGTATTGATACATCAGTTGCATTTCCTGCAATGGAGGGAGCATTTATTGGAGGTACTGGAGACTTTGTTACTTTATTTGAACCTAATGCTACTTCAGTAGAAAAGCAAGGCTATGGTTATGTAGTTGCCTATGTTGGTACTTATGGTGGTGCTGTTCCTTATACGGCTTATAATGCTAAGAGTAGTTTTATAAAGGCTAATCCTGAACTTATCGAAGGATTTTCTAAGGCTATTCAAAAAGGATTAAAGTTTGTTAAGGAAAACGAACCTAAAGTAGTTGCTGAGACTATTGTATCTTTCTTTCCTGACACTTCAATTGACGATTTAACGACAATGGTAAAGAGATATAAAGAGTCTGATGCATGGAGAGATACTATTGCTATTGATGAGGAAGAATGGAAACATATTCAAGACATTATGAAGGCTTCTGGAGAACTTGATGAGTATGTTTCGTATGATAAACTGATTTACAATGAATACTTCAGTGAATTCAGATAATATATTGGAGATAAGTAATTTATCAAAGATATATCATACAAATAAAAGTGAAATATCTGCACTTGATAATTTAAATTTAAATATTAAGGATGGTGAGTTTGTTGCAATAGTAGGTCCATCAGGATGTGGTAAGACAACACTTCTTTCAATCTTGTGTGGACTTGAAAATAAGTCTTCTGGTGAGATATTATATTCTAAAGATGAACTTAGAATGGGATATATGCTTCAGAATGATACTTTATTTCCTTGGCTTAATATATTAGATAATTGCCTTCTGGGGGTTAAGATTAAGAAAGAAGTTACTAAGGAAAATATTGATAGAGTTAAGAAACTTTTGGAGACATATGGTCTATCTGACTTTGCTTATAAATATCCAAGAAATCTATCTGGTGGTATGAGACAAAGGGTGGCTTTAATTAGAACTCTGGCTATTAATCCGGATATACTTCTTCTTGACGAACCTTTTAGTGCTTTAGATTATCAAACAAGACTTGCTGTATCTGATGATGTCTGGAAGATTATTAAAAAAGAGAAGAAAACGACAATTATGATAACGCATGATGTAGCGGAGGCTATTTCAATGGCTGATAGGGTGGTTGTGTTATCTAATAGACCGGCGAAGGTTAAGAGTATTTATAATATTGAAATGAAGAATAAGAGTACTCCGATTGGAAATAGAAATCAGGAAGAATTTAAAGAGTATTATGATAAGATATGGAAGGATATTGATTTCCATGTATAGTGATGAACATAAAAGATTTATAAGAAAAAAGAAAGTTACAAGTATGCTTGTACATCTTCTGCAGGTGCTACTTATTGTAAGCCTTATAGTTATTTGGGAATTACTTGCTAAATACGAGGTTATTAATACTTTTATTAGTTCTTCTCCTAGTAGAATTGTTAATACGATTATTAAATTATATAATGATGGTAATCTATTTAATCATATATGGACTACGGTATATGAAACGCTCATTAGTTTTGGTATTGGTACTTTGATTGGTATAGTTGTAGCTATTGTATTATGGTATTCTAACTTTCTTTATAGAATATTTGATCCTTATTTAACTATTATTAATAGTCTACCTAAGGTGGCTATTGGTCCAATTATTATTATTTATTTTGGTGCTAATATTAAATCTATTATTATTATGGCTCTTTTGATATCTGTTATTGTTACGATTATTACAGTATATAATGGCTTTATTTCTACGGACCAAAATAGAATTAATTTGTTAAAGTCTTTTAAGGCCTCGAAAAGGCAAATATTTAGATATGCTATTTTACCTAGTAGTTATCCTACAATAATTAGTAGTCTTAAGATTAATATTAGTATGACACTTATTGGCGTTATAATGGGAGAGTTTCTAGTATCTAAGGAGGGTATTGGTTATTTGATTACTTATGGCTCACAAGTATTTAATTTGAATTTGGTTATGTCAGGTATTGTTATTTTGTTAATAGTTTCTTATCTTATGTATTTGATTGTTAGTTATATAGAAAAAATACTAATCAAAAACGATTAGTATTTTTATGGTTTATATAAATGGTGCGCCCAGTAGGAGTCGAACCCACAGCCTTTTGGTCCGTAGCCAAACGCTCTATCCAGTTGAGCTATGGGCGCATTATTTGCCTTGACATATTAGATTATATACTAAAAATAGGTTTTTTTCAAGAAAATTGATAAAAATATTAAAAAAAATATAAAAAATGGTTGTCAAACTGCTAAAAATGTTATATAATTAACTAGTCAACAGCAAATAATGCCTGAGTGGCGGAATAGGTAGACGCACAGGACTTAAAATCCTGCGAGATTTAACCCTCGTGTCGGTTCAAGTCCGACCTCAGGCACCATATGATGGAGGAATACCCAAGTCCGGTTGAAGGGATCGGTCTTGAAAACCGAGAGGTCGTGAAAGCGGCGCAGGGGTTCGAATCCCTTTTCCTCCGCCATTGTTATTTATCGCGGGATGGAGCAGCTCGGTAGCTCGCTGGGCTCATAACCCAGAGGTCGTAGGTTCAAATCCTTCTCCCGCAACCAACGGTTCCGTGGTGTAGTGGTTATCACGTTTGCCTGTCACGCAAAAGATCGCGGGTTCAACTCCCGTCGGAACCGCCATTTATTTTGGCTTCATAGCTCAGTCGGTAGAGCAGAGGACTGAAAATCCTTGTGTCGCTGGTTCAATTCCCGCTGGAGCCACCAGTGTAACGATTAATACTCTAACTTTAATAGGTTGGGGTTTTTATTTTTTAATTAGGTACATTTTAGGTACATATTTTTAAGGTTCTTTGTCATTTTTATTTTTTATCTATTATTTGGCAAGAAACATTTATTATTTGAATCTTGAGTTTGACAGCAAAAATGAGCAAAACCATATAATATAAGGCATTGCTCATTTTTTCGCTGTTGTGATTTTTTGATTATTTTATGTATTTTGACTAGTTCTGTTCCAGCAGTTCTAGTCTTTTTTTATTCAACCTTTCGATTTCTTTGAAAGTTGAAATAATTATTTACTTTCAATTTTTTTCAATTCTTCTTTTTCAATTTCTTTAATTGATTTTTCAGGTGTTGGTAATTTTTCAGGTGTGGTACCACCAACCTTAATGATAGTATTTCTTATTGCTTGCCCTACCATATGATGAGTATTACAAGCGCTTTTTTCTCCAGTAATATTATTGTTTTTAATTACTTCATCTGTTTGAGTAATTCTAAATAAATTTGCTGCTAATTCATTGCTACCCATATGATCTAGTATTTCTTCTTTATCAGGGTCAATACCTTTTCTTTTTGCAATGTCTTTTGCTGTTTCTCCACCATATAGTCCTTTATAACCATAGTCATTAAACTTTGCATAATCATTTACACCTGCTTTTTTTGCAGTATCAAATAAGTATCTATTTTTGCTTTTAATATTTATTCGTGTATATAGTCTTTTTTCGTCTTCGTTTAGTTTGTTATATTCTTCTTGTGTTAATTCCATTTTTCTTGTTTGAACAGCAAAATAAGTTTGACCCAACGCGACAGACTTATGTCTTGCTGGGCTTGCATTTTGGACTATCAAATAACAAGCGTATCTACTTAATTTATAATCTATTACTTCTTTAGCAGCACCATTGGGCATTTTGATCGTTTTCCCCTTAACGGGAAAATGTTCTTCTACATTAAAACCACTCAAATTACAGCTTATTTTTGCTTTGTTTATTACTTTAGCAAAGTGTTCCCATTTTGAATATTCTAAAGCACTCATTAATTCTCTTGCTTCCCAATATTCATTTCCTAATTCATCAATATGTTTAATTTCTTCAAATATTTTATCTTTATATTCTTCTAATTCATTCTTCGCTTTAACTTCTGTATTCATTTCATACTTCCTTTCTATATTTTAAAAATACCTGTACAGCAATTCTAGTTTATTTTTGTTTTTTAACATTAATAAATATTCACAAATTACATTCTATTAAAATGTACTTCAATCAATATTATATACAATATTTTACCAAAGTCAAATGTTTTGTTTTAAATAATAATTTGTTTCGTAAAGTATCTATTATACGCAAGAAAGTAAATAATATTTATTTTGGTGATTGTAATCTCTATGTATATAGTTATGGCTTATATATGATAGTCCTTATTTTTAGACTACAGGCTAAAAATAACACTCTAAGACCTTAGACTTAGAGTGAACATAAAAAAATAGAGTATATAAACTATACTCTACTGTAGAATTCTACGATTAGTGATTCATTGATGTCAGCGTTTAATTCGCTTCTTTCAGGATATCTAACATATGTAGCAGTTCTTTTTGCTTCATCATAATTAATAAAGTCAACTCTTTTAATCTTGTTAGCTAATGCTATTTCAATTCCTTTGTGATCTGCAGAATTTTCTTTTATAGCAATAACATCTCCTGGTTTAACTCTGTAAGATGGAATATCAACTTTTTTACCATTTACAGTGATATGACCATGGTTAACTAATTGTCTTGCACCTCTTCTAGTAGTAGCAAATCCAGCTCTATAAACTAAATTATCTAATCTACTTTCTAGTAAGATAAGTAAGTTTTCACCATGAACACCTTTCATTTTTGCAGAGTCATTTACTAATTTTTTGAATTGTTTTTCAGAAATACCATACATAAATCTAACTTTTTGTTTTTCATTTAATTGAATAGCATAGTTAGAAGGTTTTCTCTTCTTGTCTTTACCATGTTGTCCTGGACCATAAGGTCTCTTTGCAATATCTTTACCATTTTCAAGTATTGAGAATGATACTCTTCTTGCTTGTTTGTTATTTGGGCCTGTATATCTAGCCATTTTTCTTTCCTCCTTCTCTTAGAAGGCATACTATATTTTAATAGGGTGTCTTTAGCATACTTTCGCTATGCAGCCTTAGTTACTTATAAATGACACATTACTAAAATAGATAGTATCCGCTGCTAAGCAATAATATTATATAATTAATGATATGGTAAGTCAAGGAAAACTTGCTTGTTTTATTGATAAATTTATATTAAAAAGTGTAAAAAAAGTGTAAAGTAGTTAAAAATTGTCGAAATGTGTGTTATACTGATTATGACAATGATAGAAAGGAAAGACTATCATTTATATTGGGAGGTGTTCGTTAAGGGGGAGAATTTCATTACGATGTTACAAAATAATTATATAAAATAAAATAGGAAAGGAAAAATATAATGAAAAAGAAATTAATGAAAATGACTAAGATATTTTTAGTTTTAACTTTAATATTTTCGCAATTATCTTCAGTTGCTAAAGTATTAGCAGATGAAATAACTAATAATGATACTGAGATTAAAGAAGAAACTAAAGAACTAGTAGTTACTGGATATTTAATGAATACACTTGATGATTCTATAGTAGATGGAACTGAAAACGAAGGTGTATTTGAATATAATGTTACTGCTGGTAAATATAGACAGATATTAACTATATCTGGCGATAAACTAGATGATACTAAGAATTATAGTATTAAAGTAAATGATAATGATAGTGTTGTTATGACTGGTATGGAACTTAAGACTGCTACTATAGAAGGTAGTGAGATAGATTTAACTAACTCATATAATACTATTATAGAATACACTGATAAGATTGTTATTACTGAGGTTAGCGAAGATACTGAGGCTGAAGCTTTAACTTTAGAATATAAGGCTAAAGTTACTTATGAAGTAGAAGGTAATAGTTTTGACGAGGCTTTAAATAATCTTTATGAGGAATATGTATTTGAAAAGGGTAACTTTATAGTTAATGCTAAAGAATTACCTTTATTACCTACAGTTCCCACTATGGAATACTTATATAGTTTATTAAATGAAAATAATGGTATTAAACTTGAAGTATTTGATAAAGATAATAATCTTGTTACATTAAAAGAAGAAGAAACTTCTGACGAGGAAGAAACTTCTGGTGAAGGGGATTCTTCTTTAGAAGACACTCCAGTTAGTGAAACTCTTATTAAGAATGGATATACTTTAAAATTTACTAAAGGTTTAAGCGAAGCAAGTTATAAAGTATATGTAATGGGAGACATTACTGACGATAGTACTTTTAATACTGACGATATGAAACCTACGATGGAAGGATATCTTAATGAAGAAATGATACCTACAATGGACTTATATCCTACTAGTCATGAGACTGAAGTAGAAGGCGAATATGAAGAAGATCCATTTGGAACTATTACTTTTGAAGATATTATGACTATTAATGGATATTTAAATAATTCTGAAAAAGAAAGAGAAAATACTGATTTAAGTCTAATATTTGGTAGTGATACTGAAGATTTATATGTTGGTGATACTTTCAGAGCTAGTCTAGTTGTTAATTCTACAGACTTAGAAGACTATATTAATGGTATTGATGGTTTAATTACTTATAGTGATAATCTTAAATTAATGAATGTACTATTTAATGAGAATTTAATTGGTACTTATAATGAAGATGGTAGATTTGTAGGAGCAGGTACTGAACTTACAAATGGTACTACTGTTATAACATTTGAATTTATGGCTATTAATGATGGTGAAGGCATAGTTACTTTAAATGGTAGTGTGGCTAACGATATGATTATTAATGAATTTGAAGAAGTTAGCGTTAGTGTTAATATTACTAGAAAGAGTTCAATTAATAATTTATATTCACTAAATGCTAGTGTTGGTACATTTGATACTGCATTTGATAAAGATGTTACTGTATATACTTTAACTGTTCCATATGATACTAAAGAAGTTATATTATCTGGTTCTTTAGAGGATACTTTATCAACAGTAGATGGTTTATTTAAATATGAACTTACTGAAGATAAGACTACTGCGATTATAACTGTAACTGCTGAAGATGGTAGTACTAAGGTTTATACTGTATATATAATAAAAGAGAAACCTCCAGTAGTTCCTACACCAGTAGTATACTATTATTCTTCAAATAATTATTTGAAAACACTTGAAGCTAAAGGCTATGAAATTAAATTTGATAGAGATACTTTAGAATATGAACTAAGTGTTAATAATGATGTTAAATCTTTAGATATTACTGCTATTGCAGAGGACTCTAGATCTAGAGTAGAAATTACTGGTAATGAAAACTTTAAGACTGGTAAAAATACTGTTATTATTACTGTTAAAGCAGAGAATGGTGATGTTAAAGAGTACAAACTAATTGTAACTAGAAAGAGTAATACTACTGTTACAACTGATGATGAAGAATCTGATAGTACTGCAGAAAAAGTTGTTATTATAATACTTATTATTCTTGTAGTACTAGGACTTCTATATCTTATCTTTAAGAAAGATGATGATGAGACTCCAGTTGTTAAAACAGAAAATAAGAAAAATAATACTAAAAATAGTAGTAAGAAATAAATAAAGAAAAAGAAAGAAATGTCTTTCTTTTTTTTCTTTTTTTTGCTATAATGAAATAGATAATAGGGAGAGTGTCTAATGAATAGAAAGGGTCAAGCTTTAGTGGAATTTGTTTTGATATTACCAGTATTTATATTGATATTGTTTGCTATTGTTGACTTTGGTACTATTTTAAGTAAGAAAAATGAACTAGAAAATGATAGTATGGATATTGCTTTGCTTGTTAAGAATGGTACTACTATAGAGGATATTAATAAGAAATATACTGATTTAGATATAACTATGAAAGATGATGATCAATATACTAATATAACTATTACTGAGAGCGTTAAGATTATAACTCCAGGACTTAATTTGATACTTGGTAATCCATATAAGATTACAGTGGAAAGGGTAATACCTAATGATAAGACTTAATAATAAAGGACAAAGTTTAGTTCTATTTGTAGTTATTATGCCAATTATATTACTTATGTTTGTACTTGTATATGATATTGGTAATGCCATGTATGAAAAGAATAAACTTTCTAATGTTAGTTATATGGTAGTAGACTATGCCCTTGATAATATTGATAAAGTAGATGAAAATGATTTAATTGATTTGATAGATAAAAATACTAATAATCTTAGTAGTATATCGGTACTTATAGATAATGATAGAGTTAATGTAACTCTTACTAAGACTATAAAGGGAACTTTTGGTAAGGTATTTAATTTTGATTTAATTGAGGCCAGAAGTGAATATACTGGTTATATGGATAATGGTAATAAAAGAATAGAGAAGGTAGGTTGATACTATGAATGGTAAAATAATAAGTGTATCTTCAGTAAAGGGTGGTGTTGGTAAGACAACAATGCTTCTTAATCTAGCAGGTATTTATTGTGAACTTGGTAAAAGAGTATTAATTATTGATATGGATTTATTTTCTGGTGGTATAGCGATATCTCTTGATATTAAGAATACTAAGGATATATTTATGTTAGTGGATAGTATGGCTAATAATAGATTTACAGAACTTAGTAAGTATGTTACTTCTTATAATTCTAATATTGATGTATTAGCTGCTCCTAAAGACCCTAGAGAAGCAATGAAAGTTGATAGTAGGTATATTCCACTTATATTTGATGCCGCTAAAAAGGAATATGATGTGGTACTTGTGGATACTTCTCATGTACTTAATGATATTAATTTGACTGTTCTTGATTATTCATATATGTCTTTATTTATAATTATTAATGATCTAGTGGATTTAAAGAATATGAAGAGTTTACTTAGTGTCTTTATTGATACTGATAAGAAGAATTATTTGATTTGTTTAAATAATTCTAGAGATACTGGTAAGGATTATATGAGTATGTATGATATTAGGGCTACGATTGATAGTAATGTTGATTATACTATATCTAGTAATTATTATATAAAGAATATTGATAAGTATGTTATGAATGGTGAGATACTTACTTTGAATAAGAAAATTAATACTTTTCATTCTAAAGATGTTGCTAATATGAGAAAGATGGCACTTGACCTTATTGACGATAAACATATTAAGGAGGGAAAGTAAGATGGCTAAGAAGACACTCACAGAGGCTTTTGATGTTAAGCCCAAAGAAACTCCTAAAAGTAATTTGAAAGATTATGATATATTTAGTGATAAAGGACTACTTGATAGTCTTAGAACAAAGATAGTTCAGAACTTAATTGAAGAGAATATTCCTGATGATGGTTTACTTGAGGATTATATTAATAATGAGATTGATAAGACTTTAAGTGGATATGATTTGGGTACTTTAGAACGAGGACATATATTTAATTTAATTCAGAATGAAATAATGGGATATGGTCCAATTACTCCTTTATTACAAGATAATGCTATTACTGAGATAATGGTAAATGCTCCTAATGAGATATATGTTGAAATAGATGGCAAGATAGTTAAAGATGAGACAGTATCTTTTATTAATGATAAGCATATTATTAGAACTATTCAGAGAATAGTACAACCTCTTGGTAGAACTATTGATGCTGCTAATCCGATGGTTGATGCTAGACTTAGAGATGGGTCAAGACTTAATGCTGTTATTCCACCACTTAGTTTGAAGGGACCTGTTCTTACAATAAGAAAGTTTAATAAGAAATTAGAATCTATTGATGATTTATTAAGAGGAGGATCTCTTACTGTTAATATGGCAAGATTTCTTGAGGCTGCTGTTCAGGCTAAACTTAATATTATTATATCTGGTGGTACTGGTACTGGTAAAACAACACTTCTTAATATATTATCTGGTTTTCTAGGAGAAGATGAGAGAATTATTACTATAGAGGATGCTGCAGAACTTAAGCTTCATCAAAAACACGTTATTTCGTTAGAGACAAGACTTATTAATTACGAAGGTGAAGGAGAGGTAACCATTAGAGATTTAGTTAGAAACTCTCTTAGAATGAGACCGGATCGTATTATCGTAGGTGAGGTAAGAGGTAAAGAAGCTTTTGATATGATGCAGGCTATGAATACCGGTCATGAAGGATCACTTACAACACTGCATGCTAATAATTCTGTTGATACTATTAATAGACTTGAGACAATGATTTTAATGAATGAGATGGAAATACCAGTGTCCGCTGTTAGAGGATATATAGCTAATGCTATTGATTTGATTGTTCAAATAGATAGATTATCTGATGGTAAGAGAAAGATTACTTCTATTAGTGAAATTGATGGTATAAAAGATGGAGAGATTGTTCTTAAAGAGATATTTTCATTTAAACAAGTTGGAGTGGCTAATGATGGAAGTGTAATGGGAGAGTTTGGTGTTTATAAGAGAAAACCTAGAGTTTATGATAAGATTACAAGAAAAGGTATAGATATTAAAGATATATTTAATTAGAAAAGAAGGGATGATAATTATGAATATAATATTTATTATACAGGGTATATTGCTTATTTTACTTTTGATAGTTATCATCATTTTATTTAGAAATGTACTAGGAGATAGGAAGGCTGCGAGAATTAAGTATTATTCTTTAGAGCCTATAAAAAAAGAAGAATTATCTTTTAGTGATAAGATGGCTAATGGATATATATCTTTTGTTAGTAAATTTAGAAAAGTAGTTAAGAAGAGTAGTTGTCTTACTAATAGAAGTAAGAAGTATGAAAGATATATTAAATATAAAGATAGAGATAGAATACAGAGTGCCGACTTTATTACTAATAAATTTATTATATCGATAGTATTTATTATTTTAACTATGATATCACAAATATTTACTACTAATCATTTCTCTTTATTTGGATATATTATTAATTATTTTATTGGGTACTATTTACTTGATATATTACTATTTTTGAATTATAAGAGAAAGACTAGAAATATCGAGAATGATTTACTTAGAGCTATAATTATTATGAATAATTGTTTTAAGGCTGGTAAGAGTACACTTCAGGCATTACAGACTGCTGGTGTGGAACTTCCTTATCCACTAGGGGATGAGTTTAAGAAGATGTATTTGGATATGAAATATGGATTATCTGTTGATACTGTTTTTGAAAGATTTGCTAGAAGAGTTAAACTACCAGAAGCTATCTATGTTTCTTCTTCACTTACTGTTCTTAATAAGACTGGTGGTAATATAGTAGAGGTGTTTTCTTCAATAGAGAGAACTTTATTTGATAAGAAGAAGTTAAAGGAAGAAATGAAGAATATTAGTTCTGCTCCTAAGATTGTTGTTATTATACTTAGTATTGTACCAGTATTTTTTGTGGGAATAGTTTACTTACTTAATCCAACGTATTTTAATCCTTTATTTAGTTCTACTCTTGGATATATAATAGTGGCTATTATTGTGATTATGTTTGTTATATACTTGGTAACTTTACTAAGAACATTAAAGGTGGATGAGTAATATGAAGAAGGTTAAGAGAAGGAATGATAGTTCTTTAAGAAATTTATATAGTGAGAAACAGCTTAGTAGGATTGACGAAAAGATTAATTTACTTGGAGTGTCTTCAAGAATGAGTACTGTATCTTTTTTGAATACTAGATTAATTACAATGATAGTTTTAGGAATAGTTGTATTTGTTTCTTTTGATTATGGTTATATTTATATGCCATTTGTAATGGTAATTTATTATATTTTATTTGAGAAGGTATTTTTGGATATGAAGATTAAGAAGAGAACGGAGAAACTTAATAGTGAGGCTATATATTTCTTTGAGGTTTTGACTTTGTCTCTTCAGACAGGGAGAAATTTGAATGAGGCTATATCTGTTACTATTAATAGTGTTGATGGGGAATTATCTTTGGAATTTAAAGAGGCTTTGAGACAGACTAAGTTTGGTAAGAGTTTGAATGAGAGTTTGAGTGATATTCAGAAGTTTATACCTTCGGATAGTATTAATAATATTATTTTATCTCTTACACAATCTAATATGTATGGTAGTAGTATTATTGATACTATGCATAGTCAGATTGATTATTTGAGACAAAGAAGAATATTAGAGGTTAAGGCTAAGATTAGTAAGGTACCTATTAAGATAAGTGTTATATCTGTATTTTTCTTTATACCACTTATATTACTTATTATTTTAGGACCAGTAATACTTGGTTATATTGGTTAATATATTTAAATATATCTTGACTGAAAGAGAAAATAATAGTATTATATAAAAAGAAAATTATGAGGAGGAAGATTTATGTCAGGACATAGTAAATGGTCTACAATTAAGAGAAAAAAAGGGGCAATTGATAGTGAGAGAAGTAAAGTTTTTCAGAAGCTTGCTAAAGAACTTTATGTAGCTGCGAAGAGTGGAGATCCTAATCCTGAAAATAATCCGGGACTAAGAATGGTTATAGAAAAAGCTAAGGGAGAGAATATGCCTAAGGCTAATATTGAGTCTGCGATTAATAAGGCTAAAGCTGCTGGTAATGGTGAGAATTATGAATCTGTTAGATATGAGGGATATGGTCCTTCTGGTGTGGCTATTATGATTGATTGTCTTACTGATAATAAGAATAGAACTGCTGGATTTGTAAGAAGTACTTTAACTAAAAGAGGGGGTAATTTAGGTACTGATGGTTCTGTTAGTTATTTATTTGAAAGAAAGGGTGTTTTAGTACTTGAAAAGGTTTATGACGAAGATAAACTTATGGAAGATATTCTTTCTTTAGATATACTTGATTTTGTTACTGAAGATGATAGTTATGTTATTTATACTGATTCTAATAGTTTTATAGAGGTTAAAGATGCTTTAACTAATATGGGTTATGATAAGTTTGTTGTTAGTGAAGTTACTTTTGTACCGAATAATTATATGGAACTTGATGAGGAAAGTACTGAGAAAGTTGTTAATTTGATTGATGCTTTGAATGATTTAGATGATGTTCAGAATGTATATCATAATTTAGATATTTAATTTATTTATTATTAGCACTCTAAGCCTTTAGGTCTTAGAGTGTTCTTTTTAGCCCTAGGTCTAAAAAGAATATATCTACATATCTATTATATATAAGAGAGGGTATATATACTTTGATATTACTTGATATTAAAATAAAGTGAAGATAATTTTATTAAAATTATTGATAATAAAATTAAAATATGGTAATATAATAGTAGGTTAATAGATAGAGGTGATAGAAAATGAAATTTAGTAAAATGATTTTTGTTTTGACAATTGCCGCTAGTGCTATATTTATTTTTATGATGAGTAGTTCATATGCTTACTATACTGCTACTGCTACTGATATAAATGTTAGTACAGGTACTATTAATAATGGTATTTCAGTAGTATTTACTGATAATAATTATGTAAATGTTAAAACTGGTGTTCCTTTAGATGATGATCAAGTTACTAAATATGCTAAAGCTAATGTTTTTTCTATAACACCTAATGTTACTATATTAAGTGGTTATGATGCTTATGTTAATGTTTCATTAATTAATGTTAAGATAGATGATGCTTTAAAAGTAAGTGATTTTAAATATAGTCTTATTTGTACTGATGGTAATAATAGTCAAAAAACTATTGGTAGTGGTGATGGTACTACAATAACTACAGGTACTAATGTTTCTATTGGTGATATGAGTACTGCTGCTGGTACATTTAATATTAATACTACTTATCAATGTTCTTTTAGAGTTTGGATAGCTAATAAGGCTGATGTTAGTCAAAATGCACTTATGGATAAGAAGTTTTCAGCTTTATTAAAAGTAAATACTATTATGAGAAAGCAGTGATTTTATGGATAAGAAAAAGAAAATAGTGTTATATATAGTACTTGTAATATTACTTTGTGCAGTAGTAGCTACTGCTACATACGCTTATATTGTTGGTAATACTAATGAAGCGAATGTTACTAATAATTCTGGTAAAGTAGATGTTAACTATAGTATAACAGAGAATATTACTGGAGTTCAGTTAATGCCTTCGGATAATAAATCGGGAGGAATTCATTCAGTTGCAGTTGCTAAACTTAATACTAATAGTGCTGCTGCTGCATTTAATATTTATATTACACCTACTAGTATTACAGGACTTAATATTGCTGCTTTAAAGTGGGAAGTTACTGGTACTAATGGTGGTACTACGGTATATACTAAGAGTGGTAATTTTAGTACTGCTACTGTTAATACTCCTATTACAATAGTAGATAAATATACACTTAAGAGTACCGATACTACATTTGATATTTATATATGGTTAGATGCTAATTTAATTAGTACTACACTTAATAATAATAAATTTACTGCTAAAATAAGTGCTGATACAGTACAAATTACTGGTAGTTATTAGGAGGTTATTATGAAAAATATATATGTTAACCATTTGTTAATTAGGGGGGCTTGTTAGTCTATTAACCTATATAAATAAAGACTTTACAAGTAATTTATTAAATAATATAAAGACTATAAAGAGAACTAATAGAAATATTAGTCTTTCTTTATAGTCTTTTTGTGTTATAGAAAGAAGGTATTAGAATGAATAAAAAATTATTATATAGTTTATTAATAGTATTATTAATAGTAATAGTATCAGTAAGTATTACTTATGCTTGGTTATCTTGGTCTGGAGTAGTTAATATATCAGGTACTAGTGAATGTTTTGATGTTAATTATGTTAAAGGACAAGATATAGGTAGTGATAGTAATCCTGCTAATTTTAGTTTAGCAAGTACTTATACTGAAGGTTTATCTTCAGTAATTAAAGTTAATTTAAAAGATACTTGTACTATAAGTAATGGTACTGGAACATTATATTTAAATACTGATAGTACTACAAGTAATATATTACTTACTAGTAATGTATTAAAGTATCAAGTATTAGAGGGTACTAATGAAGTAGCAAGTGGTATAGTAAATAGTACAGGTAATTTACCTATATATAATAATATAGAAATAAATAATCAAGTAAAAGAATTAACAGTATATATATGGATAGACGGTAGTTTAGTAAATAATGATAATTCTAATGATATATTATCTAGTGTATATAAAGGAAATATAAGTATGAGTATAGAAAGTGGTGATAAGTAATGAAAGATAATAGAAATAATAAAGCAAAGATATATATGATATTTAGTTTAGTAGTATTAGTAATAGCAGTAATAGTAAGTGGTACATATGCTTATTATGTATGGACTACTTCTGATAGTGATACTACAAAAATAGTTGCAGGAGTAGGAGCTGCTACAGTTACCTTTGATGGAGGAAGTGATATAAATGCTAATCTAAGACCAGTATCGGATAAAAGTAAAGGTATAGTAAAGAATATAAGTGTAAAGGGAGATACTGAGGGATTAGTATTTAATATGTATTTAGATATAACTAGTATAGATACAGGATTAAAAGATAAAAGTTTTAGATATGAATTATATAAAGGAACTACTAAAGTAAAAGAAGGAAACTTTAGTGATAGTTATCTAACTAGTAATACAGTTACTTGTAGTAAGAATAATACTAATCATATAGTATTATTAACTAATGAGAGTATATCTACATCAAAGACATCATATACATTATATATTTGGATAGATGGAGCAAATTATACTAATCCAAATACTATGATGAATAAAACATTTAATTTTAAATTACATGCTGATGGAGAAGGAGCAGTATTAAAGAAAACAGCCGCAGAAACTATAACAGAACTATATACAAGTGCTTCAAAAACAACAGTAACAAATAATAGTATTACTTATAACACAGCACCTTCAGTATCACTTATGAATGATAGATTAGGAGGTACTACAACTGATTTAGATGGTGGTAATATAAGATATTATGGAGCAAGTCCAAAAAATTTTATTTATTTTAATTGCTCTGACTATAGTAATCAAACATCTAGTACATGTGAAACATGGCGTATAATAGGAGTATTTAATGGTAAATTAAAACTAATAAGAGGTAGTCAAATAGGAAAATATTCTTGGGACAACAAAAATACTACAACAGGAGCAGAAACTGCTTATGGAAAAAACGATTGGACTACAGCAAGATTAATGAAACTACTTAATCCAAGTAATTATTATACAATAGATAGTAATGATAATGGAAATGGACAAAGTTTATATTGGAATGCCCAAAGTGGAACATGTTTTTCAGGAAAAAATAATGTTACAACAGCAGGAAAAGATAATGCTACAACAGCATGTAATTTTAAAAGTACAGGAATAAAAAATGATACAACAAGAAATATGATTGCAGAGACAACATATAATCTAGGAGGATGGACTAATAGTTCAGTATATCCAAATCAAATTTATGGCTATGAGAGGGGAACAACAGTATTTTCTGGAAGACCAACGACATGGACAGGTAAAATAGCCTTAGCCTATCCAAGTGATTATGGCTATGCGGCTGATTTAAGTTTGTGTCAACAACAATTAGGTTCTTATAATGATGCAACTTGTACTTCAAATAACTGGATGAAGAATATAGTTACTAATCGTGGTGATAATCATGGATGGTTATTGACCCCGTATTCGGTTAGTGCGTACGGTGTGTGGCGTGTGGGTTCGTCGGGCGACTACGACACCAATGTCTATTATGCGTATGGGGTCGTGCCAGTCCTTTCTCTAAGTTCTGAACTAGGAATAGAGTCGGGGGACGGCTCAATTTGGAATCCATACAAATTAAGTGCGTAAGCAGTTAATTTGAGATAACTTTGGTAGGAAG
>UROI01000021.1 GCA_900549325.1 uncultured Mycoplasmatota bacterium | reverse complement strand
GAAGGGCCTCCTTTCTTACATAATTTATAGTTTTTATACATAAATTATATCTATTACCTTACGTATAAAATAATACCATAAGTAATGATATTTTGCAATAAGTATTTAGAAAATAAATAAAATTTCACAGCATAGACTACAGGCTATGTTATGCTTCTTAAGACTATAAATATAGGCTTAAGAAGCAAAAAGAAATAGAACAAAACTATTTCTTTAATAAATCTTTTCTAGATAAGTTAAGTTTACCTTTCTTATCATATCCAGTAGCTATAGCTATAACTTCATCACCAACTTTAAACAAATCACTAGGTTTATCTACTCTCTTAGTATCAAGTTGGGATACATGAATTAATCCTTCACATCCAGGCCATAATTCAACAAATATACCAAAGTCTTCTACATTAACTACCTTACAAGTATAAGTCTTACCAATTTCTACTTCTCTAGCAATATTCTTAATTCTTTCAGCAGTCTTATTAATAATATCCCTATCAGTATGGTAAATAATAACTCTACCATCATCTTCAAGATCTACTTTAACAGCATTAATATCATTAACAGTATTAACATTACTACATTCTAAGATAATCTTAGTAATCATCTCTCCACCACGACCAATAACATCTTTAATCTTATCTGGATTAATCATAAATACCTCAGTCTTAGGAGCATACTTAGATACATCTTCTCTTGGTTTA
Organism: uncultured Mycoplasmatota bacterium; assembly: GCA_900549325.1. Lineage (GTDB taxonomy): Bacteria > Bacillota_I > Bacilli_A > RF39 > UBA660 > CAG-302. The sequence continues at coordinate 23,225 of UROI01000021.1, read as the reverse complement.
GCTATTTGTTTTTCAATAACATCTAATATTTCAAATCTAGCTTTCTTAGCTTGAGCTAAAGCCTCTTTTAATATTTCTCTATTAATACCATCAATCTTAATATCCATTTGAAGAGCTGTAATACCGTCACGAGTTCCTGCTACTTTAAAGTCCATATCTCCAAGATGATCTTCCATACCTTGAATATCAGTAAGAATAGTATAATCATCTTCATGAGTAATAAGTCCCATAGCAATACCTGCTACTGGTTTCTTAATAGGAACACCAGCAGCCATAAGAGCCATAGTACCAGCACAAATAGTAGCCTGACTACTAGATCCATTACTTTCAAGTATTTCACTAACTACCCTTATAGTATAAGGAAATTCTTCTTCACTAGGAATAACATAAGAAAGTGCTCTCTCTCCTAATGCTCCATGACCAATTTCTCTTCTACCAGGAGCCCCATATCTACCAGTTTCTCCTACTGAGAATGGTGGGAAATTATAATGTAACATAAATCTCTTAGCATCTTCAATTCCAAGACCATCAAGTATTTGATGTTCTCCTAAAGCTCCAAGAGTAACTGTTGCTAAACTTTGTGTTTGTCCTCTAGTAAATAAAGCACTACCATGAGTTCTAGGAAGTAAATCAATATCAGTAGATAATGGTCTAATCTCGTCCATAGCACGTCCATCTGCTCTAGTCTTCTCTTTAACAACAATATTTCTAAATAATTCATATTCTATACCATGGAATATTAAAGCCACTTTAGTAAGTAATTCATTTAATTCCTCAGGTTTCATAGTATCTTCATTTTCATTCTTATACTTTTCAACTACTTCTTCTTGTAAACTATCAATAGCAGCATATTTCTCTAATTTATCTTTAATTCTAAGAGCCTTATCAAGTCTTTCTCTTACATAAGTATCAACTTCACTTCTAAGTTCTGAAGTTATTTCTAACTTTTCATATTCCATAGTAGGAAGACCAATCTCTTCAATTATTTTTTCTTCAAAAGCAATTAACTTCTTAATAGCCTCATGTCCAAACATTAAAGCCTCAAGCATATCATCTTCAGAAGCTTCTCTAGCACCAGCCTCAACCATATTAATAGCATCTTTTGTACCTGCTACTGTAAGGTCAATATCAGACTCTTCAGATTGTTCTACAGTAGGATTAATAATAAATTCTCCATTAATTCTACCAACTTTAACTGCTGCTACTGGTCCATTAAATGGTATCTTACTAATAGATACACAAAGTGATGATCCAAGTAAAGCTGTAAGTTCAGGTGAATTATCTTGATCTACAGATAACACTGTATTAACAATTTGTACCTCATTCTTAAAATCCTCTGGAAATAATGGTCTAAGAGGTCTATCTATCATTCTAGCAGCTAGTGTAGCAGCATCAGTAGGTCTACCCTCTCTCTTAATAAATCCTCCAGGTATCTTACCTACAGAATATAATTTTTCTTGGTATAAAACCATAAGTGGAAAGAAATCAGATAATAGATTAGCACTCTTACTAACAACTGCCGTACTAAGTACTACTGTATCACCATATCTAACAAGTACAGCTCCATCAGCTTGTTTAGCTAGTTGTCCATGTTCTACTACTATCTTTCTTCCATAAAAATCTAACTCGAATACTTTTTTATCCATATCTTCTACCTCCAAATTCAGTTATCTTTTTAAAATTAAAGGCACTCAAAAAAGAGTGCCTACTTTTAATAATTATTTTCTTAATCCTAATTTTGCAACTACATCTCTGTATTTCTTAACATCATTCTTAACAAGATAGTTTAATAAACTTCTTCTCTTACCAACTTTAATTAAAAGTCCTCTTTTAGAAGCTTTATCTTGTTTATTGTTTTTAAGATGTTCAGTTAAAGCATCAATCTCACTAGTAAGAATAGCTATTTGTACTTCAGGAGATCCTGTATCTTTACCATCTCTAGCAAATTCTTTAATGATTTGTGCCTTCTTTTCTTTATTTAAAGCCATTATATTTTCCTCCTTATTTTATTTTCACCTTTAACCTAGTTATGGTAAGAGGTACCAATAACAAAGTCCAAGGAACATATTAATAATACAATATATTTTATCTTTTGTAAAGTAATTTATGATAATTTAACAAAATATTTGTCTATAATATTATTAAATATTTCTTCATCTATAGGTTCTAATATAACATCACTAAAACCATACTCTTTATAACTATCTTTATATTCATTATTCCCAGTAAGTAATATAACCTTAGTATTAAAAGACTTAATCATAAGTAATTTCTTCATAATAATAAGTCCACTAAGAGGTTTAATATCATCCTCAAGTAATATTAAGTCATATTTCTTATTACCTCTTATTTTATCTAAAGCCTCTTTACCTAGTTCTATTATTTCTAAATCTACTTCTTTACCTTTAAGTAATTTATTAATTAATTTACCATCACTACCAACATATAAAATATCTCTTTTATCTACTTTTTTCTCATATTCATCTAATTTATTATTATCTATTACTAATTTTTGATCTAATATAATTTTCATATTAGTACCCTTACCATATGTACTATTAGAAATAATAGTACCACCCATCATAGTAATAATCTTCTTAACATTATATAAAGTATCATTTAAATTATAATTTTCTTCTTTATAATCCTTCTTATTAACAAATAAACTACCAAGTTTTTCACTATCAATACCAATACCAGAATCCTCTACATTAATAATAAGTCTAACCATATTATTCTTAATAATAGTATTAACATCTAATTCAACATATCCCTTATCAGTATACTTAACACTATTATCAAGTAAAATATCTAGTATTTTCTTTAAATTAATACCATCACCATATAAATATTTAGGAATATCACTAGATATATTACTCCTAAAAGAAATATTCTTACTATTACATTTCTTCTTATATATACTAATTAAACTATCTAATATTAATCTAATATTATACTTCTCATCATACACCCTAATACTAGCCCCATCCATATTAGAAATATCTAATATTTCATTAGTCATAGTTGTAAATCTAGCAGTACTACCCTTTATCTCTCTAGCAGAATTATCAATAACTTCTATATCAATCTTTTTATTATCAGTCTCATCTAAAATAATATCTGCTTCTTTATTTATGTCCCTAGTAATACCACGAATCTCATTAGTCATATTATACAAAAACATTGTCTTTTCTTCATTAGCATTATCACTAATTTCTTTAGCCCTATGTATCTCTTCAATTATCTTCATATCAGGATTCTCAATAGTAAAATACATAACAATAGTTACAAGTACTTCAAGTGGACTAACTAAAAACAATTCAGGATACTTAATCTGAAGAAATAAAGAAATACCACCAAGTACAAGAAATACAAACATTGGAATATATTTTTTATTACTAATTTTTTTAATATTTATAATAGAATTAATTATAATAACTATAACTGCCAATACAGCAATCAAATAAGTAAAATTAACAGCCATACCACTAGTATACATAATGTTATTTTTATAATAATAATCTATTGGTAATACTGATATTAAAAACACTATTACCAAATAAACAACCCAAAATATTTTATATATTTTTTTAGATTCAAAATCAAAAGATATTGAAACAACATATAACATAAAGAATAATATCCAGCTATCTAAAGATATCAAATATAAAACATTAATGATTCTTGTAACATAAGGTATATTACTAATATTAACAATAGAAAAATATCCAAATAATCCAAGTAATAATTCTAAAAATGTTGATACAAGAAGTAAACTATATATTCTATTTTCTCTTGTCTTAATCCTCTTATTCTTAAAATATATAATTATAATAAGTAACGTATAAACAACCCCTGAAAATGTTAACCCCAAATTAAAATTCATTTTACTACCACCTTTTTATTTTTTTATTAAAATTTTACTCTTATTAGGTACAATTACATCATAGTAATCAAGACCCATATTTGTCTCATGACAGACTATACTAATCTCACTTCCATTTATACCATCATCTTTTATTTTTTTGTAATCCTTCTTCATTGCTGATGTATATGGTAATTCATCTACTATTCTCCATCTAGTAGGTATATCACGAAATGACATATTTTTATTACTCAAAATATAATTGTCAATAATACTACTTATAATACTTTTTATATCAATACCCTTACTATTTTTAGATAAGACAGTATATATAAGAGGCATTGTTCCAAATTTTGTTTCATCATAATATTCAGATACCATAGCATCCTCTATAAATGGCGAACTAGTAATAGCATTTTCTAGAGCGCAAGGATATACCTTATAACCATCATATCTGCATATCATACCACTTGCTCTACCCTCAAAAAAGTATTCTCCTCTAGCATTTTTTCTCATTATATCCCCAGTATCTATGTACTCTCTTCCATTAATATTTAAAGTTTCATGTAATACCTTACCATCAAACTCACATATTGGATTACTACCTTTACTATAATATAAATTACCGCTTTCACCTATAGATACTTCTTTCATAGTATTAGGATTAATAATAACACCACTACCACCAGGTAAATCAAATCCACAACTACCAGGAGTAGACATAAAAGGATCTTCTAATATACAAGTACCATTAAATTCACTCATTCCATAACCAGTTCTAAGTAAACATTTAGCATTATGAACTACTAAAAACCTATTTATATTAGCTACTTGAGTTATTGTAAGACTTCCGCCACCATAAACAGCTTCATATAAGAAAGATAAATCAGCATCTTTATACCTATCATCTCCTATTAATCTAAGCCAAAAAGATGGTGAACCAAATAAGCAATTAGCCTTAGTGTCAAGTAAAATATCAATAATATTATCTTGCGAAAATATTGGTATTTCTATCATTTCTAATCCCAAACTATGCCCTAAATGCATTGAATCAGAAAAACCGAATTGCGCAAAACCAGGAAGTACGTGTAAAAATGTCTTAACATTACTATAATCTATATCTGATATTTGATGCTGAAAAGCAATAAAGTTAACATTTTCATTACTTGAAGGAATAGTTTTAGGTATTCCAGTAGTTCCTGAAGAATGACATATCGTAGCAATTTCATTTTCAGCATATGGATTAGTATAACTTAATTGATACCTACTATCTCTAAGAAATCTATCTACATTAAGAATATTAATATTACCATATAAAGTACTTACCTTCTTAATAACATCTTCATCTTTATATTTCATTTTATATAAAGTACTTTCAATCAAAGGTAAAGAATCAGTAATCTTAGTAATTAATACCTTATCAATATTAAGTTCATTATATATATAATCTTCAATAGGTTTAATTGAAGCTTCATATACTTTATCAAAACATACAATAGCTTTTATTTTTTCTTTTTCTAAAAAATACTTCATTCTATCTTCTTTACTAGTGGGATCAATATTATCTGAAATAGCCCCTATTTTATTCAAAGCATAAATAATAATTGTAGACTCTGGTAAATTAGGAAGTAATAATGCTACTCTATCGCCTTTACCTATTCCCATTCCTATAAATCCCTTAGCATATCTATCAATTAGTTCAATAAATTCACCATAAGTATATCTTTTTCTTCCAAATCTAAAAGCAAAATTATTCAAATTATTCTTATTACATTCTCTAACATATTGATACATTGTATACTTAGGAACATTATTTTTAATAATATCAAAACTATCATTAGAATTAGTTCTTATTTCTTTCTTTATTTCTTCTATATTCTCAATTAAACTCACTAACATCATCCCCCAGACAACATTTCTCATAAAATCACAAATATTATATCACAAAAGGTAAAAAGAAAAAAATGTACTATTTGTATACATTTTTTACCATTATTTACCATTTTTAGTTCACTATAAGTTAACTATTGTACTTACCTACCTCTACCACTAGAAGTGCTAATACCATAGAAAGATAACTTTTTATTAATATCATTCATTACTCTCTCATCATATTTCATAGGTATAACTACCTCTTGATAAAAGTTAAATAAATCTTCATAAGAAGCATTATATTTTTTAATAACACCATCTAAATTATCTAAAGAAATAAGAAAATTATTATATTCTTCTTCAGTATAAGGTGATATATTATTCTTTTGTCTATATAGTCCTTTATTAATACATTTAAATTTTACTCCTAAACTTTTTAAGTAAAAATATTCTTCTAATAGTAAATCACAGCCATCACTTAAAAGTATAGCTCCTCTCATCTTTGTTTTTGTTCTATCTAAAACAACTTCATTAGTTAAACTATTATATCTATATAACTCTCCGCTATCTTTTAATTCTCTTTCTACACTTAATTCTTCTATCATTTTAGGACTACTAATCGAAGTAACAGAACTTTTTGTATCATTAATATAGCCAACCTTAATATAATGTTTACTTCCATTAACATCAATTTCTTTAAGAGTATTAAAGTCCGGTATAGTAGATTCTGAAGTAACAGAATCAACAAAAGAAGAAGCAATATAATTATCACTATTAATTTCCATAACAAATAATGTTTTAGCATCGCTAAAAGTATTAAGTTCTCTATCTGACATTAAAGAACAAGATAAATATTGTTTACTATACTTATTATCACGATAATTCACATCACCCTTTACACCAGGTTCAAAATAACTAGCATGAATTACTGTCATAAATTTTTCTCCATTAGTAATATTATCATAACTAGTTAAATCTCTTTTCCATAACTTTATAGAATAGTCTCTGCACTTCTTTTCTAACGCAAATAATTCTCTTAAATATCTTTCAAACTCTAACCCTACTAATGAAGCATCTTCTTTATATTTACCATTCTTAACACAATATTCAACATTCTCGCTACTAAGTAAATCATTTAATATCTTATTATAAACATCATACATATTAGAATATTTATTTTTAAACTCTTTTAATTTCTTATAAGCCTCAATATAAATATTATTATCTTCTTCCATATCAATAAGCATAGCAAGTTCTTTCTCTAACTCTATAATATAACCTCTTACACTAGAATTAATCAAACTATAATCAGTAATATAATTAAACTTTCTCATATCTATTCTCCCTTTAAAAAGTTCATAACCAAATCCACAAGTACCTCTTTTTCTTTTGGATCAGATTGTGCAATCAGTATAGTAACTGCCACTAAAGTATTATTATCTATAACCATACCCTTTTCATTATATAATAGTCCATAATAATTTAAAAAGTATATAAATAAAGTTGCTGCTATTCTTTTATTACCATCAATAAAGACATGATTCTTAGTAACTAAATATAGCCTTTTCCTCCATTCTTTTAAATTATAATTTTAAATATAATATACCCAATTAACAGCTGTCGCAAAATCTGCGACAACTGCTTTTTATCTTTTCTTTAAAATATTTTTAATATATTTTGAACTGTCGCAAATTTTGCGGATAGTTGAGTTATCATGTCCTTCTTTCAAAAACAAGAGGTGATATTTTTTTTATTTTAATATACAAATAACATAAAATTATAAATATTATGCCAAATATAATAACAATTTCAAAAAATAAATAATTAATATTTAAAGACAATAACATAAAATTAATACTCTTTATTTTTAAAATATTATTAATAATACTTACTATTACATTTCCCATAAAGAACGTAATAAAACAAGTAACAAAGTAAATAAAGAAATAAATAACAAATAAATATTTAATAATTCTACTATTAGTATAACCAAGTAATTTATAAAATGATATATCGTCCTTATTTGACATTGTAAAATCTATAATATGAAATATTAAAAATATTACAACCAATATAGAAATAATAATTGTAAATATCAAAGACAATAAATGTAACACCTTATAAATAGGAGGTATTTGTATAGTTGGAAGTAATATACTATCATAATAATCAGAATAGTTTTCTTCAAACTTTTTAATATCTGTATAACTTTTAAATATAATTTCATAATCATTAGAATTAGCATAATTATTCATAGTTTGAACAAAATCAAGCTTATCTATATCAACAATATTATATTTATCTTTTAAAGTAATCACAACAGTTCTATTACTTTCTATATTTAATATGTCATTTTGTTTTTCAACTATCCCCTTATAAAAACTAACTATCAAAAAGAGAAATAATAAGATTAGTGAAAAAATAATCAAATTATTAATATTACTCTTTTTAAATACAAAACTTTTAAATATTGTTATCATAATCTAAAATTTCCTTTATCTCTAATTTATTAATTGCTGATAAATTTACTTTTGCCGCAAAGTATAAAAATAAATTTACTGAAACAAAAAGAAGTAATTCATATGTAATAGATAATTTTAACTTACAAATAGCAAGTAAATTATATAATAAGTTATCCGTTATTAAATTAAAAATAGTAATTCCTATTAAGTAAACAATAACAGAAGATATAAATCCTACCATAAGAATTAAGAAAAGCTCTGTCATAGTAATACTTACAATATTTTTACTGGTATAACCAAGCATTTTATATAAACTAATATTAGTTCTTTGTTTAATAACAATTTTCTTAATATATGTTATTAGTATTAAAAATATTATTATTAACAATATACATAGAACAGCATAAGAAGTAAAATTAATAGTCTTTATTAAATTAAAATCAAATTCTATTACTCTTTCAACATATTGATATCCTTTTTGAGTTAAATCTTCGATAACTATATCTATATTATCAGAATTATCCACTATAACATGACTAGCAATTTCTTGATTAAAGCTTCCATCCGTTTCACCAGAAAATAGTGCTTCTGATTTTTCAGTCATTTCCATAAGTTCATCATCAAGCATATAACACTCATTACTAGAGGTCATAGATAGAGCATTTGCATAAAGTCCAACTAACTTAACTTTTTTTGTAAATCCATTTAAACTAATATTAACATTTCCATCTACTGATGTAAGAACTGGCTGATAGTATAATATTTCTACATCTTTATTTAAATAATCATGTAAAGAAATTAATTCACTCTTACTTTTTTTATCACTACTAGCATATTCTATAGGGCAAATAATCTCTCCCTTATTCATTATTTTTCTCCCCTTAACAATTAAAGGTGAAAATTTATCATTTACTGGGATTATTTTGACTGTACCAGACTCGGAGTTATCATTAAATTTAATATCACCATGAATAGCATTATATGAATCGTTATAAGCATATACAATATGTTCAGTACTATTAAGTTCATCAATAGTATCTTTTACATTAGAATCAAATTTCGTAACAAGAAGTTCCCTTCCACTTATATCATCATAAATCATAGTATGCATAAAATCTTTTATATTATATGGTATTTGAATAGCAATAGTAGCTATTAAAAATAAAAGTGTAATAATAACAGAATATATTATAAATTGCTTTTTCTGAGATTTAATATTAATGATTGCCATTAAAAATATGTCTCTAATTTTCATCTAAATCATCACCAACCAATTTACCATCAGTAATTTTATAGATAACATCAGCATATTTTTTAACTTCGTCGCTATGCGTTACAACTATTACACCCTTATTGTTTTTAACAGCCAAGTCTTTTAAAATATCAAGTACCATTTTTTCATTATTTTTATCCAAATTTCCAGTAGGTTCATCTGCGATAATAAAATCAGGATCATTAACTAATGCTCGTGCTATCGCTACACGTTGTTGTTCTCCTCCCGATAATTCGTTTGGTTTATGATTAATTCTATTTTCTAAACCTAAAGATTTCAATAAATCTTGTGCTAATATTTTTCTTTTATTTACCTCAATATTTTTATTTATTAACATTGGAATAATTACATTATCACATGCTGTAAGCCTTTCATTCAAAAAAAACTTTTGAAAAACAAATCCAAATTTTTTCATTCTAATATTAGCTTTCTCATCTTCATTTAAATTTTGAGTATCTACATTATCAATCATATATTTACCATCATCAAAAGTATCAACTAGTCCTAATATATTAATTAATGTACTTTTTCCTGAACCACTACATCCGACAATAACATAAAATTTTCCTTTTTCAAAAGTGCAAGTAATTCCATCTAAAGCAATAACATTATCATTATTTTTTATCTCATATTTCTTATAAATATCTTTTAATTTTAACATTTATTTACCTCCATGATATCCTGATAATTTATAATTTTTTAATATTTTTATTAACTTTACCATCATTTATTTACTTGTTGACTTCCGTATAGTTTTTTACACATTTCAATTATTTTAAATAAAAAATATTATTCTAAATACATTTTTAATTTGCAATCAAAATTTACAAGTACTCACTTTTCACAATAATTAAAATCCCCTCTTATTCTCAAAATTAGTAATAATAACCTCTTCTACCTTACCTCTTTTTTTACCATTAGAATTAATACTTCTCTTAGCCTCAATAACATGAAAATGATATCCAGCATATAACTCATTAACCAAATTAGTATTATGATTAGAAAGCATTACGTAGCAGCCTCTACTGTCTAGTTCCTTAAATACACTAGCTAGTCTTCTCTGTTCATTCTTACCAAATCCCTCTTCAGTATAACTATTAAAAGTAGAAGTATCAGAGTCATATGGTGGATCAAAATAAATAAAATCTCCCTTTTTCGCAGTCTTAACAGCCTCTTCAAAATCAGTAGATAATAATTTAATATCATTATAATTAAGAAAGCCACATATAATTCCTAAGTTCTGTCCCTCATAAGTATTAACTTTAGTTTTCTTACCAAAAGGTACATTAAATTCATTCTTACTATTAACTCTATATAAGCCATTAAAGCATGCCTTATTCAAATATATCGTTCTAGCGGCCCTCTTATAATCAGCCATCTTATTATATTTTTTCTTATCTCTATCAAGATTTCTAATCTCATAATAATATTCTTCTGAATGATACATCTCATGATGATTAAGTTCTCTGCACATAGCCTCAAATTTCTTATCGTCCTTAATACATTCATAGACATTCATAAGTTCCTTATTACTATCATTAATAACCGCACTTCTCGGAGATAATTCAAATAATAAGGCTCCACCTCCAACAAATGGTTCATAATAAGTATTAAACTCATCAGGAACATACATCATAAGTTTATCAATAACTTGTCTCTTTCCACCAGCCCACTTAACAAATGGTTTTCCTTTTATCATTTTAAATTACCTCCCAAAAAAATATTCATTTCAAAGACCCTAGGCTTTGAAATGCCCTAACAAGACTATATTATTATAGGCTTGTAGGGAATAAATAAATATTACTTTTCAATCCCTAAATATTCATAAGTTTTATCAGTAACCATTCTACCTCTAGTAGTTCTCTTCAAATAACCATGCTGTAATAAATAAGGTTCATATACATCTTCAATAGTAGTAGCCTCTTCCCCAATAGAGGATGCTAAAGCCTCAAGACCAACCGGTCCCCCATTAAATCTTTCAATAATTGCTGTTAATAGAAGTCTATCAGTCTCATCAAGACCAGTCTTATCAACCTTTAATCTATCTAAAGAAGTAGATAATATATCCTCATTAATAATACCATCACCATATACCAAAGCAAAATCTCTTACTCTCTTAAATAACCTATTAGCAATTCTCGGAGTACCCCTACTTCTTCTTGCTAATTCTCTCGCAGCAGCATCAGTAATAGGAGTATCAAGTACTCTACTAGTTCTCTTAACAATACTATATAACTCATCTTCCGTATAATAATTAAGTTTAGCAATAATACCAAATCTATCTCTCAAAGGACTAGATAAATCCCCCGCTCTAGTAGTAGCCCCTACCAAAGTAAAATGTGGTAAATTAATCTTAATATTTCTTGAAGAACCCTCACTACCAACAACAATATCCAAATAAAAATCTTCCATTGCTGGATATAGTACCTCTTCAATATATCTAGGTATTCTATGTATCTCATCAATAAATAGAACATCTCCCTCTTCCAAAGTAGAAAGTATTGCTGCTAAATCACCAGTCTTCTCAATAGAAGGCCCACTAGCAGTCTTAATATTAGTACCAAGTTCATTAGCAATAATATAAGCAAGAGTAGTCTTACCAAGTCCTGGAGGACCATATAACAAAATATGATCAAGACTCTCTCTTCTCATAAGAGAAGACTTAATAAATACATTAAGATTCTCTTTAATCTCAGTTTGCCCAACATATTCATCTAAGCTACTAGGTCTAATATTATTATCTCTATCTTCATCTAGCTCTATATTAGTTATTACTCTCTCTTCCATCATTATCCCCCTCCTTGTATATTGATGTATATAAGTCCTTTTCCTCTTCTTTATCCTCATTTAACATTTCAATACTAGGTAAATCATCTTTCGAAGCCATACCAAAATAATCCAAAAACTCATCAGTAGTCTTATATAAAATAGGTCTACCAGGAACATCACTTCTACCACATTCCTTAATAAACCCTTTAGCTAGTAATCTTCTCATAACATAAGAAGAATCAACTCCTCTAAAAGAATCAACTTCTCCCCTAGTAATAGGTTCATTATAAGCAATAACCGCTAGTGTCTCAATAGCGGAATTAGATAAACTATTACTACTAGGATTTTCTAATAACTTCGTATAATATTCCTTATGTTCTTCTCTAGTAGTAAGTTTAATAGTATTACCCAAAAAATTAATTCTAAGTCCCCTCTTATTATCATCATAATAATTCTTTAAATTAAGTACTTCTCTCTTAGCAGTCTCTTCATCAATATTTAATATATTCATAATATCTTTTATAGTAAGACCAATATCTCCTTGTACATATAAAAGACCCTCTATAATTGCATCCATATTCTACCTCAATTCTACAAGTATTTTATCAAAATTCTTATCTTGTTTAATAATAACCTCTTTTTCCTTAACCATCTCTAATACCCCTAAAAAAGTAACTACTAAGTAAGGTCTATTATATTCCTCAATAAGTTCCTCTAAGTAAGCCTTTTTCTTATTATGTAAAATATTTCTAATACTCTTCTTTCTATCTCTTACCGAATATTCCTTATTAGTAACCGTAGTATTAAGAGGTTTCTCTTTCTCTTTTCTTTCTAAAAACTTTTTAAAAGCCTCAAGTAAATCATTACTAGATAATACACCATATTCATGATTATCCGTATATTCACTTACCTTCTCAGGACTCTTAATATAAATATTTTTCCTATCCTCTTCTAATTTCTTAAAAGTAGGAGTAAGTTCTTTATATTTTTTATATTCTATCAATTTATTAATTAAATTCTCTCTAGTAAGTTCTTCATCTACCTCTTCATCATTATCATTCTTTACCTTAGGTAATAATGACTTAGACTTAATATACATAAGTTCTGAAGCCATAACTAAATAAGAAGAAGATACATTAATATTAAGTTCATCTTGTTTTCTAATATAATCTAAATACTTTTCAGTAATTTCATCTATCTTAATATCACATATATCTATATTAGATTCTTTTACTAAGTGAAGAAGTAAATCTAAAGGTCCTTCAAAATTATCAATAGAAATATAATCCATATATCTAACACCATCCTAACTAATTATATCAAATAAACTAACATAAGTAAATTAATTTCTTTCTCCTTTCACTAAAAGCCAAGGTCTTTTAGTGTTATTTTAAGCCTTATTCTAAGTCTTAAAATAAAATATCTACATATCAATCATATATAAGCCATAATTTTTATATAATGTAACCTATTTAGTTACATATTTTAATATTTTTTTATATTATACTCTCTATTAGAGGGTGATTTTATGGATAAAGAAATGCAAGAATTAGTAACAGAACTAATTAATTATGATAGTAAAGAAGACTTATCTTGGTTACAAGTACTAAAAAATCTCTTAAAAGAAAGAAATTTAGAGTACAATGATGAAATATTAAAAAAAGTAACTAAAGAAATAACAAAAGCCGGCTACGACATTATAACCAAACCATTCAAGTTAGAAAGATACAAATAGACCTTAGGACAAACCTAAGGTCTTTATTTACATAGTACTTTCAAATAGTGGTAATATTTCTTTAAGTTTTTCCTCACCAGTTACTTCAGTAATAACTCTATTATTATCTTTTTCAGTAACAACCACTAATTTATAATCATTTTCTATATCAGTTTCACTCTCATTAACTTTAGCAATATAATAATAATCAGTATCTTGATAATTAACCTTATCTAATACTAAGTATTCTTCTCCATTTTCAAGTATAATTACTTTATTAATATTTAACATAACAGTCTCCTTTAGTTATTATTTAATTCTGGAAATCCAAAATTATCATTACTAGATAATCCATCTTTTATTGGAATATTTATATTTGGAAAAGAACTAGTTTCCATCTTTTCATCAGATACCGGTATCCAGAAAGAATTGTTATTTATATTATTATTAACATCATTATTAGTAGTAGTACTATTACTTGGCGTATCAAAAATATCTATATTAGTATCTAAATTATTTGGAGTATTATCTTCTAATTTAGGTTTAATATCCTCCCATAAAGGAACAGCACTTACTATTTTATCTTCCTCTTTATTTTCACTAGAAGTAGGTATATTCCATACTGGAGGTTTTACTTTAGGTTTCTCAATTACAGGTTCTTCCCACTTAGGCATTTCCCACATTGGAGTAGCTGGAGTATCATCTTTCTTTTCTTCTACTTTAGTTTCTTCAGGAATACTAGGTACTTCTAAAGATGGTTCTTCACTCTTCTCGGGTACTACAGGTTCCTCCTTCTTAGTATCAGATAATATTTCATCAAAAGATACAGGTTTAGGATTCAATTTCTTATTAACCTTTTCTCTAACAGCCTCACCTTTTAACTTAGCAAGACCTAAATTAAGAGTAAGTGGAGCATCTCTAACATCTTTTATTCTATAAGGATCAATAACTTCCTTAACAATAGGTTCTTCTTCTCTAGACTCTTCCTCTTTTACCTCTTCTTTAGTTTCATCAGAAGTATCCTCACTAGGAGTTTCTTCCTCACTACCATACTCTTCACTATCATAAGTATCAATCAAATTAAACTCTCGAAGTATAGCAAGTATTTCTACTGAATTATTATCATGTTCTAATTCTTCCAATCTACCTTCTTTAAATTCTATTCTACTAGTATAATTAGAAATATTATCAAGAACTTCTTTTTCTTTCTCAGTAACACTAATTTGTTCTAATACTTTCTTTTCAAAAGAAGCTAACTCATCAATATCAGTAATAGATAAGTCACCTCTTAAATTTTTTCTCTCTTCAAGTATTTCTTTAATATTATCTCTCTTTGTAAAGATACCATTAAAGTCGTCTTCAAAAACATTAACAAGCTTATATAGTTTCAAGAATAATTCTTTATTCTTAATAACAAAGTAACTCTTCTCAGCCTCGTCTACATAAGAAGAATAATCATCCTCTAAACCACTAGTAATTAAGTTCTTAACACTATCTCTAGTAACATCAAGAGTTTCTTTACTCTCTTTAACCAAAGCTTTAATATTATTAAGTTCTTCGTCAATATTATCCTCAGTAATATTATTATAAGTATTATCTTCTTTAATTACTTTCATAAATTCAGAATACAAATCATCTTCCATAATTTGATTCTTACCTTTATAATCTTCTTTCTTTTCTTCTTCTTCACTTAACATAACTTTTAGTTTAGCTATACTATCATGAACACTCTCTATTTCACTATTAGTTTCTAAGTATCTATTAATTAAACTAAGTCTTTCTCTCTTTTCATCCAATTCTTTATCAGATATAACTATTTGAAGTCCAGATATATAATCTCCCGTAGCCAAATAATATCTATCCTCTAAATCATTTCTTTTTTCTAATCTATCCTCAAGTAATTTAATTAATTTTTCTAATCTATCTTTTTCTTCTTCAATAGTTTTTGAAGGTGCTATCAAAGGTCTAACTTCTTTTTCAAATTCTTCATTATAAATATTATCTATCTTCTTTGCATATTTTTCATAGTTAATAAGTACATCACTAGGTGTCTTAACTTTCTTTTCTTTATCTAACTTAATACGCATTTCAAATATCTTACATAGATTTTCAAAAGATCTTACATTGTTTCCTTCCATAATATTTCACCTTCCTTTTTATTCATATCAGGAAATGCTAAATCATCTACCTTGCTACTTCCTAGTATCTCTGGTTTCAAATTATTATTTCCAATTACAGGTATTGTACTCTTATTGATATTATCACTAGTACCAGTACTCTTCCAAATAATATTCTTATTATTTTCTAATAAATCATATATACTACCTGTCTTTTTGCTCTCTTCTTTTTTATCTTCAATATTAAGTTCTACCTTATTATCTTCTTCTTTAAATAAATCTTTTACTTCTGCCTTAGGAGCTTCTTTTGGAGTCTCCTTTGGAACAAAATCCGATACTCTAGGTAAATCACTAATAACTCTATTAGGAGTCTCTCTTCTTATAGGTTCAACCTTTATTTCCTTTTTAGGTTCCACTGCTGGTTCCCATAAAGGAGTTTCTTCTTTATCTTCTACTGCAGATTCTTTTCTAGTAGAAATATCTGCTCTATTAGGAACTATCTTAGTTTTACCAAATAACTCTTCAGTATCAAAATCATTATCTAAATTCAAATTATCAAAAGTTTTACCCTTTAATGGATTAGGTATAGGCATCTTTACTTCTTCTTTTGTTTCTTCTTTAATTGGACTGATAACCGTTTCATCTTGTAACTTCTTTAGTCTTTCGGTAGTAGCAAGTTGTTCTTTTAATCTTGCCTCTTCAATTAGTTTTTGTCTTCTAACTCTTGCTGCCTCTATCTTTTGTTCTTCAGCAATTCTCTTTTGTCTTTCATTATATTCATTTTTCTTAGCAAGTCTTACTCTTTCTTCCTTAATTCTATCTTCACTCTTAATAAGATCACTAAGAACTAATTTAAACTCTTTAGAATTATTTTCTTCATCAATATCATATAAAATCTTATTTCTAGATTCCCTTTCTTCTTTTAACTTTTCATAAGTTTCTATATCTCTTTTTTCTAACTTAATAGTATTATATTGTTTAGATAGCTCATCATATAATTTCTTATAAAGTTCACTCTCATCAATATTTTTAAATATCTCATCAATTTTTTCTCTCTTGGCAAGTAATTCTTCATAATTAGAAGTCATCTTATCATATATATCAATTAACTTTAATATATTTAGTTCCTCATTATATTTAGAATATTCTATAGTAACTTCTGATAACATGCTATCACATTCAATTATATAAGAAGAATCTCCTAGTGATCTAGCACTCTTTAAATTATCTTTAGCCATATCAAGTGCATACTTTAAAGTTTCTTGTTTCTTAGTAATATCACTTCTTTGATCCACTAAAGAATATAGTTTAAGTTCCTCTAAAACATTATCTATCTTCTTAATCATCTTATTCTCTAAACTTTCATTAAGTCTAGTATTAGCCTTAACATTTCTTGAAGCCTCACTAATCTTAATATCAAGTGATTTCATCTCTTTAATTATCTTCTCTTGCTTAACTTTATTATCTTCATATTTTTCTATTATGTTAAGTCTATTCTTAAAATCTGATAATTTATCTTCACCAAGAAAAGTAGTTAACTCTACTAAAGAACCCGTTATTCTTTTATGTTTTAATTTTCTTTCTTCCAAGTATTTCTTTCTATCTTCAATTAAAGATATAATATTTCTAAGACGAGCCTTCTCTTCAGAGAATAGTTTTGGTTCTTCACTAAGAAGAGCCATATATTCTTCTTCATATTCAGTATTAGTCTCTAATAATATTTGCTTCTCTATTTTATCTAACTGATCACATATTCTTTCTCTCTGAAGATCATCATTTGTTAATTCTAGACTATTCAAAAACATATCATATTGTTTTAATCTTCTTACTACTTCTCTATTAGTATAGTTCACACTAAACCACCTCTAGTATAATTATAATTTTTTTTGCATTTTTTGTCAATTAATATAAGAAATTTTACATATAAATTAAAGAAAAAATAATACTAACTATCCATTAATATTATCTTACTCATATCTTAATATCAACATCAATATAACTGAATAAATCTAAATATATATTCCCTGCTTATATATAATAGCCCTTATTTTGAGACTAAGCTTAGGCTCAAAATAACACTCTAAGACCTTGACTTAGAGTGAATAACAAAAAAAATAATTATAATCTCATAATAAAATACCATAATAATATTAGGTGAATTAGTTATGAATAACAAAATAATAAAAAAATTAAAAGAAGATACAAATACCAGTAGTTATATCATATATAGAGAAAAATACATAAAAAATATCAAAATAAATTTAATATATCACGAAGCCCTAACCGATCAAGAAAAAATGTCCAATTTCATCTATCGTAGTCTAGACTATATCGAAAAAATATATAACGATAAAGATTCTCTGTATGATACCATAAAAAACAATATAAGTAATATCAAAATAAAAGAAATAAAAGACTATCAAGATATCTGCAAATACCTAAATAACGGTTTCTTAATTCTCTTAATCGAAGATGACTATTCATTAGCCCTTGAAGTCAAAAAAAATCTCTCTAGAAGTATCGATAAATCCATTACCGAAACCACTATTCGTGGTCCAATGGACTCTTTTACTGAGAATATAGAAACAAATATTGGTCTAATCAAAAGAAGAATAAAATCCAATAAACTATGGAATACCGATATTGAACTAGGTAAATATACCAAAAACAAAGTAAGTATCTTAACCATTGATGGTATTATAGATAATAACATAAAAGACTATATCATAAATAAATTAAATAACATCGATATCGATAATGTAACAGATTCAGGTACCCTAAAACACTTAATAGAAAAAGAAACAAAAACAATATTTCCCACTATTATGACTACAGAAAGACCAGACAAAGTAGTAAGTAGTCTCTTAAATGGTAGACTAGTAATAATCATAGATAACTGCCCATTTGCCCTAATATTACCCGTCTTTCTAAACGATTACTTTCTATCTCAAGACGATAAAGACTATAAAACCTACAGCGGTACTTTCATAAGAGTATTAAGATATATTGCTTTCATAATTACCATCATGACTCCTGGTATATATATAGCCCTAACTACCTTCAATCAAGAAATGATACCTCTAGATCTACTAACAAGTTTTACTTCTCAAAGAAGTACCGTACCCTTTCCCGCTATCTTTGAAGCCATATTAATGTTTTTATCATTTGAAATACTAAGAGAAAGTGATTATCGAATCCCCAATATATCTAATTCAGCCCTTTCCATAGTAGGAGCTCTAATTCTAGGAGAAGCCGCAGTTAACGCCGGTATCGTATCTCCAATTATGATTATCATTGTCGCCATTACCGCTATCAGTGCCCTAATAATAACTGAGCCAGAACTCACTAATGCAGTCAAATGGTATAGAATCCTCTTCATGATCGGAGGTACTTCCATAGGAATGTTTGGTATCTTCATAGCCTTCATCATATTCATAACCAATCTATGTAGTATAAATTCCTTCGGTTATCCCTATATGATGCCCTTTGTCAGTATAAATGCCGATATCAAAAATAGCCTAATAAAATTCCCATTAAGAAGTCGAACCAAAAGAAATAAATATCTAACAAATAATATAACTAGGGAGGTAAATCATGAAAAAAATTAAATATCTAAGTTTATTATTAATAATACCTCTATTAAGTGGCTGCTACAACTATAGAGAATTAAATGAACTAGCCATAACTACTGCCTTAAGTATCGATTATAGCGATAATAATTTCAATATAATCGTTGAAGTAATAAATCCCACCAAACAACAAGATGCCATAAGTGCCAACAACTCTCCATTTGTAAATTACTATTCATCCGCTCCCACTCTACAAGATGCCCTTCGTAATGTTGTTATTGACTCTCCTAGACAATTATATGCTGCACAGTTAGAACTTATTATTTTAAGTGAAGAAGCCGCTACTAATCATATGCCCGAAATATTAGAGTATTTCTCTAGAGAACCAGAATCTCGTACCGAAGTTAAATTTGTTATTGCAAGAGGTGATGATAGCACTAAGGCTGTTACTATTCAAACACTACTCACTAATTTTTCTTCTTCTAATATTAAACAATCTTTGGAATTACAACAAAAAGTACTCGGTTTAACTCCAGTATATACATTAAATGAACTACTAAATATGTATTTAGATCCGACACTCGAAATAAGCTTACCATCAATTATAGTATACGGTAATGCTGAAGAAGGAGACAAAAAAGAAAACATAACAACATCTACTCCTAAAGCACTGACCAAGATTGGTACTACTGCTATTTTCAAAGGAAAAGACTTTCTCGGATATTTAACTGAAGAAGAGTCAAAAGTACATAGTATAATTATTGGCAGTACTAAAGAAAGTATTATAAATTTAGATTATAAAGATAATTATAGTGTGTTTGAATTATACAAAATAGAGTCAGATATATCTCCTGATATTAAAGATAATAAAATAACATTAAATATATCTGGTAAAACAAGAATAAAAGAGTTTCACTCTAATACCAATATAACAAAATCAAAAGAAATAGATAGACTAAATAAAGAATTAAATAAACATATCGAAGATATTATCAAAAAAAACTTTAATAGTATGAGAGAAAAATATAATACCGATATATTTAGTTTTAGACAAAGTTTCTATAGAGAAAATCCTAAATATTATAATACCCACTATAAAGATACTTGGTATGAAAGTATCTTCCCTAGTCTAACTCTAGAAGTAAAATCAAATATCAAACTATACGAAAAAGGTAATACTCTAGGAGGAATAGAATATGAAAATAAAAATAACTAACATTGAAATATCAAGTACTATGTTCTTACTCATCTTCTCATGTACCTTAGGCCTAGCCCCATTTATAAGTATCAAAATATCCGGTATTGATTCTTATTTTAGTGTCTTGTTTGGCTCTATACTAGGTCTATTACCCCTATGTATAATATTATATCTATTTAACTATCAAATAGATAAACCCATAAATGAAAAAAACAAAATAATATTTGGTAAAACAGTAGGTACCATAATCAACTATCTAACTATCCCCTTTCTCTTTATATTAGGAATAACCTACCTATTCAATCTAGGTAACTTTATCATATCCCAGTATCTAACCAATACCCCATTATTAATAATAATCATAGTAACAAGTTTAACATCACTATTCATAGCAAATAAAGGAATAAAAGTAATTACCAAAACCAGTTCCATATATAGCATAATCATCATCATAGTCTTCCTAATCGCCATATTAGGGCTATCCAAAGAAATAAAACTAGATAACCTAAAACCAATATTAGAGTTTGGATTAAAAAAGCCCCTAATTGCTGGACTAGTAAATACCCTAAGTTTTACTTCCCCTATTTATACCATACTATTTATACCAAAAAAAGAAATAGAAAACAATACCAAAACAAAAAAATATTTCATCATAGCCTATCTAATAAGTATGATGATAATATTCACCATAGCCATAGTAACAAGTAGTATTCTAGGTAAATATCTTCTTCAAACATATCAGTATCCAGTATATATAACTCTAAAAAGAATATCATTATTTAACTTTATCGATAGAATAGAAAACTTCCTATCATTCCAGTGGATATTATCAGGAATAACAGTAATAGCCATGACTACCTATTCAGTAAGTAAAAATATCAAAAATAAAGAAAGTAAACTAATAAATTTCATAATAACTATTCTAATGATTACATCATCCTACTTAATATTTAAAAACAATACCAGCTTCAATGAATATCTATATACAATATACCCCTATTTACTACTACCAATACCTATAATTTATATTATAATATTCATTGGAGCAGTAATCCAAAAAAAAATATAAATAATAGTATAATATTAAAAATTAAACATATAATATTATTACAGTAGAATATAACTACTGTTTATATAAAGAGATTACTATACTAGTAGTCTCTTCTTTAGTATGAGGTATATTATGAATAGAGATTTAATAAAAATAGAAAGTGATGGCTATGTATTAGAAGAAATAATTCCAAATAAAGAATTAATCTTCTATAAAAAAGATAAAAGTAAAATAGATATTGAAGTGTTTAGATTACTATATTTTAAATATGTAACCAAAAGAATACTCTTAAAAGATAATTTTAGTGATAACGATTTAATATTCACATATCAAGATAACTATGTCAAAGTAAATATTAAATCACTACAAAAAATAAAAAAACATTCCAAATAGCCTATACAATAAAATTATAATATCATAATCTATTAGTGTGGAGTTGATACTTTATGATAGAATTTTTAAATAATGTAAGTCCAATCTTACTTGCTTTTATAGCTACTCTATTTACCTATAGTGTTACCGCTATCGGAGCTGCCTTAGTTTTTATTTTCAAAAAAATAAATAAAAATGTCATGGATGCCATGCTCGGTTTTGCCGCTGGAGTAATGATTGCAGCATCATACTTTTCGCTATTATCACCAGCTAGAGACATGGCTGAAAGCCTAAATATGAATGTAACCCTTGTTCTATTTATTAGTTTCTTTAGTGGTGGTTTACTTCTATATATCGGAGATAAACTATTCAATCTATTTGATAAAAAACTATCTAAAAAAACTAATAAAGAAAATAAAAATAATAGCTTTAAAAGATGCTTAATGTTAATAACATCCATAACACTACATAATATTCCTGAAGGACTTGCAGTTGGTGTCGCCTTTGGTTCAATAATATATGGTCTAGATGGAGCCACTTTATCATCAGCCCTATTATTAGCCTTAGGAATAGGCCTTCAAAACTTTCCCGAAGGAACCGCTGTTAGTGTACCCTTAAGAAGAGAAGGATTGAGTAGAAAGAAAGCCTTCTTCTATGGTCAGTTAAGTGGCATAGTAGAACCAATATCCGGTGTACTAGGAGCTCTTCTTGTACTAAAAGTAAGACTACTTCTTCCCTATTTACTAAGTTTTGCTGCTGGAGCTATGATTTATGTTGTAGTACAAGAATTAATTCCTGAATCGCAAACAAATAAGAGAAAAGAATTAATGGCCTTATTCACATTAATAGGATTCTCAGTAATGATGATATTAGATATAGCTTTAGGCTAAAAAAAGAAAGTAACCGCGTGAAATGCATCCCTTAAAGTAGACATTAATAAAAAAGAGGGACTACAAAAATATG
>UROI01000020.1 GCA_900549325.1 uncultured Mycoplasmatota bacterium | reverse complement strand
ACTATTCACGTGTCTTTTTCAAATTTATTTGTTGCACTTCATATTTAAATTAACATCATCTATTTTATTTGACTTTTTATAGTATTTCTGATATTATATTGGCAACTAATGGGGGATATAATGATATTTTATTTATATGAAAGTACTGAAAAAACTAATGTCGAAAAAATTAATGATACAGTAGAAGTTTATTCAAGTAGTTTTAACGATTTATTTGCTAAAGATGGAATAAAAAAGGTTGTTTTAAACAGTATTAAAGCTAATACCTGTATACTATCTTTAGGTACTTCAAGTTATTTTTTAGACGATATATATGAAGCAATAGTTAATAATTATAATTATGATAAAATAATAGAAATGCTTAATAGGAATGGTGTTATATTTTTTTCGCTATGTATATATATCATTAATTATGGTAAAAAAATTTATAATTTGATAAAAGATATTAACAAATGCCAAGAGATACATTTTAACTGCGATAGTTCTAATTTACTTGATACTTTATATTTATGTGAAAAAATTAATGTACCCGCTATTATAGAGGGGGTTAATATTTCTTTAGAGAATTATCAGAAGATATTAGATAGCTATGATTTTAATAGATTAAATGGTAGAGAGATAGCTATTCATTATCAAGACTATGGTAGTACTATTGATATTAATACTTTATATGATACCTCATGTCAAATTAATTATATTACTAAAAGAATAAAAAAATATAATTTATCACCATTAGAAAGAGTAATGTTAGTATATGATATTGTAAAAAATAATTATTATCATAAAGAAGATCAAAGAAAGAGTTATTTAATTTCTAGAACTTTAGATAATGTATTAAATTCTGGTTATATAGTTTGCGTTGGATATGTTGCTATTATTAATGCTATGCTTAAAAATTTAGATATTAATGTTATATCAATGATATGTGAAGCAAAAAGGGATAGACACTGTCGTAGTATGATTTATTTAAAGGATGCAAAATATAATATTGATGGAATATATGTGTTAGATCCGACATGGGATAGTAAGAGAAGTAATGGTCATGAAAATATAGATAAATATAATTACTTTTTGTTACCTCTTTTTCTAGCGGAAAGAACAGCTCATTCTGGCTTTTCTTCAGTAGTTAATTTATCATTGAGTGATTTTAAATCTCTTGAGGCTGAATGTAATTATGGTGACGATAATAATATGGAAGAAATGATAAAAAAAACTTCTAAAATACGTTACTGTCTAAAACAATTATTTGAACTAGTTAATAATAATCATTATGACGAATTTATTGAGGGCGTAAGCTTTTATGAATTTTTAAGCGAAGAAGAAATAAAAAAACTAGAAAACATTTATAGAGATGTCTTTAGTAAATATAATATTAATGATATTGATGTTGATACCTTTTTAAGGTTAATTTATAAGACTAAGAAAATAGAATATTATATGTACGGAGATAAAAAATTAGAACAATATAGTTCAAGACTTGATCTTCCTGATACCACTGATATTAGTATTTTAGATATAAAAAGATCTACTATCAGTAGATATTGTAAGATTAAAGTACTCGAAAATGTAAAAAATGATATGTTTGATATACTATCTTATTTAAAATATGAGGAAAAATTAAATGAATATATAACTTCAGGTATTGGTACAGTAATATCTAAAGATATTGCTACTGGTATTAAGAGGGATGTTCTTAATATAAAATTGTTAAAGCTATTAAAAAATGAAAAAGTAAAAAAAGAGATTGACAATAGATAATATTTTGAATATAATTAATGTATAAAAACAAAAGAAAGAGACGATATATTAAGATATTTATAGAGAGTTAGTGGTTGGTGGAAACTAATAAGAGACTTAATATATAGATCACTCTTGATGTGTTACTTTGAATAGTTAGAAGTAACCGGGAATAACCCGTTATCAAAATATGAGTGCACTATCAGTGAAACAAGGTGGTACCGCGAAGTATTTCGTCCTTGTGCTGGTGGTGTTTTTTCTTTAGAAGGAGGAATTATGGAATTTAAAGAATTAGAAAAAGGAAAGGTAAGCGAAGTAGAAAGTAAGATACTTGCTAAATGGAAAGAAGAAGATATTCTAGAAAAGACTATCGAAAATAGAAAAGATAATGAAACTTGGGTATTTTATGATGGACCAATATATGCTAATGCTAAGCCTGGTATACATCATGTATTAGCTAAAACTATTAAAGATTCTTTCTGTAAATATAAAACTATGAAAGGGTATAAGGTACTTAGAAAGATAGGACTTGATACTCACGGCCTTCCTATTGAGGTTAATGTAGAAAAGAAACTTGGTTTTAAGACTAAGGCTGATATTGAAAAATTTGGTATTGAGAATTTCTGCAGGGAATGTAATAATGCTACGGCTTTAAATATCGATGAAGTTAATTTACTTACTGATAATATGGGACAGTTTATTGATAGTAAACATCCTTATGTTACTTGTAGTAATGAGTTTATCGAAAGCGAATGGTGGCTAATTAAGGAAATAGATAAGAAAGGTCTTATTTATTATGGTAATAAAGTACTTCCTTATTGTCCTAGATGTGGTACTGAACTATCTGCGAATGAAGTAGGACAAGGATATCAAGAGGATAGTGTCAATACTGTTATTGTACCATTTAAGATAAAAGATAGTGATACTTACTTCTTAGTATGGACTACTACTCCTTGGACTCTTATGGCTAATGTTGCACTTTGTGTTAATCCAGATTTAGAGTATGTTAAAGTATCTTCAATGGGATATAAATTTATCGTGGCTAAAAGTCTTGCTAATAAGGTTCTAGGAGATGACTATGAAGTACTTGAAACATACAAAGGTACTGATTTAGTAGGCACTAAGTATGAACAATTAATGCCATTTGTAGAAGTGGAGGGTAAATGCTTTGAAGTACTTGCAGACTCTTATGTTACTAGTGAAGATGGTACTGGTATTGTACATATTGCTCCTGCTTATGGTGAAGATGATAATAGAGTATGTAGAGAAAATGGTATTGGTTTTGTTAATCCAGTAGGAAAAGACGGCTGCTATACTACTGGTCCTTGGGAAGGTACTTTAGTTACTGATAAAGATCTTGAGATAGAGATTATTAAGTGGCTTAAAGAAAATGATAAGTTATTTAAGAAGATTAAACTTACCCATGACTATCCTCACTGCTGGAGATGCCATAGTCTGCTTATATATTATTCTAAACCAGCTTGGTATATTAGAACTACTGAGTATAAAGATAAAATACTTGAAGCTAATAAGACTGTTAGTTGGCATCCTGATTATGTTGGTACAAAGAGATTTAATAACTGGCTTGAGAATATGGTAGACTGGGGTATATCTAGAAATAGATACTGGGGATGTCCTATGCCTATATGGATATGTTCTTCATGTGGTGAAAAGCATGTAATTGGTAGTATACAAGAACTTGATGATATGAAGATAGGGGACATAGATATTAAGAATATGGAACTTCATAGACCATATATTGATGAAGTACATATTAAATGTCCTAAATGTAATAGTACTATGGATAGAGTAACTGATGTTATGGATGTTTGGTTTGATTCTGGTGCTATGCCTTACGCTCAGTTCCATTATCCATTTGAGAATAAAGAGTTATTTGAAAGCCAGTTCCCCGCAGATTTTATCGCCGAAGGTGTCGATCAGACAAGAGGCTGGTTTAATTCACTTATTTGTATATCTACAATAGTATCTGGAGTATCTAGTTTTAAGAATGTTGTAGTAAACGATATGGTACTAGATAGCAATGGTAAGAAGATGAGTAAGTCTACTGGTAATATAATAGATCCTATTAAGATTATGGAAGAATATGGTGCAGATACTGTTAGATGGTATATGTTATATGCTTCCCCAGTATGGACTCCTTTAAAGTTTGATGTTGAAGGATTAAAAGAGGTTCACTCTAAGTTCTTTAATCCACTTCGTAATAGTTATAATTTCTTTGCAATATACGCTAATGCTGATAAGATAACTGATATTAATACTTGCAGAGTAGAATATAAAGATAGAGAAGATATCGATAAGTGGTTATTATCTAAGTATAATAAACTTGTTAAAGATGTAACTGATTCTTATGATGAATATGATTTAAATAAAGTAGTTAAATTAATTACTGATTTTACTTCAATTGATTTGTCTAACTGGTATATTAGAAGAAATAGAGATAGATTCTGGGACAATTTAATGACTACTTCAAAGAAGAGTGTATATATGACTACTTATGAAGTACTTCTTGGATTATCTAAGTTAATTGCACCAATAGCAAGTTATACTGCTGAAGAGATATATACTAATTTGACTGGTAATACTTCTGTTCATTTAAGTGATTTCCCAGTATGTAATGAAGAGTTAATTGACTTAAAACTTGAAGAAAAGATGGACTTAGTAAGAGATTTAATTAGTATAGGTAGAAATGTCCGTGAGGAATCTAAGATAAAAGTAAGACAGCCTATTAGTGAAATTCTACTTGATAAGAAGAAAGAACAAGTAATTGGAGAACTTACTAGTCTAATTAAAGAAGAACTTAATGTTAAAGAAGTTATTTATACTGACGATTTATCTACTTATATGAACTTTATGGTTAAACCTAACTTTAAGGAAGTAGGTAAGATATTTGGTAAGAACATTAAAGAATTCTCTGATAAGTTATTAGAACTATCTAATGAAGATATTAATAAGCTAGAAAATAACGAAAGTATTAAGATGGATATAGATAATACTGCCTATGATATTACCAAAGATATGGTAGATATTAGAATATCTAGTAAAGAAGGCTTTAAGGCAATGGTTGTAGGTAATAACTTTGTTATACTAAATACTACAATTACTAAAGAATTAGAAAATGAAGGTCTTGCTAGAGAGACTATATCTAAAGTACAACAATTAAGAAAAACTATGAATTTTGATATTACTGATAGAATTAATATGTATATTGATGCTACAGAAGAATATAAAGAGAATATTAAAGATTACTTAGATATGATTAAAGATGAGACTTTGACTATTAATGTTTATGATAAAGATGATATTGAAGATAAAGTAAATATTAATGATTATGAAGTTGGCTTTGCATTAGAAAAAGTAAGTACTAAATAATAAATAAAGACTATTAGAGATTAATTACTAATTTTTAATGGTCTTTTTTGTAGTTTATGGTATTAACTACTTGTTAACTTTATAGACAAATTTTTTTATTCTGCTATAATTATACTAGGATGTGATATAGTGATAGAGTTAGAAAATATTGATGGAGTTGGTCCTAAAACTAAAGAACTATTAAATAAGCTTAAAATTAATGATGGTGAAGATTTATTATATTATTATCCATATAGGTATGATGTTATTAAAAGAACGGATATGAGTATTTTAAATGATGGTGACAAGATAATCATTGATGGTATAGTAGAGGGACAACCAACAGTTATATTTATTAATAAGAGTTTAAAGAAACTGATATTTAGAATTAATACTAAGACAATGATAATAAACATTACAGTATATAATAAAGTATATTTACATCAAGAGTTAAAGTGTGGCAAAGAAGTAACTATAATTGGTAAATATCATAAACTTAAGAATACAATTGTGGCTTCGGATGTTAGATTTGGTCTTTTACCTCCTGGGGCTAAGATAGAACCTATTTATTATACTACGGAAGGTTTAACTATAAAGCAAATATCTAAGTTTGTGTCCTATGTACTTAATAATGAGGAATATCATGTAGATTCTTTAATACCGACATATCTTGAGGATAAATATAATTTACTCCCTAAGAAGGCTGCTATATATAATGTTCATATACCTGAAGATATTGTTACTTTAAAGAAGGCAAGACAAAGAATTAAATATGAAGAGTTATTTATGTATATGTTAAAGATTAGATATCTAAAACAAAAGATAGAATCTGATGATACTGCGATAGAAAGAGTACTTGATTATGATAAGATTAATAAGTTTATTGATAATTTACCATATAAATTAACTTTAGACCAAAGTAGTAGTATTAAAGAGATACTTAAGGATTTAGAAGCTAAGAAGAGAATGAATAGACTTCTTCAAGGTGACGTTGGTTCTGGTAAAACAATTGTGGCTTTTACTGCAATATATGCTAATTATTTATCTAAGTATCAGTCTGCTTTAATGGCTCCTACGGAGATATTAGCGGGTCAGCACTATGAAGATGCTCTTAAAATATTTAGTAAGTATAAACTTAAAATAGCTCTTCTTACTTCTAGTATTAGTGCTAAAGATAAGAAAGAAATATATGATAATCTAGAACTTGGTAAAATTGATTTAATTATTGGTACGCAAGCTCTAATTCAAGATAAGGTTAAATTTAAGAAACTAGGTCTTGTGATAACTGATGAACAACATCGTTTTGGTGTAAATCAGAGAAATTCTTTTAAAGGAAAGGGTATTAGTCCTGATGTACTTTCTATGAGTGCTACTCCTATTCCTAGAAGTTATGCTTTAACTATATATGGTGATACTGATGTATCTTCAATTAAAACTAAACCTATGGGTAGAAAAGAAGTTATTACATACTTTAGGAAAGAAAAGGATATTACTGAAGTATTAGAAATGATGAAGAGAGAACTTGATAATAATCATCAGATATATGTAGTGGCTCCGATGATTGAGGGTGATGAAGAGAACTTAGAGTCGGTTAAAGATTTAGAAGAGAAGATGAATAAGGCCTTTGGTAAGATAAGTAAGATTGGTATTATTCATGGTAAACTTGATAATAAAGAGAAAAATAAAGTAATGAATGACTTTGAAAATAATAAGATTAATATATTAATATCTACGACAGTTATTGAAGTTGGTGTTAATGTACCTAATGCTTCAATGATAGTTATATTTAATGCTAATATGTTTGGTTTATCTACATTACATCAATTAAGAGGTAGAGTAGGAAGAGGTGATATTCAAAGTTATTGTGTTTTAGTGGCTAAGGAATCTGAAGAGAGACTTCGTCTTTTGGAAAAGACTTCTGATGGTTTTGAAATTAGTGAATATGATTTTCAGAATAGAGGAGAAGGAGATTTATTTGGTATTAAACAAAGTGGTGAAATGGTACTTAAGATGGCTAACATTAGAAGGGATTTTAAGATGTTATTAAAGGCTAAAGAGGATGCTGAAGAGTTTATTAATATATTATTTACTTTTGAATCTAATCCGGAATATGAGCCTATACTTAATGAATTAAGAAAGATTGAGGACCTAGATTAATTGGTATATGAAAAATATTTTAAATAAATTTTCAAAAAAGTATTGTAATTTATTAAAAAATATATTATGATTAATATGTCATAGAGATATGACCACACGCTACGAAATAAAATGTAGGTGTGATATAACCAAAACCCCCTGAAGATAGGTCGAGAGACCTATCGCTTTTTGTATATATCCTCTTAAGCCTGTAGTCTTAAGAGGCATAACATAGCCTAAGGTCTATGTTATGAAGCATTTATGGGGTATAATATAGGCATAGAAAATGAATATGGAGAATAAATCTAATTTGTCAGAATGGCTTTTTAACATTAATTTGGCAATTTTATTGTTACATGTTTAAGTTTTTATTAGATATGTATTACAAGTACAATAGAAGGGTGATAATAAAAAATGACCAATGGGCTGTTAGAAAACTTGTTAGAACAAAATTCATAATATGTATTATAATCATATTGCTAACTTATGATATAATCACCTTGATAAATAGGAATTATTAAAGGCTGGAACTTCAACAATTCTAGCATTTTTATTTGTGTAATACTGACAAGAAGGAGCTTTTATGTTATAATTTTATTAATGGAGGTGCTAAGATGTCTGAGAGAGAATTAGATTCAAGTATAAATTATTATATTGAAACAGAAACACCAAAAAACTATGTAAAACAACAAGAGTGGGATATGGCTATTGGGCTTCAAGAAGTTGATAACTTAAAGCCATCTAAGTATTTAGAAAAACTGTTACAAGAAAATGTAACAGGTGAAAAAACAATTTATGAAGTAGAACATGAGTTAAGACAGTATTATTTAGAAAAAGATAAATCAGATAAAACAATTCAAGATGAATTTGAATGTGATCTTGTTTCTACTAGAATAGTTCAATTATTAGAAGAAAATACTTTTGAATTATCTGTAGACTACATAAAATATATTCATGAATATTTATTCAAGGATGTTTATGAATTTGCAGGAAAATTTAGAAAAGTAAATTTTTCTAAACACGAAAGAATTTTAAATAATGATTCAGTTGCTTATGGTGATTGCAAACTATTAGAGCAATCATTAGATTATGATATATCATTGGAGAAAAATAAAAAATATAATGAAATGAATATTGTTGATGTAATTAATAATATAACTAATTTTTCTTCAAGTATATGGCAAATACATCCGTTTAGAGAAGGAAATACTAGAACTACAGCATTATTTATAGAGAAGTATTTAATGTCACTTGGATATGATGTAGATAACACTATGTTCAAAGAAAAATCAGTGTATTATAGAAATGCATTAGTAAGAAGTAATTATTTTAATAATTATTTAAATATAAAACAAGATAATAGCTTTTTAATTAAATTTTATGAAAATTTATTATTAGGAAAAAATAATAATTTACATTCAAAAGATTTAATCGTAGAAGCATTATTTAAAAAAGAAAATTAAAAAGAGATGCTAGTACAGACTTATTGATTTAATAGTTTTTTGTATTGGCATTTTTTAGAAGTAATGAAGTAAATAAAATGAAAAAATTTTATAAAAGGTCGTTGCGGAGAAAATAGGATTTACATGTTCACACAATAAAATCGGTTTTTAATAATAATTTTGCTAAAAAAGGCATTGAAGACGAAGATAATGATAAATATGTATATGAATTATTTAGTAGAGCTATTAGTAATCAAATTTCAGGAATTGGTCTTACTGATTATTTTTCTATAGACGGGTACAAAATTGTCAAAGAATACTTAGCCAACGAAGAAAAAATGGTTAATCTTTTTAAAGAAGAAATAGAAAATGATAAAGATTATTTAAGGAAAATATACAATATTTCCATTTTTCCAAATATTGAATTAAGATTAGAAGAAATGATGGCATATAAAAATAGGCAAAATCAAGAAAAGATTGAAGTTCATGTAATTTTTGATAATGATATAGATATAGAAAGTATTGAGTAAAACTTTTTTTCACGTTTGACAATTCCGACAACTATTGGCGTAGAAGGAATTAGTATGTGACATTACTAAATTAATATCCTCTTGACTTAAATTATCAAAAGAAGTTCCTTTTGGTAATATTCTTCTTAATAATTCGTGATTGACTTCACAGGAACCTTTTCAGTGTTTGACACTTAAATCTTTTAATTTAACATTGTCTAATAATTGCATATATTGAGAAAAAGTAAAAAATGACATTATGACATTAAGTATAGGCATATAAATACTAATGTAATAATGTCATATTGTCATAAGAAATAAAATATTAAAATAGCACTACTTTTTTACTTTTCCACATAATTCGGAAAGCGATATTTTAAATTTTTTTGATAGCTTATATAGATTTGAAGTCGAGATACATATTAGTCCCTTTTCATATCTAGTTATACATGCTTGCGTTACGCCAATCATATTTGCAACATTTTCTTGCGATAGTTCATTTTTAATTCGTAATTCTTTAATGTTGTTTCCAAGTTTAATTAAGTCTAATCCCTTAATTAAATTTGGATTTTTTCTTATGTTTGTTAATCCTAAAACATAATCAAGAGAATAATTAAAATAATCTGCAAAACTACATAAACTCTTTAAAGGAATAATATTAATCCCTAATTCCCATAAAGAATATGTTGAACGATTAACATCTAATATTTCAGCCATTTGTGTTTGATTTATATCATTATCCTCTCTAATATCCTTTAATCTTGTAAAATTTATCATAATTACCACCTAATTTAATTTTCCCATTAAGAACAAAAATTATATGTAATTTGCTATTTTCAGTTATTATTTTTGCTATTTTGTGTTATAATTAAATTGCAGTACAAAAAAATGGAAGATTTGGAGGTGCAAAATGAAATACATTTTAAAAAACAATTTTGAATCTACAATGATAAATACATTTTTATTTTTAATGGCATTGTTGACATTTATGCTTTTGGAATTTGATTATTGTTTGGGGGTTAAATATTGCAGTGAAAATAACATCCCATTAGATTTTATACTACCTACAAGTGGCGTTCCATTTGTATTCGGAATGACATTAGTGTTATTTATCTTTGAAATTATTGGAATACATTACATTTCAAAAATTGTTAAAGAAAATACCTTTTATTAATTCTTTTTGTGGTTATTGAAATCGTGGTGGTTAGTGTGAATAAAAGTTTAATTTTTAATATAATTTTATTAGTTGCAGCAATAATTTTGTTGGTAATATATATGGTGTATGTTATTGTTGATGAAAGAAAAAAATGGAAACAAAGAGAAATTTTTAAGTACACTATTAAATATGAGATAGATTATTTTTTATATTTTGATATGGTAAAAAAAATGAAAAGAATACTCTTGAAAAAAAACCAGAATTATTTAAATTGAGTTTACTATGTATTGTAATTTGTATGGAAAAATCATTAATACTTACAATTCAACTAATATTTTTTGGTTTAATAGCTTTAACTGGATTAGCGATATTAATCTTTTATTTAAGAAAACATGATGAAGGCTATGATTATGATAAAATTATAAAGATGATGAATGAACAAGCAGAACAAAGTTTGGATGTACTTTCAAAGATGAATAGAGAAAAAGATAGAATAGAAGAAAAAATAAGAAAGAGAAAAAAAATTAGGTATGAGTTTGATATATAACAAAAAATAAAAGGCTGTGATTGTATATGATAGGAGAAGAATGAAAACAGAAAATATAAAAAATGAAATAAACAATATTAGAAAACATAAATTAGGTTTAACTAGTATTAATACAAATTCAGTTTTTGATATATTAATGAAGTATTATAAAAAAATTGTAATAAATGCTCCAAGAAATATTATGGGTTATACTATAGATATAGCCCTTGCAAATATGAATGGATATAATAGATTAGAAGCTCTTGATAAACCTTATAAAATTTGGGGGAGATATATATTTATTAGTTTAAATGATTCAGCATTTGTTAAAAATGAAATTAATTATCAGGGAAAAGCAATGCTAAATGAGTGTATAGATTTTTGTAATATTGATGAATTAAAAATATTAAAAAATATTTCTTTTTCTTTACAAAAAATTATAAAATTGTGCCGTATAAATGATATAAGAGTAAAATTGTTTCCTCCAGATCAATATGAGAAATTTACAACATTAGAAATTCGCCAATATGAAAAGTTTAATTCAAAAGAAGAAAGCATTATATTATATTTAAATTCTATGTCTCAAAATGATACAAATTTTCAATAAAAGCATCGTAAAAAATAAAAACGTTTTTTAAAAAAAATAACTGAAAATAGCAAAAAACATTGACTTTTCTGCTAAATTATGGTAACATAGGAGCCAATTTAGGGGGATGTTTATGATAATAGGTATAACTGGAAACAGTAAAGATGGGAAATTAAAACTTTCCAAATACTTAAGTGAAAACTATTCATTTAAGTATGTAGATGTTGATAAAATATTTGATGATATTTTAAATCAACATAATATCAAAGATAATTGGCAAATGAAAAGTTCTTTGATTTTGAAAATTAGAAATGAA
Organism: uncultured Mycoplasmatota bacterium; assembly: GCA_900549325.1. Classification (GTDB taxonomy): domain Bacteria; phylum Bacillota_I; class Bacilli_A; order RF39; family UBA660; genus CAG-302. Next base: position 12,346 of record UROI01000020.1, on the reverse strand, counting down.
ATTGATGAGAAATTAAACTCTATATTGGATAACATGAATGAGAATGATGTCATAGCTTTAGATTATTCATTACTTGAAGATTCTTATGTATTTGATCGTTGCGATTTATTAATTAAGACTAATTCAAATAGTAATGAAATTGCTGAAAATGAAATAGAATTATTAAAAAAACACAGAGCTGGTATTATATCATCAGAATATGAAAGTTCAAAATATCATTTAGAAATTAATTTTGATGAAGATTGGGAAAATCAATTAAGAGAATATATTGATTATAATTTAAAAAATGATACTAAAATTACAGTTGTAGTACCTATTTACAATACAGCTAATTATTTAACTAGATGTATAAATAGTATTACTAGTCAAACTTATAGAAATTTAGAAATTATATTAATAGATGATGGTTCTACAGATGAATCATTACAAATGTGTAATTTACTAGCAGAAAAAGATGAAAGAATTAAAGTAGTCCATCAAGAAAATCACGGACTTGCTGAAACTAGAAATAAAGGCATGGAACTTGCTACTGGTGAATATATATGTTTCTTTGATTCAGATGATTATGTTGATAATTCAATGTTAGAAACATTATTAAAAGCAATTAAAAAAACTAATGCCGATGTTTGCGAAAGTAGTTTTTATATACATATGAAGAATGGTGATGTAAAAGATGTCAGTTGTGAACAAAAAGGTGTTAAGTTTGTAGAAGGTAAATTAAATCTCATAAATTCTTATTCTGATGCTACTATTTTAATTCCTGCTTGGGACAAACTATATAAGTTATCTTCAATAAAAGATATTAAATTTGATAAAAATTGTTTTAAAGAAGATTCAGATTATATCTTTAGATTATGTATGGCTGAAAAAACTTTTGCTTTAGTACCAATTCCTTTTTATCATTATGTCAAAAGAAAATCAGTTTCTTTAACTGGTAATAAAATTTCACCGAGACTATTTACCTTAAAAGATTGGGGAGAAAATGCTTATGAGGAAGTACTATCTCAAGGTCCAGATTACAAAGATGCCGCAGAAAAGATTCTTTATAATAGTTTGGTGCATATATTAAGAAATTTTATGAGGGATTATAAAGGTAATGTTTTAGAAAAAAATGAATTTAAAGATGAAATACAAAGTATTACAAACAACTTAATAAATCTACTATTGAATGCTAAAGATGTTAAAAAGTTTAGAAAATTGGATGAAGTATTATCAATTATTAACGAACTTACAGAAGCTAAAGTTATTGATAAAGAAAAATTACCATCAATAGAAATACCATGTATTGGTATTCTATGGAACTCTTTAGATAAGGAAATGATGGATGAGGCTATTCAATTCATACAAGAACGTTCCACTATTACAGATTGTGTTGCCATTGACTTGCAAGATCAGTATAAACAATTTATCAAAGATATATATTTGTACAATAATGAATTTGAAGGGATTCCTGTTATAAAGGCTGGAACTTTGATAGATAAATATGATAGCAATACAATTATGGTTTTAAATTTGATAATGCGTGTATCTAATTATATGTATTTTAACGGCATGAAAGGATATATGTACTCTGAAATTGCTGAATTAAAAACATTTATAAGAAAATTCTTTAAGACTAAAATTAAAGATTATGCTTATGATAACATCTTTCATTTAACTGTTGACAATGAAGAATTTGAATATACTGATGAAGTATGTAAAAAATATATTAGAGAATATAAGAAAAATAATAGAGGTAAAAAAAATGAAAGAAAATAAATCTTCAGTTAAGAATTATCAAAATATATCTAATATTAAAGCCATGTACGAAAAATCATTTAATGATACTGATACTGATAATATCAAAATAACAATATTAAGTGGTGGAATGAAAAATGCTGTATATTTAATAGAAAATAATGGCAATAAGGTAGTATTAAAAATAGCACCAAAAGATGAAAGTAAAATGATAACCGCAGATAGAAATATACTTTGGTGGGAAGTTGAGATGCTAAAATTAATGGGAAAAATTGACTTCCCATCTCCAAGATTATTATGCTATGATGATAGTTGTTCGTTGTGTGAATCACCATATATTTTTATGAGTTATGTTGATGGCATGAATTATTTAGAAATGAAAGAAAAGATGAGCAAAGAAGAAAAAAATAATGTTGAGTATCAATTAGGAATATTAAGTAAAAAAATATGTTCCATAAAAGGACAAGAATTTTTTCTACCAAGTCAACCAAATAAAAGATTTAAAAATAATTATGAATTTACGATGAATTTATTTGAACTTTTATTAGAAAATGCTAAATCTAAAAATATTAATCTTGGAGAAAATAATTATGACAATATTAAAAATATAATAACAGCAAATAAAGAAAGCTTAAATAATATTTCCAATCTTTGTTTAGCACATACTGATATATGGGATGGAAATGTTCTGATAAAAGATGGAAATGTTGCTGGAATTGTTGATTTTTCTGATTTGTATTTTTGTGATGAATTAATGACATTTTATTTTCATACCATTGATGGAATAACAAGTGATTATTATTTAAAAGGTTTTGATAATAAAAAGTTAAATTATGATGAAAAAGTTAGAATTGAAATATATCGTATGTATGTTATTTTAAAAATGATAGTTGATTGTGAATTAAAACAATATGGAAGATTTGATTGGATGTATGAGAATTTGGATTCAAGAATGTCCTCTTTGCAACGTGTAAAAAAATAAAGGAGAAAACTTATGAAGAATTATATATTTGGAACAGGACCTTTTGCTATAGAATTTGCAAAAAAATTAGAAAAACACAATATCATAGTTGATGGTTTTCTTAAATTGGGAAATAAATCAGACATATCACAGAAACTATATAAAGATATTCCTCTTATCTTTTTAAATGAGAAATGTTTAAATCCTGAAACTGACAATATATTTATAACAAAAAAGCCAATTATCATGGGTGATACAATTGAATATTTAAGAAATATTGGTTTTAAGAAAATAAATATTGTTGATGAAAGAGTATTATATTTTGATTTGAAATCTTATGAACAATTAAAAAGTTATATAGATTCAATTGATTTATCATTACCATTTTTAAATTATTTAGAAACGAATGTTGTTGATCATTGCAATTTAAATTGTAAAGGATGTGCCCATTTTTCAAATATTTATGATAATAATTATGTTGATTTGGTTGATTATGAACGTGATATAAAATTAATATCACAAAAATTTAATGTCTATTACTTTAGAATTTTAGGAGGAGAACCATTATTACATCCTAATTTTTCAGAATTATTAAATATTTCAAGGAGAATATTACCAAACACTAAAATTGTAGTAGTATCAAATGGTTTATTGTTAGATAAGCTAGATGAGAAAGTAATTAAATCATTTGTAGATAACGACATAATAATATCTATTTCTTTATATGAACCTACAAGCAAAAAAATAGACAAAATATTAAATTTATTAAATGCTAATAAAATTACGTATTTGATAAATGATGATTTCTTTAGTCCGATTGAACCAATAAAAAAATTTCAAACTAGATTAACATTAGAAAACAATAACAATGGCAATAAAGTAAGTAAAGAATGTATTGGAAGATTTTGCAGATTTTTGAGAGATGGAAAAATAGCAAAATGTTATTACCCTTTATTGATAGAAATTTTAAATAAAAGATATGGTACAAATTATGTTGTTTCAAGAGATGATTACATAGAATTATCAGACATATCTAGTGGTTGGGATGCTATAAAAAAGTTAAACAATTCCACTCCATTTTGCAACTATTGTGGTGAGAGTATAACAGAATTTGACTGGGAAGGTTATCATAAAAACGATAAAGAAATCGATGGATATGTTTTAAGAAAGAAAAAGTAGTTTTTACTAATATAATTAGGTTAAAAATATGATATAATTATATTAGTTTAAAAATAAAAATAAGAAAGTGAGGAAAGATAGATGAAAGAATTTAAACAATTAGGGGCTTATGGTTTAGTTATTCAAGACGGTAAAATTTTACTTATTAAAAAATTTGGAGGTCCTTATGATGGAAAACTAGATTTACCAGGTGGAACAATAGAATTTTGTGAAAGACCAGAAGATGCCTTGAAAAGAGAGCTAATGGAAGAAGTTGGTATAGAGGTAGTTGATTGTCAATTATTTGATGCCGATTCTGTTGCTTTTGAATGGCAATTTAAAGAAGATATTTTAGTGAAAGTACACCATACTGGTATTTTCTTTAAAGTTTCAAATTACAATAATGAAATTAAGAAGGAAGTAAAAGTAGATGAAGTAAATGATGATTCACTTGGTGCAGAGTTTTTTGATATTGATAAATTATCTAAAAAAGAATTATCTGCTATCGCTATAATGGAATTAGAAAAATTAGGGTATAAACTTAATTAAAAAAAGTCTAATAAGTACATAATCTTGCTTATTAGACTTTTTAAATTCAACTACCCAAAGGATAATTTTTAGATAAATTTAGATAAATTTTAATAAATTATATATTGTGCTTTTCCTTAAAAAATAAAGAAAAAATTAAAAATTAAATTTAGGAGTACGTGATTTGAGTTTGCCCCCTGAAAATAGGTCGAGAGACCTATCGCTTTTTGTATATATCCTCTTAAGCCTGTAGTCTTAAGAGGCATAACATAGCCTAAGGTCTATGTTATGAAGTATTTATAGGGTATATTTATTGTAACGAATATTTGAAACTATGAGTAGGTGGAAGACAAAGAATCTTATTAATTATATTTGTGATTTTTATAGTTAGTGGTTTTTTTCTTTTTCAAAGTGCAATATTTTTTGATTTTAAAGTGCAAAAATTGCACTTTAGAAAAACAAGTAATAATAAATATAATTAAAGTTAATTCTAGTATTAAGCAAGAATAAATTGCTAAGGTGGTTAACAAATCTTTAAGAATAAATGAAATTTTATCAGAAAATATTTTGTCTCAAATAAAAAGTTTAATATAAAATGCAAATATAAATATAGTTTTAAGCGGCATAACACATAGCCTATGGTCTATGTTATGAAGTATTTATGTGATATAATATATGTGGAGAAAATGAATATGAAAAACTATGCACTAGCAGAAGATGAAGTAATATTATTAACTACTGAAGTGTATTATAATGATGTAGAAGATAAACTATTATTAACACTTACTTCAAAAAAGATAATAATTGAAAAGGTAGAAATTAAAAAAGTAAGTCTTTTAAAGAAAGAAGAAGATAAAAAAGTAATTAATATAGTAAATATTAGTGATATTAAGTTATATAATAATAAGGTACAAGTTCATCAAAAGAATACTGAAGTATACATACAAACTATTAAAAATAACTTTACTATTAAGCTTGATAATGCTATTGAGGCAGTAAAATTTGTTACTAAAGTTACTGATGCTGTAACAGGTACAACTATATCTGATCGTGGTGTAAAAAAAGTTAAAAATGCTTTTGATAAAGTAGACGATGTACTTGGATTTGATACTAGAGGTACAGTAAAAGGTGTTATAGAAAATGGTATAACTGGAACTCTATTAAAAGGAATAAAAAGAAAAGATAAGTAGAATAACTATAACTCTATCCATAAAAAAATAATATGTACGATTTGTCGTTCTATAGGCGACCATATTAAATATAATTTGATGTATCATTAATTTAATGAAAGAGGGAGATATTAATGAAAATAAAATATGAAGCAGTAAAGGATACATTTAAATATTATAACGAATTAACTGTAATAAACCAAAGACTTAAGAAGATAGAAAATGGTGGTAATATAATTATAGTTAATCAAATATTTAAATGTATATTATATATATTTGTATTTGCATTCTATATTTTTGTAGTTGGCAGAATAGAATCTAATATTTTTATTAATATTTTAAAATATTTATCAATATACTTTTTAGTATCTTATTTATCTTATATGATCTTATTTATAAAGAAGTATAAAGTATTTAAAGATAGTAATGCTGGTGGTACATTAACTATAAATGAAAACACTATTACTGATGAATTTAATGAATGTAAAATAGAACTAGAAATAGATCAAATATCAAGTATAATAATAGGAAAATATTCTATAAATATAAATTTTAATGTTTTTAAAATGAAACTTATGTTTCCTATTCAATATAAGGATAAAATAGTTACTTCAATTAAAAAATATAAAGAAGATGTAAGAATAATAGAATTATAACTGAGATAGTGATAATTAATTTTATCACTATTTTCTATTTAAAATAATAAGATAATATGGTAAAATTATGTTGGGTGTTAAGATGAAGAAAATATTTAAATATATAATAATAGTTTTAATAGTAATTATGTTAGTACCAATAATAATTAATTTTTATGTTATATTATCCACTAAAAATAAGGTTGTTAGTAGTGATAGTAAGTTACTTACTGATATTGACTATATAGTTATTCTAGGAGCCGGTATTCGCCGTGGGAAACCTAGTCCTATGCTTGAGGATAGGCTTAAGATTGGAATATCATTATATAATGAAGGTATATCTAAGAAGATATTAATAACTGGCGATCATGAGAAGGAAGATTATGACGAAGTTACTGTTATGAAGAATTATTTGTTAGAGCAGGGTATACCTGAAGATGATATTGTTTTGGATAACTATGGTATATCTACTTATGATAGTATATATAGAGTAAAAAATGTATATAAGGCTAATAAGGTAGTAATAGTATCACAAAGATATCATTTATATAGAGCACTACTTCTTTCAAATAATTTAAACTTAGAGTCATATGGAGTAGAGGCTAATCTAAGATACTATTATGGTCAAGGATATAGAGAGATAAGAGAAATACTAGCTAGAAATAAGGACTTTATAAAGGGAATGATTAAACCAAAAGCAGCATATACTGCTTTTAATTATAATTTGGTATTTATTATATAAAAAATTATGATATAATTAATATAGCTTGTTTTGAGGGAGTATAAAGATGGAAAGATATAAAGAAATAGAAAGAAGTATAATAAAGAAATATCGTAAAGAGATATGGAGCAAGTTTATTAAAGCTGTTAAAGATTATGAACTTATTAAGGAAAATGATAGGGTTATGGTATGTATATCCGGTGGTAAAGATTCTTTTTTATTAGCTAAATGTATACAGGAATTAGAAAGACATGGTAAAGTACCTTTTACAGCAGAATATGTTGTAATGAATCCAGGATATAGTGAAAAACATAGGGATAACATTTTAGAGAATGCTAAGACATTAAATATACCTATAAAAGTGTTTGAGAGTGATATTTTTGAAGTAGTAGATAAAATAAGTTATGATAGCCCTTGTTATATGTGTGCTAAGATGCGAAGGGGATACTTATATAATAAGGCTAAAGAACTTGGTTGTAATAAGATAGCTTTAGGACATCACTTTAATGATGTTATTGAAACTACTTTGTTATCGATGTTTTATGGTTCAGAAGTTAAGACTATGATGCCAAAATTACATAGTGATAATTTTGAGGGAATAGAATTAATAAGACCATTATATTTAGTGGAAGAAGCTTCAATTATTTCTTGGAAGAATACCAACGAACTAACCTTTATTAACTGTGCTTGTAGATTTACTGAGAGTGTTACTTTATCTAATAATAGTAATGGTACAAGTAAGAGAAAAGAAATTAAAGAATTAATAAAAGAATTAAAGAAAATTAATCCTAGCATTGATCGTAATATATTTACTAGTATGAATAATGTTAATTTAAATTGTATACTTGGTACTAAGAAAGATGGTAAGTATAAGAGTTTTCTTGAAGACTATGATAAAGAATGAATTAGGCGATAATCTAGTTCATTTTTTTAACACTTATCATATAGTTTTATAGGAGAAAGATATGAATGAACTTAATAATTTTGTAATATCTAATGGTAATTATGATAATAAGAGCGTTTGTCTTAAGTCTAATACTTTGATTGTAAGCCTGATCGATGGCCTTGCTATAACTAGGAGTGCTGATAAACTAGAATGGAATAGTGGTAATCTTACTTATACAATAGTTCTAAATAATAAGACTAATACTTCTTATGTTAATCCTTCAGTAGTAGATATTCTTGATAATAATTTGATTGATTTTGTTACTGGCAGTGTTACTATAAAAGGAAGTAAAATGAGTCAAGAGAATTATGACTATGATAATAATATGCATACTTTAGTGATAAGATTGGATAATCTGACCGCTAATAGTGATACTACTATTACTTTTTCTGTTAAAAGAAAGGGTAATAGACCATTTAGATTAATTAGCGATTGCACTTTATATTATGGGGATAATTTAATGAAGAAAAGTAATAGAGTTATTGTAACTGCTGGTAATTTTGTTTATTCAAGAAGAGATAACTATGATTGTAAGGCTCCTTTTTGGAGAGTATAAGAATTAGTTATCTTTTTCTTTTGCCTCTTAAGCCTGTAGTCTTAAGAGGAACAATAGAGCCTTATGGTCTCTATTGTTAAATATTTGTATTATAGGTATAAAAAATTAAAGTCTTTTTTTGTCTATGAAAACCTCTTCTATAGATTATTACTGCTTAGTATTATTTAGTGAGGTGAAACTATGTATAATACTAATGGACTTAAAGAAGATGAAGTAAAAGAATCAAGAAAAAGATATGGTAGTAATAGTATAAATGAAAAGAATAAAAATACTTTTTTTAATCTATTTATTGAGACACTAGGAGATCCAATAATAAAAATACTTCTTATTGCACTAGCAATAAAAACAATATTTCTATTTAAAGATTTTGATTATTTTGAAACAATTGGAATAGTTTTAGCTATACTAGTGGCCTCATTAATATCAGCAATTAGCGAATATGGTTCTAATAAAGCTTTTCAAAGGATGCAAGAAGAGTCTTCTAGAATAAATGTTTTAGTAAAAAGAGAGGGTAAAACTAAGGAAATAGCTATTGACGAGATAGTTAAGAATGATATACTGATACTATCTACGGGTAATAAAGTACCAGCAGATGGCATTTTAATAAGGGGAAAATTATCGGTAGACGAATCTTCACTTAATGGAGAAACAAGAGAAATATATAAAGAATATATTGATAATATAAATTTAGCTACTGAAAAAAATAGAGTATATAGAGGTACGACTATTTATGATGGAGAAGCTTTAGTACTTGTTACTAAGGTTGGTATGAATACTTTATATGGCAAGATGGCTAAAGTATTAACTGAAGAAGAAGATGCTTCACCATTAAAATTAAGACTTACTAACTTAGCTAAAATAATAAGTAGAATAGGTTATGTAGCGGCTATTTTAATAGCTATTGCCTATTTATTTTCTAAGATATTTATTATTAATAATTTTAATTTAACAATTATAAGAGAGACTATAACATTAAATAAGTTTTTCTCATTATTACTTGAATCTCTTACTTTAGCAGTTTCTGTTCTTGTAATGTCAGTACCCGAAGGACTACCAATGATGATTACTTTAGTACTTTCTACTAATTCTAAAAAAATGCTTAAAGATAATGTGCTAGTTAGAAAGATGGTTGGTATTGAAACTGCGGGATCTTTAAATATACTATTTACTGATAAAACAGGTACTCTTACCAAAGGAAAGATGGAAGTATCTAGTATTATAGATGGAAATTTAAATGAATATAAAGATTTATATTATACACCAGAAAAACTAAAAATTTTAATATCTGATAGTCTATTATATAATAATGAGAGTGAACTTGAAGAATCTTCAGGTAAAGTAGTTGGAGGTAATTTAACTGATAAGGCATTATTATCTTTTGTTCAAAGAAAAAAAGATAATAATGTATTAGTGAAAGATAGACTACTTTTTAATAGCAAGAATAAGTTTGCTATTACTATTATAGAAAAAGATAAAGAAAAGATTAAATTAATTAAAGGAGCACCTGATATAATAATAAAAAATAGTACTCATTATATAGATAAAGATGGTAAGAGAAGGACTCTTGATAAAGATAAAATGCTTAGTTATATAAATAATAAGACCAAAGATGGATTAAGGGCTATTGCCCTAGCGGTATCTCAAAGTATATATCCTACAGATAGTATAAGAAGAAATATTTTACTTGGAGTAATATTTTTAAAAGACGATATAAGACCTGAAGCTAAAGATGGTGTATCTTTGATAAAGAGTGCTGGTGTTAATATTGTTATGGTAACTGGAGACTCTAGAGAAACTGCTATTTCTATTGCTAAAGAAGTTGGTATAATAACTAGTGATAATGATATAGTATTAACATCTAATGATATAGAAAAGTTATCTGATAATGAACTAAAAAAAATAATACCTAATTTAAGAGTAGTGTCTAGAGCTTTACCTGAAGATAAAAAAAGATTAGTTATGTTATCAAAAGAAATAGGCTTAGTTACTGGAATGACTGGCGATGGAGTAAATGATTCAATAGCCTTAAAAAAAGCCGATGTATCATTTGCTATGGGTAGTGGTACAGAAGTATCAAAAGAAGCTTCAGATATTGTAATAATAGACGATAACATATTATCAATATCTAAAGCTATATTATATGGAAGAACAACCTTTAAAAATATAAGAAAGTTTATTATATTTCAGTTAACTGTTAATATAAGTGCTATTATGCTAGCTTTAATAGGACCATTTATTGGAGTACCTAGTCCTATTACGGTACTTCAAATGTTATGGATAAATATGGTTATGGATACCCTTGCAGGCCTTGCCTTTTCATATGAGGTACCAAGAATAGAATATATGAAAGAACCTCCTAAAAAGAAAGAGGAGAATATAATTAATAAATATATGTTTAACGAAATAATAGCATCTTCAATGTATACTTTAATAATATCATTACTATTCTTAAAATTACCATTTATAAAACATATAATATCTAGTGATCATTTAATGACAGCTTTCTTTTCTTTGTTTATCTTTATCGCAGTATTTAATTCTTTTAATGCTAGAACACATAGATTAAATATATTGGCTCATTTAAAAGAAAATAAAGTATTTATACTTATTATAATATTTATTATTATAGTTCAAATAAGTATTATATATTCAGGTATAACATTATTTCAAACTAAACCTTTATATATAAAAGAATTAATATTTATATTAATGTTATCTTTAAGTATTATACCGTGTGATTTTATTAGAAAATATATATCTAAAAGATTACGTGGAGACTTTGGGGTATAAGGGATTATCTTTTTGACAAATATTTGATTATTATATATAATATATGGCTAGAGGGAAGAAATGAATACATATAATATTAATAATGTTTTAGAGGATTTTAATAAATTAGTAGATTTATATCTAAGTTCTTCTAGTGACGAAGAGAAGAAAAATATATATAGTCAAATGTTATTTATTTATAATATAGATCCTAAACTAGCTAAGGGAAGTAAACTATTTAGTTATAAACCTAAGAATTATAATGCTTATCTAAAGAAAAAAGAACAATCTAAGAAAATGGAATATGCTAAGTTAGATAGTTTAACGAGACATATATGTTTTAACTTATGGGAGGAAATAAATAAATATTATCCATTATATACATCAATTATTTTTGATAATATTTATGATTATAAAAACTATGCTAATATATTAGAATGCTTCTTTAAAAAGAATTTTCCTAAAGATCTAGATTTATTTCAAAATGATATTAGACAAAATAATCTAATTATTAAAAAAGGATTTCTTTTTTCGTGTGCTAATATTTTCTATTTAGAATCCTTAAGTAAATATTATATTAATATAGAATATTATGGTAAATTAAATGCTTTTAATATGGCTAGTACTATTCATGAATACGGTCATGCTTCTACTTTTATACAAAATTCTACATATAATAGTAAAAATTACATATTAAATGAAGTTATTTCTTCGTTGTATGAATTATTATTTTTAGATTATTATCTACAAATGTATGGTAATGAATATAATAGAGAAGAAATAATTAGATTATTTAATACTACTTGTATTGATAGATTAAAAAGTTCACTTCCTAATAGAAGTGAATATAGAATTCGTCATATTGATATGATAGAATCCTTATATGGACAGTTAATAGCCGCTACTATATATATTAAATATTTTGATAAAGATTTATATGATAAGATTAAACTATTGAAAGATAATTATTCTAAAGTAGATGGTTTTGAATTACTTAGAAGTATTGATATAACTATTGATGATCTGATTGATACTTCAGAAGATATTAGTAAATTAGTATTAAGAAGATAATAACAAAAAATACTTGTATAAATATTTAATTTATGGTATCATTTTATACGTAAGGTAAATAGATATAATTTATGTATAAGAACTATAAATTATGT
>UROI01000019.1 GCA_900549325.1 uncultured Mycoplasmatota bacterium | reverse complement strand
CATATTTTTGTAGTCCCTCTTTTTTATTAATGTCTACTTTAAGGGATGCATTTCAGTAAAGTCCTTCTTTTAATTAATAATATAAGCAAACAAATGTATGAAAACATATTGACATTAATAATTCTATATGATATATTAAATTAGCAGTAAGAAATAAGTCTACATATTAAATTAATTTTAGGTATATAGTATCTGCTTATATATAATAGACTCTATATTAAGACTTAGAATAAGGCTTAATATAGCAGCGCGAGACTTAATTTATTAAGGCTCAAACTGAATAAAAATAATATATTGTTTAATATTAATATTTATGATAAAATACATAAAGAAGTGAGTGATAACTATGTTTGAACTAATATCAAAATATAAACCAGCTGGAGATCAGCCTGAAGCTATTAAAGAATTAGTAGAGGGTATAAAAGAGGGCAAAAGAGATCAAGTATTACTAGGAGCTACTGGTACAGGTAAAACATTTACTATAGCTAATGTTATAGCAAGTGTAAACAAACCAACCTTAGTACTTGCCCATAATAAGACACTAGCAGGTCAACTTTATGCTGAATTCAAAGAATTATTTCCAAATAATAAAGTAGAACTATTCATTTCTTACTACGACTATTATCAGCCTGAAGCCTATGTACCAAGTTCCGATACCTATATAGAAAAAGATTCATCAATAAATGATGAAATAGATGAATTAAGACATAGAGCTACATCAAGTTTAATATCTAGAAATGATGTCATAGTGGTAGCCTCAGTATCATGTATATATGGAATAGGTGAAGTAGAAGAATACAAGAAAAAGATGTTAACTCTTAATGTTGGTGATACCATTCCAAGAGATGATGTATTAAAGAAACTAGTAGAAATGTTATATGAAAGAAATGACTTTGATTTAAAAAGAGGTACCTTCAGAGTAAGAGGAGACTCTCTTGAAATAATACCTGCGAATGAAAGAACTAATGGTTTATTAATAGAATGGTTTGGTGACGAAATAGATCGTATTAGTGAAGTAGATACTGTAACAGGACATATTCTAAAAGATAAAAAGACAGTCTCTATCTTCGCAGCATCACACTTTGTTACTGATGAAGAAAAGCTAAAGATAAGTATTGATAGAATACTAAAAGAAAAAGACGAAAGAGTAAAATACTTTAAAGAAAATAATAAATTAATTGAAGCTCAAAGAATAGAAGAAAGAGTTAACTACGATATGGAAATGCTTTCTGAGACAGGTTTCTGTAGAGGTATTGAAAACTATTCTAGACATATTGCTCTAAAAGAAGAAGGAGTACCACCATGTACCCTAATAGATTTCTTTCCTAAAGATTTCTTACTTGTAATAGATGAATCCCATGTAAGTATTCCTCAGGTAAGAGCTATGTATAATGGTGATAGAGCAAGAAAAATGAACCTCGTAGACTATGGTTTTAGACTACCTAGTGCTCTAGATAATAGACCTCTTAAATTTGAAGAATTTGAAAGTAAACTAAATAATGTCATATATGTTAGTGCTACTCCTGGTGACTATGAACTAGGAAGAACAGGTAATCACTATATCCAGCAGATTATTCGTCCAACAGGACTACTAGATCCAAAAATTGAAGTAAAACCTACGAAAAACCAAATAGATAATTTACTTGAAGAAATAGAAAAGAATAATAGTGCTAACGAAAGAACAATTATTACTACCCTTACTATTCGTATGGCGGAAGAATTAACTAACTATTTAAAGAGTCTAGATATCAAAGTAGCTTATCTACATAATGAAGTAAAATCATTAGAAAGATTAAAAATAATAAGAGACTTAAGACTTGGTAAGTATGATGTTCTTGTGGGTATCAATTTGTTAAGAGAGGGCCTAGATATACCTGAAGTATCTCTAATAGCCATTATGGATGCTGATAAACAAGGCTTCCTACGTAGTACTAGAAGTTTAATTCAAACTATCGGAAGAGCCGCGAGAAACGCTAAAGGTAGGGTAATAATGTATGCAGATACTATATCTGATAGTATGAATGAAGCCATTACTGAGACCGAAAGAAGAAGAACTATACAGGAAGAATATAATAGAGTACATAACATTATACCAAAGACTATTATTAAAGAGATACCTGAAGTAGTATCAAATGAAATAGAAGTAAAACCAAAGAAAGAAAAGAAACTAACTAAAGAAGAAAAACTATCTATGATTGAAGACTTAACTAAAGAAATGAAAGAAGCCGCAGGTAACTTAGACTTTGAAAGAGCAATGCAGCTTAGAGATATAATATTTGAATTAGAAAGTGAATAATACTTTCTTTTCTTTCTTTTAGCAGCCAAATATTAACCAAAATCCCAAACATATAAGCGCAGCATACTCTATAAGAAGTATAAATACATTACCAAAACAAGGTGCAAATAAAGTAATTAACATTTGATAAAAAGTAATAATCATAAGAATGATAACCATAACAAGAAAAAATAACTTCCATCCAGCACATAACCTAAAGAAATTAAAAAAGTTATTAAACATTACTATCACCTATAATAGTTTATGAATACATAATAAAAATGCTAATGTAAAGTTTAATAAATACTCTTGTTAAATAATTTAAATTATGGTAGAATAAAATTGTAATAGAGGTGATATAGATGGATAGTAATACTACAATACATTTTGATATATCAGAAGTAAATGATGAAGTTGTTAAAAGTACCCTTCGTGATGTTCTTGAATCCCTTGAAGAAAGAGGCTATAATCCCATTAACCAAATAGTAGGATATATAATATCTGGTGACTTAGGTTATATCTCTTCATATAAAGAAGCACGAAATAAAATAGCCAAGATCGATCGTACTGTACTAGTAGAAGTACTACTTAAGAATTATCTAAAATGAGATATTTAGGAATAGATTTAGGTAGCAAGACAGTAGGTCTTGCTATGTCTGATACAACCTTAACAATTGCATCTACTTACAAAACTATATTCTTTAAAGATGAAGACTATAATAGTACTATTAATGAAATAAAAGATATTATTAAAGAGTATAATATTACCAAAATAATATTAGGCCTTCCCAAGAATATGAATAACACCCTAGGAGAACGTGCCGAGATAACATTAAAATATAAAGAACTACTTGAACAGTCTACTGGTCTTCCTGTCGTAATGTTTGATGAAAGACTAACTTCAGTAATATCGAATAGCATCCTAATTGAGGCCGATATGTCTCGTAAAAAGAGAAAGAAAAAAGTAGATAGTATTGCCGCACAAATAATATTACAAGACTATTTAAATAAGGAGAAAAACAATGGATAAAGAAAATAAATTTAAAGTAATAGACAAAGATGGAAAAGAAATAGAATTCGAAGTCCTATTTACTTTTGAATCAGACGAAACTAAGAAAAACTATATGGTCTATACTGATAACAGTACTGACGAAGAAGGTAATGTTAGAGTATATGCTAGTGTCTTCAAACCTGATGCTGAACCACTAGAACTATTACCAGTAGAAACAGATAGAGAATGGAAAATAATTGAAACAATATTAGATTCCATTCAAGAAGAAAACAAAAAGAATAGTGAAGAAAGTAATTAATTACTTTTTTTCATGGAGGTATTATGAAGAATTTTAGAAATATGGCAATAATATTACTTGTGGTATTTACTACTGTAATACTTGCTCTAGGGGTATATTATAAAGTAAATATGGCTGGTACATCTAGTTCTGATACTAAAAAGATAGTAAATATTGAAGAGGGTACCATAAATGACATAGCGGAAACTTTGAAAGATAATAATCTAATAAAAAATGTATCTATATTTAAAGTATATATAAAACTAACTAATAAAACCAATCTAAAAGCAGGTACTTATGAATTATCTGAGAATATGGGCGTTGAAAAGATTGTAAAGATCCTTGAAGAAGGCACTAAATATAATCCTAATGAGATATCTATTACTTTTAAAGAGGGTATTAATATAAGAAAGATAGCTACATTAATTAGTGAAAATACTAATAATAGCTATGACGATGTTATAAAGAAAGCATCTGACGAAACATTTATAGATACTTTAATAGATAAGTACTGGTTTTTGACTGAAGATATTAAAAATAAGAATATTTATTATAGTTTAGAGGGGTATTTATTTCCTGATACTTATAGATTTAATAATAGGGAAGTAACTACTGAGGAAATATTTACTAAGATGTTAGATGAAATGGATAAGAAATTATCTAAATATAAAGATGAAATTAATAAGAGTGACTTAAGTATTCATGAGATAATTACTTTAGCTTCTATTGTTGAGTTAGAGGGAGCTAAAGCTACTGATAGAAAGGGAGTAGCAGGAGTCTTTTATAACAGACTTGCTAGCAGTGCTTATCCTACTTTAGGTAGTGATGCTACTACTTATTATGCATCAAAGATCGACGATTGGAGTTATAGTTTAACTTATAAAGAACTTAATGACTGCAAGAATAAATATAATACTAGATGTAGTAGTAATACTGGTCTTCCGGTAGGACCGATATGTAATCCTGGTCTTGAATCTATTGAGGCTACGATTAATCCGGATAAACATGAATATTATTACTTTGTTGCAGATTGTAATGGTAAAGTATACTTAACTAAGAATAGTACTGAACATAATAATATAATTAATAAATTAAAGAAAGAGAATAACTGGTGTGCTTAAGTTATTCTTCTTTTATTTTCCCCTTAAGCCTATAGTCTTTCGGGGCATTATGAAGCCTAAGGTCTTCATAATGAAATATTTTGTTTAAATTAGCTATTTATATGATATACTTGTATTAGGGGGAAAATTATGGGTAACGAATTATCAAAAGAGCAATTAGAAATAAAAGAAAAATTAGGACAAATAGTGGATATATTTAATTATAGATATATCAAGGCTAATACTAAATCAAAAAAGAGACTAATAGCTAGTGATTTATTACTTCTATCATCAATATGTGAGAAGTACTTTCCATATTTTGAATTTGATATATCTTGGAGCAATGATGATACTTTATATAAAGATACAATATTATCATATTGTAAATATGTAATGAATATAGTCAGCAATCAAGAAAAATATCTAAGAATATTTAAGTCTTCATCAAAACAAATACTAAGTACCAATCCCAATGTCTATAAGTATTATGGTAAAGACTATCCAATACATGCACTTAATGATTTAGAAGAAGTATTCTATGACTTTTTAAATACATTTAGTCCTAAATTGTGTAATGAATATAAAAATATGGAAGAAAAAGGAAATATCTTTCTAGTGCCCGTTGAAGATTATGATGGTCAAAATTATTCATTTTCAATTCTAAATGATACCATGATATTTTTAGATCAAACATTAAACGATAGTGTAGAATTATATGGAATATTAAGTCATGAGTTAGGTCATAGTTACGAAGCTAGCCTATATTTACATAATCACAAAATAAGAGAATACGATAGAACAATAAATAGTCCCTTTTATGAAGTGTCATCATCATTTCTAGAATATGCCTACATTAACTATCTTGTAGAAAATAATATCTATAAAGAGGAGGGAAGAATGCTTCTACACGATTACATAATGAGTTTATTAATACATAGTATATATTCGGTAGCCATATGTAGAATACCTAATATTACAGTTAATGTAGATGATAAAATGCAAATAAGTATTGAAAGAAGTAAGTATTATCTAGAGTGCCTTCAAAAAGATTATAATATACATGCTATTCCTGGGGATAACAAAGTATCACTAAGAGATTCATTTATCTATGGCTTTGGCCAGCTATTTAGTATCTATATGTATGAAAACTATAAAAAAGATCCTAAATACTTTATAAAAGAATTTGATAAGGCTCTTCTTGACTATTCATTTAGTGAAGATATATCTTCCTTTAAAAGAGTAGGAGCGTCTTATGAAGAACTAGTAAGAGGAGAAGCCTTAAAAAGAGTACTAACTAAAATTAATTAGTACTCTTTTATTTTTAAATATTTATATGTATAATAAATATGGTGAATAGTAACAGTTAATATATTTAATATACTGGATACAATTAAACTCCATAATCCTATCTTTAAATAACTTAGAATAGTTAGACTAAGTAGTTTAATTATACCACCATATAAAGTACCTTTCATAGCCTCTTTAGAGTAGCCCATTCCATTTAAGCTACTGGTAAGAGGAGCCTGGATATAATGAAGTAAAAAGAAGGGAGCAGTTACTTTTATATATTCTAGTCCTAGATTAGTATTATATACTAGTTTTAATGGTATATCTGGTATAAAAATAAATATTAAAGTAGATGGTACTCCGATAAGTAGTGAGAAGATAATGGCTTCCTTTATTTTCTTTTTAGTATGTAATATATTACCTCTACTGTAAGAATTAGATACTACTGGTAAGATTGCAGATGATATGGCCAGGGTAAAGAAACTAGGTAGTAATAATAATGGATATACATAACCATTAATAATACCATATTCTAAGGTAATATAATCACTTGAGTAGCCGACATATTTAAGCATATTAGTAAGTATAATTGGTTCAAAAAAATAAGTAATAGAACCAATCATTCTTGCGGTAGTAGTGGGTATACTAATACCAAGTATCTCTCTAATAATTTTATTATCTTTATGAAAATCATCTTTAACTATTTTCTCTTTTGGTAAAAAGAAGAGAAGAACAATAATAGAAAAACCTTCACTAAATATATTAATTAGTACAACAAAAGTAATAGTCACAGTAAGACCTCGGCTCATCATATTACCAACAATTAATATAGTGAGAATAAGTCTAACTATTTGTTCGATAATATTAGATAAAGTACAGGGAAAAACTCTTTCTTTACCAAAGAAATATCCCTTAATAATACTAGATACGGCGATAAAGGGAAGAGTAATACCAATAGATATTAAGGGATAATATAAATCACTAGCGTGTAATAGATTCTTAGCTAGAATAGGGGATATAATAAATAATATAATGATAAGTAATATATTATATATTAATACTAGGTACATTGTTGGTATAACAATCTTTTTACTACTTTTCTTTCTTTCTGATACCATCTTAGTAATAGCGGTAGGTACGCCAAGATTACATAAAGTAATAAATAAGTTAAAAGTAGGCAGTATTAACATATACTTACTAATACCTTCGGTACCAATAGTTCTAGTAAGAACAATCTTAATAGCCATACCAAGTATTTTCGTAATAAGACCACCAATAATTAATATAATTGTTGATTTAATAAATTTATTTTTCATAATAAATTATATGATATGGTACTAAAAAAAGAAGTGGATAGTTACTTCTTATTTAGTCTTTTACTCCTTCAAGTATTTTTAAGTAAATAGGAGTATTAATAATCAAATTATTAGATTTAATAGCTTCAGTAATAATTTCTATTTTAGTTTGATAATCATTATTTCCATACCAACCTATTGGAAATAAATCTTCTTCATTAATATTCTTAAAATGATCTTTATATGCTAGTTCCGCTAATGTATATAATTCAAATAATTTATCTTCCATATTCTATTTACCTTTCCTTGATTTACCTATTTCTAATTTTTCGGTATCTAGTTTAATTATTTCGTTATAGTAGAACTTACTTATCATGTTATATACATCAGGACCTACAATACTTTTAAGTAAAGATAGATATTCTTCAGCGTCTTTTGACTTAGATATTAAAGCAAAGTTAGCAATCATTTCACAAAAACCATTATCCGTTTCATAGTAGTAGCAGATTCCATGACCAGGAGCCCATTTAATTCTTTTATTTTTGGCATTATATAGAGCGCCGCTATGAAACTTACCATCAAATATAGCATCTAATATATCACATATAGCATATAATTCACCATAGTTACTTCGCATCATTGCATCAACATTTTGACTAATATATATTCTCTTTTGATGGTTAATATATTCTTCTTCGATATACATTTTATTTAAAATTATATCCATTTGATCTTCGGGTATTTTAAGTACTTCAAATTCTCTTTTTTTCTCTTCTTTACTTTTCATAAGCATAGTTCTTATTTCAGACTTTTTCTCTTCATTATAATAGGCATCAAAATAGCTTTCACGTTTCTTTTTAATAAACGCTGCAATTTGTTTATATAATTCCCTGCAGTTATTAGCACATAATTCCGCTCTTGCTATTAGATTTGGATCTTCTTTGGCTTTTCTAATTATTTTATTATAGTCTTCGGGTATTTTATCTTTAGCTATATAGTAGTGTAGGGCATGACCAGTTTCATGTAGCAGTGCACTAACAGATGCACTATTACAAAACACAGACTTATAATTTGCTGAAAAATAACTATTATCATTATCTTCTATATAAAAGAATTTATTTCTATTTTGTTTTTTTATCTCAATTAGAGTTCTTATTTCAGTTACTACGGCCTCATAATTATATCCTGCTACAAGGGCAGTTCTATAGCCATTTACTAAAGCTGCAATTAATTTTGAACTACTCATATTATCGTCAAAGACATCATTAAGTTCTCTAAGTAGTTCTTCACCTTCACTATATAGAGGTCCAATACCTAAATGATTACTAACACTTTCAAGATAATCAGCAGCAAAGTTTTTCTTTTCTTTAGAAACATTAATATTCTTTTGTTCAAACCCTTTAGTCTTTATAATAAAGGCTACCCTAGGAGCGGCTTTTACTTCGTCGGTAATAATTTTACTTAGAGTAAGACTAGAGTTGGCTTCGAGTAGAGATTCTAATAAAGTTTTATTATCATATCTTTTTAATAGTTTATCTTCGGAAAGTCTATCAACATATTCTACCATATCATGCTCTGCTAGTGTGATATAAAACCTAGTGGCTGTATTAATATCATTTAAATGAACTGCTATATCATTAATGTTAACTCTTGCTATTTCATATTTAACATTATCTAAAATATAATCAAAATAAGTATAACTATCATTTTTATTAATAGGCTTTAAGAGTTTTTGAGGGCTTATGACCGCTAATAAATCAGGTCTTTCTTTTTTTAATAATATTTTAATTATTTCTTCCTCACTACATAATAAAAGACATTTCTTTAAATTAAAATTAATATCAATTAAATATTCTAAGAAAGTTTCTTCTTTATCTATTGATCTAATTACTTCTGAGGCACTTCTAAGTAAAATATCATTAGAAATATAGCCTATAAGATCTAGTCTTTGGTAGCGGTATAATATATCTATTGTTTTAATATTACGAATATAAGTAAAACTAATAGTGCAGCCCTTTTCAATAAGAATTTCAAGTAATGTTTTATTTGGTTCTACTTCCATTAATAAGACTGCTTCACTAGCTTTTTCAAGATAATCATAATAATTATTCTTCATAAGAAACTTAATAAATTTAATATCATTGGGAATACTAGTAAAAGCTTTTGGAACGATCTTTTTATCATTGACAAGAAAATCTAAAACAGTACCATTTTCCTTAGCCTTACTCATTAAAATATTTGTATTTGCATATTCCATTAGGTGATAATTATTATACTTAGTACATAATTCATTTAATAGTTCCTTATTATCAATCATAGGGATAATAATATTTAATATACTATCATCATTTAAGTATTTTTCAATTAAATAAGTACCATTACTGTTTCTAGTAGTTAATTTCTTTACTAGTTCAGGATTAATATAATTTAAAGCATATTTCATATTATACTGCAATAGTAAATCAATTATTTCAGTATGTTCTTTGATAGCATAAATAATATTATCAGATACAAGATTATTTCTATTTAAAATATAATCAATAATTCTTTTACCATTGACATAAGAAAATAGTATTTCTTCGTTTAATTTATAAGAGTATAAAGATGCATTGTTTTTACAAAGTAAATAGACGATAAAAGCATCATTAGCTATTATATTTTCTAATGAATATAATGGTATGTTATTTCTTAAAAGATATTCTATAAAATAAGTACCATTACTATCTTTACTTAGAAGTTCTTCTTTTGTTAAATTAAGTCCGTATAGATGCCATCTAGTACCATCATTAATTTCTTTTAAAATATTTAGTAACTTTTCAGACATATATAAATGCACCTTTCTTTCTAATCTATAATAAATATAACATATTTAAAGTATTTAGTAAATAATTTTGTATATTTTTTACCAGCTCGTTTAATACTATTAGTGGTGATTATATGGATAAAAAAAGATATAAAGAAATAGTAGATAAACATACTCCGAAAGAGAATGTTATAGGTAATGCTCTCATAGCCTTTGTAGTAGGAGGACTCCTTGGTAGCTTATCAGAACTACTACTTAGAGGTTATATGATGTGGTTTGATTTACCTAGAAAAGAATCAGGGGTAATGGTAATTCTTACTTTAATAACGATAGCCTCGGTACTTACGGCCTGTGGGGTCTTTGATGTACTGGTAAGTAAAGTAAGAGCGGCCCTTATAATACCAATAACCGGCTTTGCTCATTCAATGACTTCAGCAGCCTTAGAGTATAAACATGAAGGCTTAGTACTTGGAATAGGTTCTAATATATTTAAACTAGCAGGAACTGTAATTCTATATGGTGTAGTAGCAGTATATTTCTTTGGGTTAATAAGACTACTGGTGATGGGAGGATAATATGACAACTAAATATAATAATGTTTTTATTGAGGATGCTTATACAGTATGTGGTAATTACGAGAATGATGGACCATTATCAAAATATTTTGATAAGAAACATAAGAAAGATTTATACTTTGGTGAAAAGTCTTGGGAGAAGGCTGAAGTCCATCTTTTAAAAGAAGCTAATGAGAATATTTTAAAAAAGAATAAGTTAAAAGAACAAGATATTGATCTTTTAATATCAGGAGATTTACAGAATCAGATAGCGGCTTCTGACTATATGGCTAGAGATTTTGATATACCTTTTCTTGGCATATTTGAAGCCTGCTCGACAAGTAGTGAAGGATTAATTATTGGAAGTAATTTTATTGAAGGAAAACTATGCAAAAGAGTACTAGTATCAACATCTAGTCATAATATGGTTAGTGAGAAACAGTTTAGAAATCCTACTGAATATGGTACTCCTAAACCAAAGACTGCTACTTTTACTGCTACTGGAGCTGTAGCGATACTGCTTACTAATAAGAAAAGTAAAATCAAAATAGAATCTTCGACAATAGGAAAGGTAGTAGATATGGGAACTACTGATGCTAATCATATGGGAGCAGTAATGGCTCCGGCAGCAGGAGATGTTATATATAATCATTTGACTGATACTAAAAGAGATACATCATATTATGATCTAATATTAACTGGAGATTTAGGAGTATATGGTAAAGAAATACTAAGAGAATATATGCTTACTAAGTATAATATAGAACTAGGAGATAATTATAATGACTGTGGTACTATGTTATATGATAGAGAGCGTCAGCCTGTCTTCGCCGGAGGTTCTGGACCAGTATGTTCAGGTTTAGTTAATTTTGGTTATATATATAAAGAGATGTTAAAGGGTAAATTTAAGAGGGTATTAATAGTACCAACAGGGGCTATCTTCTCACCAACATTTACTTTTCAAAAGGAATCAATACCTGCGATAGCAAACTGTGTTAGTTTGGAGGTAGTAGAATGATGACTTATATTTATGCTTTTCTATTTTGCGGCTTTGTCTGCATGATAGCTCAGCTTATTCTAGATAATACTAAACTTACTCCAGGTCATGTAACGAGTATCTTTGTTGTAGTAGGAGCCTTGCTTGATGTAGCGGGTATATATGATCGAATAGTCTTGTATGCTGGAGCAGGAGCTTTAATTCCTATTACTTCCTTCGGCCATCTACTAATTCATGGAGCTATGGAAACAGGAACTGCTTTAGGACCATTAGGTTTAGCTTTTGGTATATTTAATTTAACATCTGCGGGTATATCAGTAGCCTTATTTCTATCATTTATCTTAGCTTTAATATTTAAACCTAGACATTAATTAATTTATTATATTCCTCTTAAGCCTGTAGTCTTAAGAGGCAAAAGGAAGCCTTAAAATAAGTCTTCCTTTTGTTCTATTTATTATTTATAACACTATTTAAAAGATTACTAAGATATGTATTACCATCTCTATTCAAATGAATATTATCAGGAGCCAAATAATTAAGATTTTTTATTTCACTATAGATATTAATATATTTAACATTATCATAATCAAATTTAACATTAGTAAGTTTTTTATCAGTAGAAATAATATAAATATTATGACCATTACATAACTTAATCAAACTATCATATTCTTTTTTATTGATATTCATAGTATTATCAAATAAAAATACAACATTATGATTAAGAGTATCATTAGCAATATCTTTTTTAATTTCTTCCTTTAAACTATTATAATTAAAATCTTTATCAGTTATATAATTAGCATTATCAAAGTTACTCTTAATATCATCAAAAGCATTGAGTAGTAAATCATTACCATAGAAGCTAACTTTATTTCTAATTTCTTCTTCGTGTTTATTAATCATACTATTTTTCTTTTCAATATATTTTTCTTTATAAACATTATATATGGCATTATAAATAGTATCTGTATATATCTTTCTACCTTCGCCAGTTAAATGAATACCATCATATGCAAAGTACTCACTATGGCCTCTTGAAATAGAATACCAGTCAATAATATGTAGGTTAGAGTGAGACGAAGCTAAACTATTCAATCTAACATTAACATCAGGTAAATTAACGGTATTAATCCAAAATATATCTCTGTCTTCACAAGTTCTAAGTATTTCTTCTTTACACTTCAAAGAACAATCACCATTAGTTCCCAAATTAAATACTACTGGGCTACCAAGTGTATTCTTATTTTTTAAGTCTAATAAAATATCATTAACATACCAAGCTGTACGTGATACCTTACCATCAAAGTAGCCATTAGGAAATCTATTATATAGATTATTGACCGCTCCAAGGAGTACTGAATCCCCAATTCCTACCACTGGTAAATTAGTAACAATCTCCTCTAATTTGCTTTCGTCTTCTTCAATAGAGGCCAGTTCTTTTTCCCAATTTTCTTTATCTTCCTTTAATTTAAGTGCATAATTATCTTTACTATCCTTAATTAATATTTCATTTTCTTCAAGCTGTCTCTTTAAATCATTTATATCGTTAGTATAATCTTTAGCTATAATAAATTCATATATTCCATACAATAATATCCATAAACACATAAATGATAATAGACATTTCATATTATGTTTCTTTTTATCTTTATTCGTAGTCATAAAGTGTAATAGTATTGATAAAAGTATTGTAATTATAATAATCAAAAATAACTCTAAATATCTATTCCAATCTATATGTTCAAATAAATAAATTATCACATACTCTATTAAATATATTTCATAACTAATACTTGAAATATAACTTATAACATTATCAAGTTTAGTAGTATTAGCCCAATTATTAATCATTAAAGTAGCATATTCAGTAATTCTTACACCGAGTAGGGTAGTAATAATCATACTTAAATAAATATATTTAGAACCAGGACTAATAAAAATACATAATAGTAACAAAATTACTAAGTAAGCATAAAAAATATATTTCTTTAAATTAGAATCTTTAATTTTAGAAGGAACTAAATTCCCATAGTAATGATGTATAAATCCAAGTGTCACACCAGAAAATAAAGCAAACATTCTAGTAAAAGTATTATAATAAGTAAACAAAATATCATTATTTATTCCAGAGTAATAAAAATAAGCTCCTCCTAGCAAAGAAACAACCGAAGTAATTATAATAGGAATATTTTTATTAATTTTACTTCCTATCTTTTTTAGTAGGAGGAAGATAAAAGGAAATACTAAATCAAATTGTATTAATATAGCCATATACCATAGATGTATAAATGGCGTTTCTGAGGCACTCCTGAAATAATCCATATTAGTCATAATTTGCCAAAAATTATTATACCCCAGCACAATTGAAGTTACCTCAGGTTTCAAATTAAACCAGTTAACATTCAGTAAAAGTTTAACAATTCCAACTGAAGTAAATACCACAATTAACATTGGTAAATATAATCTAAATAATTTATTTAAATAATATTCTTTAAAAGATATCTTATCTTTTTTAAAAAGTTTTATCGTAGATAAATATCCACTTAGAACAAAAAAGATCGATACCGCTAAAAAACCGCCCTTTAGTATATTCAAATGATATAAGAATATTGTTATACAAGCAAATATTCTAAGAATATCAAGATATTTAAAATGTTTATTATTACTACTCATATTATTACCTCTAACTATTATAAATAAATTATATCATGAAGAAATATAAAGATAAATATTAAAAAGTAAAATAGTTTATAATTTCTAGTTTAATGTGTAAAATAAATATTTTTAATTGACAAAGTAATAAAAATATACTACAATGAAATAGACATTTGCGAAGTAACTATTTTCATCTTAAGGTAAAACTACAATGAGAATGTAGTTTTTTGTCGTGAAGGAGGGAGATATTATGAAAATTGAAAGAGAAGAATTTGAAAAAGAAAGAAACTATCTTAACAAGACGGTCAGCTTAATTAGAAAGAAAATTTCTAATTTAGGGCAAGAACTATTTGATGACGATTCTAAGGTACTAGAGTTTAAAAAATTTATTTGGGATTCCCATACCGAAATGGATCCAAATGAAATGCGTACAATGATGGCAGAATCCGATCTTCAAGTATCAATTATGCAAGGTAAAGGAAACTATCTTCAGAGATTGTTTAGAATTCAAGATAAACCATATTTTGGCTCTATTAGATTTAAAGACGAAGATGGCGAAGAAAACATCTATATTGGTATAACTCATGTTGAAGATAAACTTAACTATTATGTTCATGACTGGAGAAGTCCAATATGCAGTATGTTCTATGATTATGAAACAGGACCCGCTAGTTACAAGGCTCCTAGTGGAATAATAAAAGGGGAAATAACAAGAAAAAGACAGTATATAATAGAAAATGCCGAATTAAAACATATTTTTGATAATGACTTAAATATTAGTGATAGTCTTCTTCAAGAAGTATTAGCAGAAGAATCTTCAGATAAAATGAAAAATATTGTTAATACTATTCAAGAAGAGCAGAACAAAGTAATAAGAAATACTGAAGACAAAAATCTTATTGTGGAAGGTATTGCTGGTTCAGGTAAAACAAGCGTAGCCTTACATAGAATAGCCTTCTTATTATATAGAATACCAAACTTAACATCCTCAAATGTCGTAGTATTTACTCCTAATAAAGTGTTTTCAGAGTATATATCTAATGTTTTACCAGAACTTGGTGAAGATAATACTTATGATATGACCTTCTACGACTTATTGTGTCAGAATATTAATGAATATAAAGATATTGAAAATTTCACTGATTTTATATCAAGATATTATAAAAAAGAAGTAACAAATTATGATTTAGTTAAGTATAAACAATCAGACGAAATAATTAAAGATCTAGATGATTATGTAAAAGATATATTAAATAATATTAGTTTTACGAAAAATTTAGAGTTTGATGGTTTTATTGATATTAGTACTGAAGAATTAAATAAAATGTTAACTTATAAATATAGTAATTTCCCTTTATTTGAAAGAATAAAAGAAATGAGTGAAAAGATAGCTTATAATAATTATGCTGGAAATACTAAAAATGCTAGAAGTATTGAAAAGATATTAAAAGAAAACTTAAATATTAAATTAGATCTAAAAGTTATATTTAATAATTTCTTTACTAGTAAATATGCTAAGTATAAAGATAAAATTGATGGTAATTATTTATATTATGAAGATGCATGTATATTCTTATATTTAAAGAGTCTACTAGTGGGATTTAACACTAATCATGTAATAAAACAAGTTGTAATAGATGAAGCTCAAGACTATAATAAATTACAATATCTAATTATAAAGAAAACATTTAAAACAGCTAATTATACTATACTAGGAGATTCTAATCAAACAATAAACCCTTATTATAAATATGAATCATTAAAAGAATTAACAAATATGTTTGAAGGATCAAAGTATATTACACTTACTAAGACATATCGTTCTACTGATAAGATAATAGATTATACCAATAAGATATTAGGATTAACTTTATCAGTAGCCATTAGAAATCAAAAATCTAATGATATAATCTTTAGAAACAATGTTAAAAAAGAAGATTTTATTAAAGATATAAATTATTTAAAAGAAATGTCTAAGAGTATAGCTATTATAACTAAAGATGATAAAGAAGCAGAAGAAGTATATAATATGTTAAAAGATGACTTTGATATTATGTTACTTGGCGGTTATGGTCATATAAAGAGAGATTTAGTAGTAGTTCCTTCTTATACCGCTAAAGGATTAGAATTTGATTCAGTAATTATCTATAATGATATAGATAACAAGTATACTAAAGAAGATAAATATTTATATTATGTTGCTTGTACTAGGGCACAACATAACTTAATTATATATAATGGAGAAGAGTAGAATATCTTCTCTTTTTAATAAAATAAAAAGCATTAGCATATTCTATATAGAATTATCGATACTTGCATAAAACTAGATTTTATGCTAGACTAGTAGTCACGCAAAGGAGAAGAATTATATTATGGGGAAAATTCTTAGTAAAATAAATAAAAGAGCAAAGTTAAAAATATATAGAAAAGCTAGGGAAAACCATCTTAAAAGATTCATTTGTGATATTGGTAAGATTACTGAAGAAGAAGATAGGATTATATGTTATGTTAAACAAAAACCGCTAAATAAATACAAAGGAAACGAAGAAACATATAATATAAAACTTAATGGTATGGATTTAATAACTGAAGGTATTAAAGAAATAACTGAAGAGTTTAAATTAAATAAACCAGTATATTATGTTTTTGATGGCATTAAGTTTAATACTGGTTTGGAAATAACTTCTATAGGAGCTAATATAATATTTAGAAATTGTACTTTTGATAAGAATATAGATATTTGTTGTGGTAACGAAATAACTTTTGAAAATAATAAATATGCTAGTAATTGTCAAGTATCTTATCTTGGCGATTGCTATTTTACTACAGGTATGGTAAGCAAAATAACATTTAAAAATGATAAATTTATAAATAAGGGTAATTCAAATGAATATAATGGTTTATCTTTTGGCATGAAAATAGATGCTAAATTAGTTGAATTTATAAATGCTGAAGTAGCTGTTGAAAGTACATCTATGATAAAAATTAAAGCCGAAAAGACAAGAATTGATAGTTCTATACTTAAAGCAAATAAAGTTTTTATAGATTCAAAAAGTATCGACTGTACTGATAGTTCAATAATTGCTCAAGATGTTGTAATTGAAAATGTCAAACATATTTTTGCAAGTACCAAGGGTGATTCACATGCCTTTTATTCAGAACGAAATTTAACCAGTAATATAAATAAAGTATCTAAAGAAAGTAAGAAAGAATTAGCCTTAAAAGAAGCTAGACAAGAGCTAATTAAAAAGTTACAAAGTCTAAGTAATTATTGCCAGCAGATAAATGACGATAGGCTTCAAAAAGATAGAGAAAAATATAATAATCAAACAATTGTTAAAACGTTAAAACTAAGATAAAATATGAAGAAAAAACAATCAAAGTAATGAAGATTAATATATCTTTTGATGTAGTTTATGGTATAATATAAATCAAGGAGACATTAGAATGGGAAAAATAGAAAATCTTTTTATATTAAATAATGGTGCGTTTGATGGCGTATTATTTAGTACTGATAATTATAGTATTGAAAATAACTTAGAAGATTGTTTTTGTGTAGAAAACATGAGAACATGCACTAATCCTAAAATATATGTTACTGAAAAGAAAAATGGTGAGTGGGTTAGAACAATATATATTGATGACTATGAATCACTTATGGATTTTATTGCCAATAATAAATTAAGCATTATGTGTATAAGAGGTTTTGATAGAATAACTATGAGTAAATTTGTATCAGATTTTAATAAAACAAAAGATACAAGTATTGCACAAATCAAATTTTCAAATGATGTAGAGCAAGCAAAATACGAAAGACACTTAGTAACTAAAAAAGGCAGAATGAAAAGGGTACATCAAAAACTAGAAAGTGTAAATGAAATTGCATCAGCAGAAGACTATATGAAAATGTTAAATAGTGCCTTTAACAAAGAAAAACATGAATCACGTAAAAAAATTATAAACCTAAAAAGAGACAAAAAATAAAAATTAACAAGGAAGACCATAGGGCTTCCTTGTTTCTCTTAAGTCTACAGGCTTAAGAGGCAATAAAAAAACTAACTCATTCATGAGTTAGTAGTAAACATTATTGGTAGCGAGAGGGGGATTCGAACCCTCGACCCTTCGGGTATGAAAAATAAGCCCTAAATTAAATTATTACTCATTTTATACCGTTTTCCTTATGAAATAAGGCTTCGCTCCGATATATATTATAAAATAAAATATAAGTAAATTCAAGTAAATTCAAATAAATATAAATAATTTTATATAAAAATTCCCTAAAATTTCCCTGAATATTTTTTAAGCATTAAATTTATTTTCTTTCTTTTTTTATATATTCAATGTTAAACTCATCTAAATCGCTTATTTTAATTGTACCATCTTCTAGTGAAGATTTTAATCCCTCTTGATATTCGTTAGGGGCATAAATTACTTTAATATATTGACTCTTTTGACAAGGTAAGTAATAAATATATTCATCATCTTTATAAATTTCTTCTAAAGCAGAATCACAAGCAAAGTTTTCGTTATTTTTACTACTATCAACAATGACAAATTCTTTTTCAATATCATATTTTGAATTATTAAAAACAGTAATATTAAATATCTTTATTATAACTCCTTTTTTATAACCCATACGAATATCATCTATTGAATAAATACTATTAACTTTTGATATTGAATAAGTTAAAGATTTCCACTCAACTGTACCACCATCTTTTAGTTTAAAAGGTATAGGTATTAACAAAATCAATAATATTATAATAATCACAATTTTAGCAATTTTTTTACTTTTCATTTTTCATATCCTTTCCACAAACTATCTTTGTTAATAATATTATACCATATTATTGATAAAAATAGTAATACAATGGTATTGATATGTCAAATAAGATTAAAATGTATAAAAAAAATAGATATTTCTATCTATTATTACTCATATTGGTAGCGAGAGGGGGATTCGAACCCTCGACCCTTCGGGTATGAACCGAATGCTCTAGCCAACTGAGCTATCTCGCCGTAAAACGTAATATAATTATATTACATTTTTTTTGGTTTGGCAAGTACTTTTTTAATTATTTATACAATTCTTTATTTAAAAGATCCAAATTGTTGTTCATAATAGTTATATAATTCTCATTAGAATTAGTAATTCCACCATCAATAGTTTCCATAGTATTTAAAGTAACTAAATCAATACCATAGTTATCAATAATACTTTTACAAATATCATTAGTTTCATCTTTTGAAGAATATATATATTTAATAGTACCATTATTAACTAATTTTTTAACCTCATTAATAGTACTATCAGTTAAATTATCATTATCTTCAAGAGATATAACTCTTAAATTATATTTTTCCAAAAATTTAAACATATCATCATCTACTACTATTGTTTTATAAGTAGCAAGATTAATATCTTCTTTATAATCAGCATCCAATCTAGATAAATTATATTTTAATTCTTCATATTTATCCTCAATACCAGTACCATCAGTATTAGATATCAAATAAGGATTATCAATATATTCAAGTAAACCATCTTTAGTATTTTGTGCCATCATTAAGTAATTATAAGGATTAAGCCATAGTTCAGTAATATCATTGGCATAAGTAATACCAAGAGACACATCAATAACTTTTAAATTCTTATTCTTATTTATCATTTTAACAGCGTAGTCTCTATCTTTATCCAAACTATTAAATACAAATAAATCAGTCTTAGAATATTCTTCAAGTTTTTTATCAGATAATTCATAATCAGCAGTATCAACTCCTGATGGATAAATACTATTTATCGTAGCATTATCTCCATACAAACTATCCAGTAAATACTTAATAGGGTAGATAGTCGTATAAATAGTTATATCCTCCATAGAGTCTTTAGTTATACTACATCCAGGCATTATAAGTAAAATTGTAAATATTAAAATTAAAAATTTCTTTATTTTCATTATATTATTTCCTTCTTTCTATCACTATAATAATATTACTATATTTTTATTTTTTTGTAAATAGAGTAGAGATAATTTATTTTTATCTTCATAATGTAAATAAAAAGCATAATAATATAAAAAATTGCATAAAATATTGCGTATTTTCCTAAAAAAGTAGATAAAAGGTATTGACTTTAAAAGACAATAATATTATAATTAAATCACTTGCGAGTTTAGGTTTTGTCATGGGCAAAACTTAAATTTAAGGAAGAATATGAAACACCAGGATATGTGTAAGAAAGGAGTGAGATTATGCCTACAATTAATCAGTTAACTAAGAAGCCAAGAACTAAGAAAACTAGAAAGAGTAAATCTCCAGTATTATTAGTTGGTAAAAATAGTATTCAAAAGAAACAAACAATCCAAGTATCACCTCAAAAAAGAGGAGTATGTACTAGGGTTGGTACTATTACCCCTAAGAAGCCAAACTCAGCATTAAGAAAATATGCCAGAGTAAGACTTTCTAATGGTATGGAAGTTACTTGCTATATTCCAGGAATTGGCCACAACTTACAAGAACACAGCGTTGTTTTAATAAGAGGTGGAAGAGTTAAAGACCTAATCGGTGTTAGATATCACATCATTAGAGGTACTTTAGATACTGCTGGAGTTCAAAACAGAAAGCAAGGTAGAAGTAAATACGGTGCTAAAAGAGACAAAAAATAAAAATTAATAATATTGGAAGGAGGATATAAAGATTATGAGAAAAAGAAGAGCTACTAAAAGAGACGTTTTAGCAGATCCTATATATAATTCAAAAGTAGTTACTAAATTAGTTAACCATATCATGCAAGATGGTAAAAAAGGTACTGCTCAAAACATTATATATGATGCTTTTGATATAATCAAAGAAAAAACTGGTGAAGATGCTATGGTAGTATTTAACAAGGCTATGGATAACATCAAACCTGCTCTTGAAGTTAAATCAAGAAGAGTTGGTGGAGCTAACTACCAAGTACCAGTAGAAGTTAAGCCAGATAGAGCACAAGCACTAGCATTCAGATGGCTTGCTCAATATGCAAGATTAAGAAATGGTCATTCTATGGCTGAAAATCTTGCTAACGAAATAATTGATGCATCTAACGGAACAGGTGCTTCAGTTAAGAAGAAAGACGATACACACAAGATGGCAGAAGCTAATAAAGCATTTGCTCATTATAGATGGTAGTTATTACTATAGTTTAGTAATTATTTGAGGAGAAAACCTATGAAGAGAGACTCTGATTGCTTAGCAATAATTAATTTGTTCAGAAAAATAATTGCTTCTCTAGCTTGCATCATTAATGTGTCAAATAATAATGATATAGTTATTGAGGCAAATAAATACATTTTAGATTTTATTAATCAATATAGTCAATATTTGATTAAAACAAACAAAAAAAATATTATCTTTGCATATAGCAAAGACGATATTGTAGATTTCTCCTATAGATGTATAGAAGAAAAAAATGACAATTTAATTTTAATTGCAGAAGATTTACAATTCGGTATAATTGACTTAATGAAGTTAATTAAATAATTCTTGAAAGAAAATTATATGCCAAAAAAGAGTTAGGAAGAAGACTTATTAGGGCAATAAAATAATTACTATAATAATTAAAAATTAAGAAAGGAAAAAGAATTATGGCTCGTGAAATAAGCTTAGATCATACAAGAAACATTGGAATCATGGCCCATATCGATGCAGGTAAAACAACTTGTACTGAGAGAATTCTATTCCATACACATAAGATTCACAAGATTGGTGAAACTCATGATGGTGAATCTCAAATGGACTGGATGGCTCAAGAGCAAGAAAGAGGTATTACAATTACTAGTGCCGCTACTACTGCATTCTGGAAGGGTTATAGATTCAATATTATAGATACTCCAGGACACGTTGACTTCACAATCGAAGTACAAAGAAGTTTAAGAGTATTAGATGGTGCTGTTTTACTTATTGATGCTCAAGCTGGTGTAGAACCACAAAGTGAGACAGTATGGAGACAAGCAAATGAATATGGTGTACCTAGAATTATATTTGCTAATAAAATGGATAAAATGGGAGCAGATTTCTATTTTAGCTTAGGTACAATCAAAGATAGATTAGGAGCAAATACTGCTGCTCTAGAACTTCCTATCGGAGCTGAATCAGATTTTAACGGTGTAATTGACCTAGTTACTATGAAAGCATATCACTTTGATGGTAAACAAGAAGAAAATTATACTGAAATAGAGATTCCTGAAGATATGAAAGCTAAAGCAGAAGAATATAGAAATATATTAATCGAAGCTGCTGCTGATTTTGACGAAGATTTAATGATGAAATATCTTGATGGTGAAGAAGTTACTGTAGAAGAACTTAAGAAAGCCATCAGAAAAGGTGTATTAAAAGCAGAATTCTTCCCAGTTATGTGTGGAACTGCTTTAGGTAATATGGGTGTTAAGTTATTACTTGATGCTGTAGTAGATTACTTACCAGCTCCTACTGATGTTCCATCAATTGAATGTACTGATATGAAAGGTAATGTTGTATTAAGACACCCATCAGATTCAGAACCATTTACAGCATTAGCATTTAAGATTGCTACTGACCCATTCGTAGGAAGATTAACATTCTTCAGAGTATATTCTGGTACTTTAAAGAGTGGTTCTTATGTACTTAACTCTACTAAAGATGTTAAGGAAAGAATTGGTAGAATATTGTTAATGCATGCTAATCACAGAGAAGAAATTCCAGAAATATATGCTGGTGAAATCGGTGCTGCAGTAGGACTTAAGAATACTACAACTGCTGATACTCTATGTGATGAAAAGAAACCAGTAATAATGAAAGGTATGGAATTCCCAGAACCAGTTATTACTCAGGCTGTTGAACCAAAAACAAAAGCAGACCAAGAGAAGATGGCAATTGCCCTTCAAAAACTTGCTGAAGAAGATCCAACATTTAGAATGCATACAGATCCAGAAACTGGTCAAACAACTATCTCTGGTATGGGTGAATTACACCTTGATATCATCGTAGATAGAATGAGAAGAGAATTTAATGTTGAAGCTACAGTTGGTGCACCAATGGTTGCATACAGAGAAACAATCACTCAAATGGGTGAATGTGAAGGTAAACACATTAAACAATCAGGTGGACGTGGACAATACGGACATGTTTGGGTTAGATTTGAACCAAATCCTGAAAAAGGTTATGAATTCGTTGATAACATCGTTGGTGGTGTAGTTCCTAGAGAATACATTTCAGTTATCGATAAAGGACTTCAAGAAGCAATGCAAACTGGTATTTTAGCAGGTTACCCTATGGTAGATGTTAAGGCTACATTATTTGATGGATCATACCACGATGTAGACTCATCAGAAATGGCATTTAAGATAGCTGCTTCACTTGCAGTAAAAGAAATGAGAAATAAATGTAAACCAGTATTACTTGAACCAATAATGAAAGTAGTAGTTACTGCTCCAGACGAATACACTGGTGCTGTAATTGGTGACTTAACTGCAAGACGTGGTAAACCACAAGGACAAGAATCTAGAGGAAATGCTATTGCATTCACTGCAATGGTACCACTAGCAGAAATGTTCGGTTATGCAACTAGTTTAAGAAGTTCTACTCAAGGTAGAGGAAACTATGTAATGGAACTAGATCATTACGAAGAAGTTCCAAAATCAATCGCTGATGAAATCATTAAAAAAAATGGTGGAAATTAGTAAAAATACTTGAAAAATAATAATAATATGATAAAATAGAATATGTAAATTAAGAAAGAGAGGAAATTATTATGGCAAAAGCTAAATTTGATCGTTCAAAACCACACGTTAACATTGGTACTATCGGCCACGTTGACCATGGTAAAACAACATTAACAGCTGCTATTACAAAAGTATTATCAGCTAAAGGTGGAGCAGAATTCATGGATTATGCAAACATTGATAAAGCTCCAGAAGAAAGAGAAAGAGGTATTACAATCAACACTGCACACGTTGAATACCAAACTGAAAAGAGACACTATGCTCACGTTGACTGTCCAGGACACGCTGACTATGTTAAAAACATGA
>UROI01000018.1 GCA_900549325.1 uncultured Mycoplasmatota bacterium | reverse complement strand
GTAAAGCCTTTATTTATATAGGTTAATAGACTATCAAGCCCCCCCCCTAATTAACTTATAGTTAACGTTTCTAAATGCTACTTTTTTCATTGGAAGGGCCTCCTTTCTTACATAATTTATAGTTTTTATACATAAATTATATCTATTTACCTTACGTATAAAATGATATCATAAGTAATTATATTTTGC
Source organism: uncultured Mycoplasmatota bacterium (assembly GCA_900549325.1). Lineage (GTDB taxonomy): Bacteria > Bacillota_I > Bacilli_A > RF39 > UBA660 > CAG-302. The sequence goes on along the minus strand of UROI01000018.1, from coordinate 25,940 downwards.
AATAAGTATTTAAAAAATAAATAAACTTTCATAACATAGATCCTAGGCTCTATTGTGCCTCTTAAGACATTGGCTTAAGAGAAAAAAGAAAAGAGATACCTAAATTAATAGATATCTCTATATATTAAACTAGTTCTAAAATAACTTCTAGAGCAGAATCTCCTTTTCTTTCAGTCATCTTAATAATTCTAGTATAACCACCATTTCTATCTTTGTATCTAACTGCTAAATCATTAAATACTTTATCAACGGCTTTCTTATCATTATGTAAAAATGCAAGGGCAAGTCTTCTTGATACTAAAGTACCTTTTTTACCATAAGTTACCATTTTATCAAAACTCTTTCTAACTTCTTTAGCTCTAGTTTCAGTAGTAACTATTCTTTCATTTTCAATTAGTTGTTTAGTTAAAGTAGCTAACATACTTCTTCTATGTTTATTATCTCTACCTAATTTTCTATATGCCATAATTACCTCCTCTATTAATTTTCATCCTTAAATGTAAGACCCATGTCTTTAACTTTATCCATTACTTCTTTTAATGACTTCTTACCAAGATTTCTAATCTTCATCATTTCATTTTCAGTCTTATCAACTAAATCTCTTAAAGTAAGAATATTAGCTCTCTTTAAGCAATTATATGCTCTTACAGAGAAGTCTAAATCATCAATAGAAGTTTCTAATATCTTAACAGCAGGGTCTTCACTCTTAGATATCATAAGTCCTGTTTCATCTGCAATTGAGTTAAGTTCAGTTAATACTTCAAAATGCTCAATTAAGATTCTAGCAGCTAGTGCTAAAGCTTCTTCTGGAGTAATTGAACCATTAGTCCATACTTCAAGAATTAATTTATCATAATTATTATTTTGACCTACTCTAGCATTTTCTACTTCATAGTTAATTCTTTCAATAGGAGAATATAAACTATCAATAGCAATTGCTCCTACTTTAGTCTTATTATTTTGAGCAAGTATCTTCTTATTATCTTCTGCTACTATATAGCCTCTTCCTGATCCAATAGTCATTTCCATGTTTAATTTTCCACCTTCAACAAGTGTAGCAATAACATGATCAGGATTTAATATCTCTATATCAGCATCAGCTTCGATATCACCAGCAGTAACTACTCCTGGGGTATCCTTTTTAAGTCTTAATATTTTATCAGTATCTTTAGAATGATTCTTAATTACTACTCCCTTTAAATTTAATACAATAGCAGTAACATCTTCAATAACTCCATCAATTTTTTGAAATTCGTGAGCTACTCCATCTATTTTAACTGAAGTTATAGCATCACCAGGAAGTGATGATAACATAACTCTTCTAAGTGCATTACCTAAAGTTGTTCCAAATCCTCTTTCTAGTGGTTCAAGTTCAAATTTACCATAGAAAGAATCTTTTACATATTCTTTTACCTTATAATCAGGTTTTTCAAATTTTAACATTAGACACGCTTCCTTTCTTATTATCCACGTCTTCTTTTTGGTGGACGACAACCATTATGTGGAATTGGTGTTACATCAGTTATTGATTCTATTTCTAATCCAGCAGTTTGTAAAGATCTAATTGCAGCTTCTCTACCAGAGCCTAAACCTTTAACTTCAACTTTTACTTTCTTCATACCAGCTGCTACTGCATCTCTTCCAGCAGCTTCAGCAGACATACCAGCAGCAAATGGAGTAGATTTCTTACTACCTTTTACTCCTTGTTTTCCAGAAGAAGCCCAGCTTACAACATTTCCTTCTAAGTCAGTAATAGTTACGATTGTGTTGTTGAATGTTGAATGAATATGAGCTACACCAGCAGGAATATTCTTTTTAGTTTTTCTTTTTCTTGAATTATATTTTCCCATATTTTCCTCCTAATTATTTTTTCTTATTAGCAACAACTTTTCCTTTACCTTTACGAGTTCTAGCATTTCTATTAGTTCTTTGTCCTCTTACTGGTAAATTCTTTTTATGTCTTGTACCTTGATAAGAATTAATTTCCATCTTAGTTTTAATATTTAAGTTAATTTCTCTTCTTAAATCACCTTCGGTTAAGTATTTATCTACTTCTTTTCTGATTCTAGAAAGTTCATCATCAGTTAAATCCTTAGCCTTTTTATTTAAGTCAACTTTAGCATCATTAAGAATTGTTTTAGATAATTGTCTTCCAATACCATAAATGTATGTAAGAGATATCTCAATTCTTTTATCGTTAGGTATATCTACACCTTTAATTCTTGCCATATTATTATTTCCTCCCTATTAACCTTGTTTTTGTTTGTGTTTTGGATTTTCACAAATAACCATTACTTTACCTTTTCTTTTAATAATTTTACATTTGTCGCATATTTTCTTTACGGATGCTCTTACTTTCATTATTCATCCCTCCTATTTCTTATTATATACAATACGCCCTTGTGTTAGATCGTATGGTGACATAGCTAAAACCACAGTATCACCTGGTAAGATACGTATGTTGTTCATGCGCATTTTACCAGAAACATGGGCAACTACTATGTGGCCTCCATCAAGTTCAACTTTGAATTTTCCTTGAGGTAAATTATCAAGTACTTTTCCTTCTACTTCGATTAACTCTTCTCTACTCACATTTATCATCTCCTGTTAGTATTTCATAACCATCGTCAGTAACAATAATTGTATGTTCAAAATGAGCTGATGGTTTGTTATCACCTGTAACTATTGTCCAATCATCATCAAGTAAGTATACTTTAGCAGTACCTAAATTAAGCATAGGTTCTACGGCAATAGTCATTCCTTTTTTTAAAATTATTCCAGTACCTGCCTTTCCATAGTTAGGTACTTCCGGATCCTCATGCAAGTGTGATCCAATACCATGACCTACTAGTTCTTTAACAACTCCTAGTTTATGCTTTTTAGCATATTCTTCAATAGCATTAGATACATCTCCAAGATGAACTCCATCTTTAACTTTACTTAATCCTTCATATAAAGCCTTCTCAGTATGAGTAAGTAAATATTCTTTCTCTTTTGATACAGTTCCTACTCTATAACTCCAAGCAGAATCACCATGATATCCTTTGTAGCAGGCACATATATCTAAAGTAACAATATCACCATTCTTAAGTTTTCTCTTTCCCGGTATACCATGTACTACTTCTTCATTAACTGAAATACATATACTCGCAGGATAACCTTCATATCCTAAACATGATGGGGTAGCATCTCTACTTATGATATAATCATGAGCTAGTTTATCTAACTCACCAGTAGTAATACCAGGTTTAATATAAGGTTTCAAATACTGATGAGTATCATAAACAATTCTTCCTGCCACTCTCATTAAGGATAATTCATAATCACTTTTAATAGTTATCATTTTATTACCTTCTCTACTTCTTCAAAAACTTCATCTGAACTTTTATCATTAACATTAATTTTAACTAAATTATTCTTCTTCTCATAATAGTTCACTAGTGGAAAAGTCTCTTCCATATAAGTATCAAATCTATGTTTAAAAGTCTCTTCCGTATCATCACTTCTTGATTTCAAAGGACCACCACAGTTATCACATATTCCCTCTCTAACTGGAGATAAATCTTTATCTTCTAAGTTATAAGAAAGTTCACATCTAGGACATACTAATCTAGATAATGCTCTTTTCATTGCAGTATCTTTATCAATATCTAGGAATATTACCTTACCTAAATCAAACTCTAGTTCCTCAAGTAATTTATCATAGACAACTGCCTGATTAACATTTCTAGGATAACCATCTAAAATATAGCCTTTTTTACAATCTTTATTTGATAATCTCTTTTTTAATAATTTAGTTATTACTTCATCTGAAACAAATTCTCCCTTAGCCATAGCATCTTTTATTTCAAGACCAAGCTTAGTAGAGTTCTTTATTTCATCTCTTAAAAGGTCACCAGTGGATATATGAGGAATATTATATTTTTCACAGATTCTCGCAGATACTGTTCCCTTACCCGCAGCAGGTGGGGCAATAAATATAATATTCTTCATTATCTAGCTCCTTTATAATTTCTATTAATTAAACTACTTTCTAATTGTTTACAAGTTTCAATAGCAACTCCTACCACAATAAGTACTCCAGTACCACCAATACTAACTGATGCTGGAAGTCCAGTAGATATAAAACTACTGAATACTATTGGAAGTCCTGCTATTGCAGCAATAAATGTTGAACCTAAGAAAGTAATTCTATAAAGTATTTTCTTAATATACTTCTCAGTTTCTACTCCAGGTCTAATACCAGGAATATATCCACCACTCTTATTTAAGTTCTTAGCAAGTTCTTTTGGATTAATTTGCATATTAGTATAGAAATAACCAAATACAAATATTAATATTATATAAAGTACAAATCCTGTTGGAGTAGTATAATTTATATAATTAGTTACAAACTTAGTAAATCCAGAATCACTACCTAAGATACCACCAATAAAAGTAGGTATTGATAATATTACTGATGCAAAGATTACAGGCATTACACCAGCAGAATTTAATTTAAATGGAATATAACTTTGTTTTTGACCATAAGCAGAAGTTGTTCTATTAGAATATTGTATTGGTATTCTTCTTTCCGAAGACTCCTCAAATATAACTCCTACTACTATCAATAGATATACAAGTACAAAGATTATAAATCCTACTATTCCCATAGCTAATGAGCCAGTATGATTTAATATTAATGTTTTAAATGTATCAATAAACATCTTTGGTACTGTAGATATAATACCAGCCATAATGATTAATGATATACCATTCCCCATACCTTTTTGAGTTATTTGATCACCAAGCCATAATAGGAATGCTGTACCACCAGTTAATAATAAAGCTATTTTTAAGTATTCTACTGTACCAGCACCTTTTACAAAGGTAAATGCCATTGCAAAGCCTTGTAAAAAGGCAAGTACGATACCAATATATCTATTAATTTGATTTATCTTTTGTCTTCCTTGTTCTCCACTATCTTTAAGTTCAGTGAAGTAAGGAATAATATCCATTTGTAATATTCCCGTAATGATACTAGCGGAAATATAAGGCATAACACCTAGAGCAAATATTGAAAAGTTCTTAAGTGCTCCTCCACCAATAGCATTAATTAATTCCCATAATCCTAAATTAGATATTGCACCCTCAGTACCTGGAACAGGAATTGTTGTTCCAACAGCGAATATTAGTAGTCCAAATAAGGTAAAACCAATTCTTTTCCTAATATCTTTATTTTTAGGACTAAAGATTAATTTTAGATTCTTAAACATCTAAATCACCTCAGTTTTTCCACCAATATTTTCTATCTTCTCTTTAGCAGTCTTAGAGAAATTATTTGCTTTAACAGTTAATTTCTTAGTTAAATCACCATTTCCTAAAACTTTAACTCCATCTAACTCTTTCTTTATTAATCCTACTTCTTTAAGTAAAGCAAGATCTACTACTGTACCATCTTCAAATCTATTTAAATCTGATACATTTACAGTACTATATACTGTTCTAAACTCATAATTGTTGAATCCTCTTTTTGATAATCTTCTGAATAATGGTAATTGTCCACCTTCAAATCCAGGTCTTACTCCACCGCCACTTCTAGCGTTTTGTCCTTTTTCACCTTTACCTGAAGTTTTACCAGTACCAGAACCAGGTCCATGACCAATTCTTTTTCTAGCTTTAGTAGAACCTTCTACTGCTTTTAATTCATGTAATTTCATTATCTTATTTCCTCCACATTCTTATCTCTTAAGTAAGCAACGTGAGCAAGAGATTTTTGTCCCTTTAAAGCATTTAGAGTAGCTCTAGCAGCATTAATCTTAGTACTAGATCCTTGACTCTTAGATAATACATCTTTAACACCAGCAAGTTCAAGTACATCTCTAACTGGTCCTCCAGCTTTAACTCCAGTACCTTCTTTAGCAGGTTTAAGCATTACCTTACATGCCCCTTCTTTTACTATAATATCATGAGATATAGTTCTATTATCAACAAGATCAACTTTAATTAAATTCTTACTAGCAGCTTGTGTAGCTTTCTTAACTGCATCTGGCATTTCATGAGCTTTACCAGTACCAAGACCTACTAGTCCTTTTCTATTTCCTACTACTACAGTAGCAGCAAATCTAAATTGTCTACCACCTTTAACAACTTTAGTTACTCTTCTTATTTCAATAACCTTATCCTCTAAGTCAGATTTAGGTTTAGAAGGTCTATTATTGTTTCTAGGTCTTTTCTTATCAAACTTACGAGTTTTATTTACTTCAGCTTTACTTACTTCTTTAGTAGTTTCAGTAACTTCAGTCTTTTTATTTTCTTCGTTCATTTACTTTTCCTCCTAATGATCTAGAATTCTAAGCCATTTTCACGTGCAGCTTCTGCTAAAGCTTGAACACGTCCATGATAAAGATATCCTCCTCTATCAAATACAACGGCATTTATTTTTGCTTTCTTAGCTCTTTTTGCAACTTCAGCTCCAATTACTTTAGCAGCTTCTATGTTACCACCATTTTTAAGATTTAATTCTTTTTCTAATGATGATGCACTAACTAAAGTAACACCCTTAACATCGTCAATGATTTGAGCTTCAATATTTGCATTAGATCTGAACACACAAAGTCTAGGTCTTTCACTAGTACCAGACAAATTCTCTCTGATTCTTGTGTGTCTAACTTTTCTCATTTCATTTCTTGAAACTTTCTTAATCATACTTAAGTCTCCTCCTATTTATTATTTAGAAGCTTTCTTTCCTTCTTTACGACGAATTTGTTCACCTTTGTATTTAATACCTTTACCTTTATATGGTTCTGGACTTCTTACTTTTCTTATATTAGCGGCAAATTCACCAACTTTTACTTTATCGATTCCTGATATTTCGATTTCAGTATTACTTATTTGAGTTACAGATAGACCATTAGGTACTTCCATAACTACTGGATGAGAATATCCTGCTGATATAGTAAGCTTATTGCCACTAGCATTAAACTTATAACCAACACCAACGATTTCTAATCCTTTCTTATAACCATTACTAACGCCTTCAATCATATTCTTAATATTAGCATTAGTAGTACCATGCATAGCATGAGTAAATTTATCATCTTTAAGTGGTTCAACTACTATAGTATTATCAACTACTTTAACACTAATGTTCTTTACTAAGTCTAAAGTAAGTTCTCCCTTAGGTCCTTTAACAGTAACAACATTATTTTCTACATTAACATTAATATTTTCAGGTATAGTTAAAGTTCTTTTACCAATACGGCTCATTCTTTCACCTTACCATACATAAGCTATTACTTCTCCACCTAAGGAATTCTTTCTAGCTTCTTTATCAGTCATAATTCCTTTAGATGTAGAGATTATTGCTATACCAAGACCATTAAGTACAGTAGGAAGCTCATCAGCACCAGCATATACTCTTAGACCAGGTTTAGAAATTCTCTTAAGTCCAGTAATAACTCTTTCTTTATTTTTATATTTTAATGTTAATGTCATCATTCTATTAGCAGTTTCGCCTTCAATTTTATAATCCTCTATAAATCCTTCATTCTTTAGAATTTTAGCAATTTCTTCTTTCATATTAGATGCTGGGATTTCACAAGAGGCACTTCTATTTTGATTAGCATTACGTATTCTTGTAAGCATATCTGCGATTGGATCTGTCATTCTTAATCCCTCCTTCTTTTAATTTCAAGTCTACCAACTTGATTTCTTTACACCAGGTATTTGACCTTTATAAGCAAGTTCTCTAAAACAAATACGGCAAATTCCATATTTCTTAAGAACTGCATGAGGTCTTCCACAAATTTTACATCTAGTGTATTTTCTAACCTTAAATTTAGGTTCTCTTTCTGATTTAACAATCATTGATTTTCTTGCCATCTTAGTCTCCTCTTCTTTATTTCCTAAAAGGAACTCCAAGTTCTTTTAATAAATCAAATGCTTCTTCATTAGTTTTAGCAGTAGTAACTAATACTACATCCATACCTCTAACTTTTTCTACTTCATCAAAATTAATTTCTGGGAAGATGATTTGTTCTTTAATACCGATTGTATAATTTCCTCTTCCATCAAAACTTTTTGGAGAAAGTCCTCTAAAATCTCTAACTCTAGGTAAAGAGATAGATATTAACTTATCTAAGAAAGTATACATTTTTTCTCCTCTTAGAGTAACTTTACAACCAATCTTGTGTCCTTCTCTTACTTTAAATGAAGCTATTGATTTTTTAGCGGTAGTTTCTACAGCTTTAAGTCCTGTAATTTTTTCTAATTCATTTACAGCATTTTCTAGATTTTTTGAATTAACAGTAGCATCTCCTACTCCCATATTAACAACTATCTTCTCTAGTTTAGGAACTAACATAGGTGTAGAATAATTATACTTTTCTGTTAAACTTGGAACAACTTCTTTAATATATTTTTCTCTTAGGCGGTTCATTCTAGCTCGCCCTCCTTCCAAATCTCTAAATTATATTAGGATGTTCTCTCCTATAATAATTAATCTATTTTTTCATTAGACTTTTTAGATATTCTAATCTTCTTGCCTTTACTATCTTTGTCTATTTTTACCTTAGTAGGTTTCTTTGTCTTAGGATCTACTAACATTACATTAGATACATGTATAGGTGCTTCAGTTTCGATTATTTCACCATTACCATTATTGTTTTTAGGTTTTAAATGTTTCTTAACAATGTTAACACCTTCAACGATAACTCTAGAATCTAAGATCTTAGTAATTTTTCCTTCCTTACCTTTATTTGAACCAGAAACTACTACTACTTTATCACCAGTTTTTAGTTTCATATTATATCCTCCTTACATCCTATAACACGTCTTTAGCTAAACTTACAATCTTAGTAAATTCTTTATCTCTAAGTTCACGTGCTACTGGACCTAAAATACGTGTACCTACTGGACTCTTATCATCTTTAATAATAACACATGCGTTATCATCAAATCTAATATAACTTCCGTCGTCTCTTCTAACTCCTCTTTTAGTTCTTACTATAACGGCTTTTACTACTTTACCGGCTTTTATAGTACCATTAGGAGTAGCTTTCTTAACTGTACATACAACTATATCTCCAATATTACCTGTTTTTACTTTACTTCCACCTAGAACTCTGATTACTAATACTTCACGAGCTCCACAGTTATCCGCTACTTTTAAGCGGGTTTCTTGTTGTACCATATTATTTCCTCCTTCCGAGCTAAAGAGCTTATAGAATAACAGCTTTCTCTATTACTTCTACTAGTTCATATCTCTTTGTTTTAGATAATGGTCTAGTTTGGGCTAAGCGAACTTTATCTCCAACATGTGCCATATTATTTTCATCGTGAGCAGCATATTTCTTTGAATATTTAACTCTTTTTCCATATAATGGATGTTTCTTGTAAGTTTCAACTTTAACTGTAATAGTCTTATCAGCTTTATCTGAAACAACTACACCGATTAATTCTTTTCTTTCTTTCATAACTTACACCTCACTTACCCTTCTCTTCTCTCATTAAGAATAGTGTTAATTCTAGCTACTTCTTTTCTTAATTCATGTATTCTAGAAGGTTTTTCTAGCATACCAGTAGCCTTTTGCATTCTTAAATTGAAAAGTTCTTCTTTACATTCTGCGATTTTCTTATTTAAATCTTCTGTGGTTAATTTTCTAAGTTCATTAGTTTTCATTTATTTCACCACTTTCTTCTTTCTTTACAAACTTACATTTGATAGGTAATTTATGTGAAGCAAGTCTTAATGCTTCTCTAGCAGTAGCTTCATCTACACCGCCTATTTCAAACATAATTTTACCCTCTTTAACAACTGCAACCCATACTTCTGGATTACCTTTACCTTTACCTTGTCTAGTTTCTAGAGGTTTCTTAGTAAGTGATAAGTTAGGGAATATATTAATCCAAACTTTACCACCTCTCTTCATATATCTAGTCATAGCTATTCTGGCTGCTTCGATTTGATTAGATGTAATCCAAGCTCCTTCTTTAGCCATTAAACCATATTCTCCAAAATGAAGTTCAGTATTTCCTTTACTCTTTCCTTCGTAAGGTAAACGGAAAGTTTTTCTATGTTTAGTTCTTTTTGGCATCAACATGAGAATTACCTCCCTTATCTAGTATTTCACCTTTATAGATCCATACTTTAACACCGATTTTTCCATAAGTAGTATCTGCTTCACTAGTAGCATAATCGATATCAGCTCTTATAGTATGTAGAGGAATAGTTCCTTCAGAATATCCTTCACCACGAGCAATATCAGCTCCTCCTAGTCTTCCTGATACTAATGTTTTAATTCCTTTTGCTCCAGCTTTCATAGTGTTTCTAATAGCTTTCTTTTGAGCTACTCTAAATGAAACACGGTTTTCAATATTATGAGCAATTGTATCTGCAACTATTTGTGCAACCATATCTGGGTTCTTTATTTCAACAACAGATATTTGAATGTCTTCTTTAACTAGTTTTGAAACTTCTTTCTTTACCTTTTCAATTTCAGTACCACTTTGACCAATTATTAATCCTGGTTTAGCAGCATAGATAAAGACTTCATTTCTCTTAGGATTTCTTTCAATAACGATTTTAGAAATACCAGCATTTTCGAATTTCTTATTTAAATATTTACGAATTTTATAATCGTTAGTTAAATATTTAGAAAAGTCTTTTTCAGCATACCATTTTGATTCCCAATCTTTATTGATACCAATTCTAAGTCCTGTTGGACTGACTTTTTGTCCCATTAAACGCTCCTCCTCACTTATTTCTCAGCCACTATTATAGTAATGTGACTTGTCTTATGATCGTTTCTTCCTGTACGACCTCTTGAATCAAATTTAATTCTTTTAATTACTAATGCTTCATCAACGAAACATGTCTTAACATAAAGATTTTCTTCCTTCATGCCAAAGTTATTAACAGCATTTGCTGTAGCACTTTCTAATACTTTAGAAATAACTCTAGATGCTCTTTGAGGTTGGTTAGCAAGAATAGCTCTTGCTTCTTCAACACTCTTACCTCTTATTAAATCAATAATAAGTCTAGTCTTTCTAGGAGATATTCTAACTGTTTTTGCTACTGCTTTAGCTTCAGTTCTTTCCATTTTTGTCCTCCTTTAGAAAATTATTTCTTTTCTGATCCGTGTCCACCAAATTTTCTTGTTAGAGAAAATTCACCTAATTTGTGTCCAACCATATCTTCTGTAACATAAACTGGAATAAATTCTTTTCCGTTATGTACTGCAAAAGTATGACCAATAAATTCAGGATAGATTGTTGAACGACGAGACCAAGTTTTAATAACTTCCTTCTTACCAGATTCGTTTAATGCTCTTACTCTTTTTAATAATCTTTCAAAGACATAAGGTCCTTTTTTAATACTTCTAGCCATTTAAATCTTCCTTTCTTTATTTCTTACGTCTAGACACGATATATTTATCTGACGCTTTCTTATTCTTTCTAGTCTTATATCCTAGAGCTGGTTTACCCCAAGGAGTCATTGGTCCTGATCTACCAATTGGAGCTCTACCTTCACCACCACCATGTGGGTGATCATTAGGGTTCATAACAGAACCACGTACTGTAGGTCTGAATCCTTTATGTCTAGTTCTTCCTGCTTTACCAATCTTAACTAGAGAGTAGTCTTCATTTCCTACTACACCGATAGTAGCTCTACAAGTACCTAAAATCTTTCTTGTTTCACCACTACTTAATCTTATTAATACATATTTATCTTCTCTACCAAGTATTTGAGCACTTGTTCCAGCACTTCTTGCTAAAGCTGCACCCTTACCAGGTTTTAATTCGATATTATGAATAACAGTACCTACTGGAATGTTCATTATAGGAAGTGCATTTCCTACTTTAATATCAACATTTTCACCAGATTCTACTACTGTACCTACTGTTAATCCTTTAGGAGCAATAATATAAGCTTTTTCACCATCTTTATAAGTGATTAATGCTATATTAGCACTTCTATTTGGATCGTATTCAATAGCAGATACAAGAGCTGTTACTCCATCTTTTCTTCTCTTAAAGTCGATTAATCTGTATTTTCTTTTTACTCCGCCACCTCTGTGTCTAACAGTAATTTTACCTTGATTATTTCTACCATTAGTCTTTTTCTTAGTAACTGTTAAACTTTTTTCAGGAGTAGTCTTAGTAATTTCTTCACTAGTTAGTACAGATCTTTGTCTTGTACCAGCAGTCATTGGTTTATAAACTCTTATTGCCATTATATTTCCTCCTTACTAGTCGAAACTAATAGTATCGCCTTTCTTTAAAGTTACAACGGCTTTTTTATATTTACTAGTCATACCAGTATATTTACCAACTCTCTTCTTTTTAGGATGAGAATTTGTAACATTTACAGCCATTACTTTAACATTAAATTTCTTTTCAATAGCTTGTTTTATTTCTGTCTTATTAGCAGTATTAGCTACTTTGAAAGCATATTTGCCTTCAGCTTCCATTCCTGCTGATTTTTCAGTAATAATTGGTGCTAAGATTATATCTAAATAACTATTCATTATTTAAGCACCTCCTCTAAAGCAGTTAATGCTTCTTCTTCAATAAGTAAGTTATCAGATGATACTAAATCATAAGTATTAACTTCATTAGGCATTACTACCTTAACATTAGCTAAGTTTCTAGCGGCTAAACATACATTATCAGTAAGTTCTTTAACACATACTAGAACTTTATGATTAGTTAATCCTAAAACTTCTAATAAATTAGTCATTTCTTTAGTCTTATTAGTATCGAATTTAATAGTATCTACTACTACTAATTCTTTATCTAATACTTTGTAAGATAATGCACTCTTAAGTGCTAATCTCTTTTCTTTCTTATTCATTTTCTTTGAATAATCTCTTGGTACTGGTCCAAATGCTATACCACCATGACGGTATTGAGTAGCTCTGATACTACCTTGTCTTGCATTACCAGTTCCTTTTTGTCTGTATGGCTTTCTTCCACCACCAGATACTTCTGCTCTTGTCTTAACACTAGCAGTTCCTTGTCTTGCTCCTGCCATTGCAGCTACTATTGCGTCTTTAATAACTGCATCGTTAGGTTCAATGTTAAATATGTTATCTTCTAATTTTATATCCTTTACCTTTTCGCCTTTTAGACTTAAAACATCTATTTTCTTAGACATAATTTCCTCCTTTATCATCACAAACAACTTTTAATATTTTTATAGTACTAACTATTCAGCAGTTTCTTGTGATTCTTCTGTGCTAGCTTCTTCAGCAGCTAATTCTTCGTTAATAGTTTCCATAGTTTCTTCAACTACTTCTTCAGAAGTCTTGCCTTCTTCATAAACGATTAATTCTACTGGCTCATTAACATTATCACCAGTCTTAACTGAAGTTCTAACAAGTACTAAAGAGTTTTTAGGTCCAGGAACGCTTCCCTTAATTAAGATAACATTATTTTCTAGGTCAACACTAATAACTTCAAGATTTTGAATAGTTACTTGTTCATGACCCATATGTCCAGGTAATTTCTTTCCTGGTAAAACTCTCATAGGTAATAGTGTACCCATTGATCCTACTCCTCTATGGTATTGAGATCCATGAGTCATAGGTCCTCTACTTTGATTGTGTCTTTTAATAACACCTTGAAAACCTTTACCTTTAGAAGTGCCGGTAACGTCTACCATTTCTCCTGCAGCAAAAGTATCAGCCTTAAGAACATCTCCTAAAGCATACTCACTAACACTTGCACCTCTAATTTCCTTCAAGAAGCGCTTAGGGGTAGTATTAGCTTTTTTTAGATGACCTGTTTCTGGTTTATTACTTCTAGAAACTTTTTTCTCTACTGTAGCAAGTTGTATAGCATCATATCCATCAGATTCTTTAGTCTTGATTTGAGATACAACGTTATCTTCAACTTCAATAACAGTTACAGGAATAAGTTTTCCATCAGCAGTAAATACTTCAGTCATCCCTTTTTTTCTTCCTAAGATTCCTTTCATTTTTTCCTCCTATATTATTTTTTAATTTGTATATCAACACCACTAGGTAAATCTAAATGAGCAAGTGCTTCAATAGTTTCTTTACTTGGGTTATTGATGTCGATTAGTCTCTTGTGAGTTCTCTTTTCAAATTGTTCTCTTGAATCCTTGTACTTATGTACCGCTCTTAAAATTGTTATTTTTTCAATTTCAGTTGGTAATGGTACAGGACCAGATACCTCACCACCAGTTCTCTTAACTGTAGCTACTATTTTAGCAGCTGCATTATCAAGAACTCTATGGTCGTAAGATTTTAATTTGATTCTCACTACTTCTTTTGCCATAGTTGTCCTCCCTTCGTCTATATCTTGTATAGGCATAGCTCCGAACGAATTACCTGATATACCTTTATTTTATTTGACAACTTAACCTGGTGTATCAGCAACTTCGCACATCTAAGCCAGTCACACTTCTACAATTATACCCTATAATTCTATTAAAATCAAGTAAAAAAAGAACATTTTTTTAACTTTTTTGACATTTCGCTTTACATTTTAATTAAATAGCTTATTTTTAACCATAAAATAGCCCAAATATTCCTATTTTATAAGGACTAAATAAACACATCTCTCTTATATATAATAGATACGAAGTATTTACTTTTAGACTACTCTAGGCTAAAAGTAACACTAATAAGACTTGCATAGTAAGGCTTATAGTGCATAGAAAAAAGATAAGCAATATCACTATCACTTATCTAATCACTATATTTACTATCAATACCAAAATATTCCTCAAGAGATAACCAGTTACCATTATTATATAAAGTCTTAGCCAGTTCTTTACCAACATATCTAATATGCCAAGGTTCATAAGTATAACCCGTAACACTATCTTTACCTTCTGGATATCTAATAATAAAACCATACTTCCAGCAGTTATCCTTAAGCCAATTACTCTCATTAGTACCCGCAAAAGAAATATCTACTGTATTCAAATCAATAGTAAGACCAGTCTGATGATCTGAGTATCCCGCTCTTGAAGAATAAGTATCTGCTTTCTCCTTACCATCCATTCTTACATAATTATCATATATATATTTTTGATCACTGTAAGATCTATATCCAGAAGAAGCATATATATTAAGACCCAGTACTGAACTATCACTCTTAAGTTCATTAAAAGCATCTCTTACATAATCTACTACTTTAATATAACCATTTATCTTAACCAAATTATTAGGAACAAAGTTACTAGGCAAAGAATAAGACTTATTAGCAATAATAACATCATCTATATAAGTAATACCATAATAATTCTTTATTGTATTACCCTTCTTAGTCTTACTAATCTTAACATTACTATTTTCTTTTACCACAAGTTTAAATTCTTTACTTGAAGTATTCCCACTAGAATCAGAAGCTGTGCATTTAAGATTATAAGTACCCACTTTCTCACTATCATACTCCCCCTCTATTTTAGGAGTAATCTCTTCCATACTATTATCACTTACAGTAACATTCTCTAAGAAGTTAGGTACCTTCTCATAAGCCAGCATTTCATAATCTTTTACCCCTTCAATAACTGGAGCCTTACTATCCTCTACTACCAAAGTAATATTCTTCTTCTCATTATCATACATAAAACTGCCATAATAAATACCCGGTTTATATATCTTATTATCTTCACTTTCAATACCAGTCCATTCTATTTCTATATCAGAATCAGTATTCTTATATAAATAATCATTAACTACTGGTAATGTACTACCTACTTCAATAGTAATCTTATCTTTATACTTAAAAATATCTTTAACATTCTTCTTATTTATAAATAAGAAAATGCTAACTCCTATTACAATAAGTAGTAATATACTACCAATTATAATAACAAATTTCTTTTTATTTATTTTCTTCCTCTTTGACATATTTTCTCCTTAATTTCTTATAACAAGGTCTACATACTGAATCATATTCAGCATCAATACCATCTATAGATACTTGTTCTCCAGTAAATACTGGTATTAATTCATTATCTATTCTATTTAATCTTAAATTATATGTAGCTTTATCACCACATTTACATACTGCTTTTAATTCTTCAAAAGCATCTGCTACCTCAAATAATCTCTTACTACCAGGGAACATATTTGAAAAAGCATCCGCTCTTAGTCCATAACATAATACAGGTATATCATAATTATCTACAACATCAGTAAGTTCATCTACTTGTTTAGGTGTTAAAAACTGGGCCTCATCAACAATTATACAGTCCAAGTTATGATTAATCATATGACATCCTATTAGATCATATACATTAACACCTGCTCCTACTACATAGTCAGTATCAAGTTCAGCTCCTGATCTACTTTGAATCTTACTGCCAGCCTTTGTATCATCTCCTGGCTTCATAATAAGTACATTTAAATCTTTCTCTTTATAATTATAATAAGTCTTAATAATATCCGTAGTCTTACCACACTTCATTGCCCCAAATTTAAAATATAACTTTGCCATAATAATTACTCCTTACTTCTTAGCCCTTGGATGAGCCATTTCATATACTTTTCTTATTTGCTCATTAGTAACATGAGTATATATACTCGTCGTATTAAGTGATTCGTGTCCTAATAATTCTTTAACAGTCATTAAGTCTGAACCATCCTCTAACATATCGGTAGCAAAAGTATGTCTAAAAGTATGAGGACTTATCTTAATATCTAGTCCAGCCTTAGTAACTAACTTATTAATAATATTTCTAATATATCGTTCAGATAATTTATTACCATCTTTATTAAGAATTAAATAACCACTACTAAGTTTATTAAATTCATGATATCCATCATTTAAATATATCTCTATAGCCTTCTTAGTATGATTATTAAATATAACCATTCTCTCTTTACTACCTTTACCTAGTACTTTAATAGTTCTCTCATTAATATCAATATCAGATATTTTAATATTAACTAGTTCACTAACTCTAATACCAGTAGCATATAATAGTTCTATAATAACACTATTTCTCTGATTAATTGGAGTATCATACTTACATACTTCAAATATTTTATTAGCTTCTTCATCCTTTAAAAACTTAGGTAAATACTTATCTTTCTTAGGATTATTAATTCTATTAAAATAATTATCTTTAACTATATCTTCTCTTACTAAGTAATTATATAACCCTCTTATACTACTTAACTTTCTAGATATAGAGCTTTTACTAATATTAAGTGAATATAAGTATTTCATATATTCTTTAACAGTATCATAATCTATATCTAAAATATTAATAAAATTATTACCTAAAAATTCATTATATAAAGTTAGATCATCATAATAAGATTCTATTGTCTTATCACTATATTTCTTTACTACCTTTAAATATTCTAAGTATTTATTAATATACTTCATATATACTTTCTACCTCTTAATAATTATAGCATTTTCTTTATATATAAGTAAACTATTTTTACATAAAATTGACATATTTATTATTTCAGTTCGTACTACGTTACTCACTGCTATAGAAAGCCTTAATAGTCTTTCTATAGAAAAATTAGAGCCTTCCTAAAGAAGTCTCTAATTTTAGTATATTTTTAAGTTGGGTACTTGCTAAACCGATATATCTATTATATACGGTATTATGAGTAAAAAAGATTTTTTGACTTTTATATTGCTTATAATAATTTTATCTTTAATTTTCTTTCAAACTATAACAATCTTCCTTTTAATCATATTGTTATTTAAAACATTTAATTAAAAAGAAACCACCTAACTTAAAGCATTAAGTTTAGGTGATACCAGCAAATATGGCAACACCCAACATGTGACTATTGAATGTTTCCTTTTTTTCTATTATGCAAGTACCATTACTTACATACTAATAATAGCATATTTTGTATTTTTTTGTCAATCTAATTAATCATATATGCATAAATAAAGTATCTATTTTTCTAGGTACTTATTTATTTTACAGCATGGATGTCTAATATTATAATTTGTATATGATTTATAGCAAGATTGCTTGCTTTTGATACATTAAAAATGATATAATTGTATTAGGAAATATTCAAATAAGTTGGGTGTCTGCCAAACTTCTATTAAAGAAGGGAGGCGATATTATGATTAAGAAAGATTTTTTAGTTTTTGTATTGCTTATAATAATTATATCTTTAATTAGCCTACTCTTTGTAGTTTTAATATAAAGAAAACCACCTAACTTAAAGCATTAAGTTAGGTGATACCCAATTAATATGGCAACACCCAACTACGACTATTGAATGTTTCCTTTTTTATTTTATGCAAGTTTCCTTGCTTACATACTAATGATAGCACAATTTATATCTTTTGTCAAACTATTAAGATAGGTAAAAAGAAAAGTATCTATTTTCTAGATACATATTTGCCATCTTTAGTAGATACAATTATTTCTTCTCCCTCTTCAATAAATAGAGGTACTTTAACAAGCATACCAGTTTCTACTATTGCATCTTTAGTAGCATTAGTAGCGGTATTACCTTTAATTGCAGGTTCAGTCTTAGTAATCTTATAATCTATCTTTTCAGGTAAATCTATTCCAAGCATTTCTCCTTCAAAAAAGATAATAATAACTTCTAAACCTTCTTTTAAATACTTAACTTCATTTTCAATTTGCTTTTTATTTAATTCTACTTGCTCGTAAGTTTCCATATTCATAAATGAATAAGTATCTCCATCAGAGTATAAAAATTGCATTTTTTGTTTTTCAACGTGAGCTGTAGGTACTTTAATACCAGCATTAAATGTATATTCAGCAATTGATCCAGTTCTTAAATTTTTAAGTTTAGCCTTTACAATAGCGGCACCTTTACCAGGTTTAACGTGGTTAAAATCAAGTACCATATATAAATTACCATCATAGTTTATTGTTTGACCTGACTTAAAATCATTAACATTTATCATTTCCAATCCTCCTACTTCTTAGTTTCTTTGTGCTTAGTTGTCTTACGACAAAACTTACAGTATTTATTTAATTCTAATTTCTCTGGAGTGTTCTTTTTGTTTTTTTCTTCAGTATAATTAACATTTTTACATTCTTCACACATTAAAGAAACTAGTGCTCTATTCTCGCTTTTCTTAGCCATAATAACTCCTCCTCCTAAAACATCCACTTAATTATATCATACTTTTGTTAATTTATACAACTATTTTTTATTTTTTCTTTATTTTTTCTACCTTTTTCTATACTAAATTATCTTTCTACATACCATATATTATCTAAATATATAGTTATTGCTTATATATAATAGACCTTTATTTGAGACAATACCTTGGCTCAAATAAACGCTAAAGAGACTATATTTATATAGGCTCTTAGTGAAAATTAACTATTTAATTCAAAATATTTATTAACTATATTTGCGGATATTCTCTTAGTAACCATAGACTGTGAATTATCAGGAATACTAATATCTGGAGATACCACTACTACACTCATTTTTGGATTATCACTCGGAGAATATCCCACAAAAGAAGTCGTAATAGTCTCAGTATCTACTTTACCATCATTATCGGTATCTATAAAGCTTTCACTAGTACCAGTCTTACCAGAAGAATTAGTATAATATCCCATATAACCATAGCCAAGACCACTGGTAACAACAGCATTAAATCCCTCTCTTACTCTATCAATATATTTCTTATCTACTGATAAAGTTCCCTGAATAGTAATATTACCCTTATATACAAGAGAACCAAACTTATCACCATTATCACTTGGAGTATATACTTCTTTTAATAAATAAGGTTTTAGTCTATTACCACCATTAGCTATTGTATTTATATATTGTGATAACTGAATAGGTGTATAAGTATCATACTGGCCAATAGCAAAGTCAAGTAAATGACCTGGTAATTTACTAGTACCCATATAACCAAGGCTTTCTACCGGAAGATCAACACCTGTCTTAAGACCAAGACCAAACTCGGCATACATATCACGGTATTTCTTAAAAGCATCAAGATCTAAAGAAAGTCCTTTGTTATATTCATAAGTACCTCCGCCAACATTAATAGCTATTTTGTACTGATAAACATTCGAAGAATACTGAAGAGCATAAATATCATCAATATTACCCATTGTTCTCCATGAACACTTTTCCGGAGTATCCTTAATCTTAATACATTCGTCATTAATAACAGTACCAATATCAATAGCCCCATATTTATATCCTACCATCATTGAGGCTCCTTTAACTACTGATCCTGGAGTAACAGGAAGAGTTACAATACCTGGAGTATAATCAACAACATATTTTTCCCCATTATCATTAGTAAGGACTTGTTTACCACTCATGGCTAGTATTTCACCAGTATTAGGATCGGATACTACTACAAAAGATCTATTATAATAATTAGTACCAGCTTCTCCTTTAGCATTATATACCTCATTAGCTAGCATTTCTTCTAAATACTTCTGAAGATTAATATCAATAGTAAGGACAATATCATTACCCCTCTTGCCTTCACTAACAAGTTCATAACTATTGTCAGATAAAAGTCTATATGTAGCCTTAGTTCCTTTTAAATAATCTTCATACTGATATTCTAAGTAAGAAATACCCACTCTATCATCTAAAGAATAACCCTTCTTTAAATAAGTTTTAGCAAGTTCTTCAGGAATACCCTGACTATTTGAAGATACACTACCTAAAATAGTCTTAAAAGTATCACCATATAAATATACTCTCTCCCAGTCTAACTTAGTATTAAAACCATTTAAATTATCAATATTCTCACTAATATAAGCATATTCTTCCTCAGTAACATCCTTATTTTTAATTACCTTCTCGGCATAAGAGTATCCCTTATTCATAAGATAATAAATATAAGCAGCTTTCTTATCTCTCTCATCATATTCCTTTATCTCATCATCAATTCTCTCATATATTAACTTAAGAATATCCTTATCAGTAAGTTTTCTCTTACTATATAAGTCCCATTCCTTATCCGTAATTTTCTTTCTACATTCCTCATAATGTCCCTTATAATAAAAATCTTTTAACTTAGTATCATTAATGCCGCTATAATCAATAGAAATATTATCGCCGATAGTATAAGCAAGTTCTATCTCTTCTTTAGCGGTAACCCCACTCTTCTTTTTATAATATATTGTTTTAACAGCCTCATTATCTACAAGTAGATTATAATTTCTATCGTATATTCTACCTCTAGGACTACTAGTACTTTCTATTTTCTTTTCTGTAGAATAAGATAGTTTCTCGGTATATTCATCATTTTTAAGTATCTGAAGATAAAATACTCTACTAGTTATTATTAGAAATAATACACATATAATACCAATAATAATATTAAATCTCTTCTCCATTATCTCAAATAACTTTTTATCATTAGTTTTCTTCTTCTTATTAATAGGTCTACTACTTTTTTTAACTTCAAACATATTCTTTTTCTTTTTATTATTAATTTTTCTCTTAATATCAAAGTTAATCTTTCTCATATAGCACCTTCCAGTATTTATTATATCATAAAAATTATAATTATACATATAGTTAATTAGGTGAAAAATAATGAACATTTATTTAATCAGTGAATATGTAAATAGAATGCAAAAACAAGATGTAAATAACTTTGCCATAAAGCAAGGTATAACATTAGATAATGAAGAACTAGATATTATTTATAATTATATTAAAAATAATTATAAAACTCTTATTTATGGTAATCCTAAAGTAATACTTGAAGAAATAAAGTACCAAGTAAAACCTCTTACTTATAATAAAATAGAAAATCTATATATGCAGTTCAAAGACAAAATAGATAATTTTACTAAAAATATAAAAGGCTATTAAAGCCTTTTTATTTAATTTCTTATTTTATTTATTAGTTCACTATCAAATTTTTTATTTCTAATCATTTCTATTTCATATTTATATGGTGGATATACTTTATCTTTACTATTATCATCTTTAGTTACATAAGGAGTTTCTAATATTCTAGGTATTCCATTTAATCTCTCATTATAAATAATATTAATTAAATTATCAAAACCAATGGTACCAAAACCAATATTCTCGTGCCTATCTTTATGACTAGCTATAGTATTCTTACTATCATTAACATGAATACAACCTATTTTATTAATACCGATAATACTATCAAATAAATCAAGAACAGCATCAAAATTACTCATATCATAACCAGCATCATTTAAATGACAAGTATCTATACATACTCCTATCTTATTTTGATATTTAACTCTATCTATAATAGCTTTTAACTCTTCAAAAGACTTCCCCATTTCATTACCTTTGCCCGCCATTGTCTCAAGTAAAATAGCAACATCATAATCATTATCAAGAATTAAATTTAATCCATCACTAATATTAATAATAGCCTCTTCTCTAGAACAATTAACCGCAGATCCAGGATGTAAAACCATTTTCTTAATACCAAGTTCGGCACATCTTTCTACTTCTCCTTTTAAGAAAGATACTGAAAAATCAAAATTATCTATATTAGCCAAATTAACTATATATGGAGCGTGTACTACAACATTATTTATATCGATATTATTTTCTTTCATTACCTCATAAGCTTCACTAGTAAGTTCTTTTTTTATTACCCCTCGGTTAGTATTCTGCGGAGCACCAGTATAAAACATAAAAGTATTTTCTCCGTAGCTAATAGCTTCTTTAACACTACCAAGTAACTGACTATCATTCTTATAAGAAACATGACTACCTATAATAAGTTCCATATCTATCACTTCCTCTACCTAATTATACTATATTTTTATAAAAATAAAAAGAGGATTACTCCTCTTTAATTAACATCCTGAACCAGTAGTTGTATTTTTAGTAGTATCAGCTGAATTGTAGAACTGACTAGTAGATCCTGCAGTAAGTATTACGCAAATCTTTGAACCATTTACCTTAACACTACCAGTTAATCCAGTTGGATTAGTAATACCAGCAGCTTTTAATACAGCAGCGTCTAAGTCTTTAGCAGTACTAGTTAATCCTGTACTACCAACAAATGTAGTATATTCAGCACTTGGGCCACCACCTACTCCAGCGCCTAATGTAGCAAGTTCATATTGTTTAGTAAACCATTCAGTAACAGTACCATTAGCATTACTTAATTGACTAGATTTAGCATTATTCATTGAACTAATAACTGATGGTATAGTAACTACGATAATAATAGCAAGTACTACGATAACCGCTAATAACTCTATCAAAGTAAATCCTTTCCTATTTAATTTTTTCATTATAAATCATTCTCCCTTCATTTATCTTACAAAATAATCTTATCACAAAATAAAATCTTAGTCAATTATTTTGCGGTAAATATTTACATATTTATCACTATACTTTTTACTTCTAATCAGTTCCAAATTATCATATTTATCATTTAGTTTATCAAAACTATATTCAAGTACTAATATTCCATTATCTAAAAGTAAATCATACTTAGTAACTAATTCTATTACCTCTTCCATTACTTCCATTTTATAGGGAGCATCCACGAGTATAATATTAAACTTAATATTATTATTTTTAAAATATAATAAACTATCTCTATAGTCTTTACTAACTATTATACTTTTATTATTAATACCAAGATTATTAATATTCTTATTTAAATATCTTAATATATCTTTATTATTATCTACAAAATAACATCTATCAGCACCCATAGATAAAGCCTCTATACCAAGACTACCAGTACCACAAAATAAATCTAATACAGTAGAATTATCAATATAATTTTGAATACTAGCAAACATAGATTCTTTTACTCTACTCATTGTCGGTCTAGTAGTTTCTACATTATATCCAAGTAATTCTCTTCCCTTTAAATAACCACTTATTACTCTCATATATGACAACCTCTTACGTTTGTATATTCTTTAAATCTTTTATTAATACCCATAATATAATAAAATAGCTCATTATAATACTTCATATATTCTCTATATTCATTATACTTATATATCTTTTCTTTCAAAGATAACTTCTCATAATTATCAGTACTATCATTATATTTCTTTATTAAATCTAATAACTCTTTATTACCAATAACTATTCTTTTATAATAATCTAATTTACTAATTAATTCACTACTTTCAAAAGAATCTATTAACTTCTTAGTTTTATCTATAACATTATCCATTATCTATATTTAAAGTCCTTTTCTAATTCTCTTTGAATATCTCTTTCTTTAATAGATTCTTTTTTATCATAATTCTTTTTACCCTTACATACTCCTATCTCTACCTTACATCTACCTTTTACAAAGTAAAATCTAAGAGGTATTAAAGTATAACCTTCTATTTCTAATTTATTCTTTAACTTTAGTATTTCTCTTTTATGAAGTAATAACTTTCTAGTTCTATCTTCTTCATGATTAAATCTATTACCTTCTTCATAAATAGAAATATGTGTATTAAGTAAGTATATTTCATCATTTCTAATAATAGCATAACTATCTTTAATATTAACCTTACCTTGTCTTACTGACTTAATCTCTGTACCAGTAAGTACTATACCAGCTTCATAAGTATCTTCAACTACATAGTCATATCTTGCTTTTCTATTTAATATCTCCATATATATTCCTCATTTCATATAAATTATATAATGAAATAATGAAATAGTCAAATTAAAAAAGATAACATTACATTATCTTTTAGAACCACTATAAGCCTTACTATGTAAGTCTTATTAGTGTTATTCTTAGCCTAATTCTTAGTCTAAGAATAATATATCAACCATATCTATCATATATAAGCCATGTCTATATATTTAAATATTATATAGATAATTGGTATGGACTACTTGAAGAACCATCTCCTGACTCCATCGCTAGATCAGAGGCTAGAAAAAGGACTGGAGCGACCCCGCGAGCATAGTACACATAGCTGGCGTCGTAGTACACACGGCCCGTCGAATTCACAATCCACGCATTGTTCGAAGAGCCAGAATTAGGGGTTAATAACCACCCCCAACTAGAAGTACATAAAATTGCTTTCATCCAGTTATTTGAAGTACAAGTATAATTATCATATTTGTTAAAGATTTGTGTACACTTACTTAAATCTGCTGCATAGCCATAATCACTTGGATATGCTAAGGCTATTTTCCCTGTCCATGTTGTTGGTCTTCCAGAATATACTTTTGTTCCTCTTTCATATCCATAAATTTGATTTGAATATACAGAGTTGATATACCATCCGCCAATATTCCAAGTTTCTTCAGATATAAGATTTCTTGTGACATCATTTTTTATTCCTGTACTTGTAAAATCACAATTTGTTGTAGCATTATTTTGATCGTTATAACATTTACCTGATGCACTATTCCAATACAAATTCTGCCCTAAGCCATTATCGTTAGAATCTGTTGTATAATAATCACTTGGATTAAATAGTTTCATTAATCTTGCTGTCGTCCAGTCATTTTTACCAAAATTGCTTTCTGCACCAGTACTGGTATTTTTATTATCCCATGAGTAACTTCCAATAGATGTACTTCTCATTATTTTTAATTTACCATTAAATACACCTATTATTCGCCATGTTTCACATGTACTTGACGATTGGTTACTATAATCAGAACAATTAAAATATATATAATTATTTGGACTTGCTCCATAATATCTTATATTACCACTATCTATACCTGTTGAAGTACTACCTAGTCTATCATTCATTAATGATACAGATGGTGCTGTATTATATGTAACACTATTATTTGTTACTGTTGTCTTTGAAGAACCGGTATATAAACTACTAATGTAACTCGCAGCATTACCTAATACTTTCTTAACTACTGCTCCTTCTCCATCAGCGTGTAATTTAAAATTAAATTCTTTACCCATCATAGTACTAGGATTTACATAGTTAGCACCATCTATCCAAATATATAAAGTATAACTAGTATTTGATGTAGATATACTTTCATTAGTTAATAATACTATATGATTAGTATTATTCT
>UROI01000017.1 GCA_900549325.1 uncultured Mycoplasmatota bacterium | reverse complement strand
TGTTTTTACCTTTAGCATACCAACAGACATAAGCTAGTAACGGAGAAATCAATGTAAATCCATACCATATCATCATATACCTCATCGGATTAAAGCCACAAAAGAGTATTGTATATAAATGATAACTAACTGTCATTCCTAAAAAGAAGCATAATACATTGATACTTGCTCTTCTTGGAGTTTTACTAAAAACGGATATTGTTATAGCAATAAACATCCATATTCCAAACAAAGAAAACACATTGCGAAGATCCAATATTCCTAATATATGTTGCCACCACACAGAATCATCAATACTTAAATTATCTAGCCATTTTGAGAATATTCCTAGTACCACTCCAAATAGAAATATCAAAAAAGTATTTATTATTTTATTTTTCATTTTTAGACTTTTATTAGGATTTCTTATTTCTTTTAAATCTTTTTCCATTATTTTTTCCTCGCAAATTACTATTCATTTGTTTCATCTATATCTAAATATAAGTTTATTTCTTCTTCTGTTGGTAATTTATCCATTAATTCTTTTGGTAGTTGTTCTTTTAGTTTATAAGTTGAAACACCTATTGGGACATTGGTAGATTTCAAAGACCAATCTACCGTTAGCCTATTCTTCCCTCTACATAATAATAAACCAATCGTAGGTGCATCACATTCTTTTTTTATTGTTTCATTAACTGCTGTTACATAAAATCCTAATTGTCCTATATATTCTGGTTTAAATTCACTTGCTTTTAATTCAACAACTACATAACATCTAAGTTCCAAATGGTAAAATAGTAAATCAATATAATAATCTTGATTATCAACTGAAATTTTGTATTGATTTCCGACAAAACTAAAGCCTTTTCCTAATTCTAGCAATACATTTCTTATTTTATTTATTAAAGCGGTTTCCAATTCTTTTTCCTTATATTCTTCTTTTAATGTAATAAAATCAAAAATATATGGATCTTTTATAGTATTATTCACTAAATCGCTATCTTTTGGAGGTAACATTGCATTAAAATTATTGTTACTATTTCCTATTCTTTTATGAAATTCTGTTTCAATTTGAATAGCAAGTACATTTCTACTCCATCCATTTTTAATAGTATTTTCGGCATATATTTTTCTAATATCCTTATCTTTAATTTTTTCAATTAGTAATAAATTATGTCCCCAAGGTAATTTGGCAACAAGCTGTTGCCATTTTTCATCATCAGCATATTCTTCATAGAATAATCTCATTGATCTTATATTTCTTTCAGAAAAGCCTTTCATATTAGGAAAAGTTAATTTAAGTTCTGTTGACACTTGCTTCGTAAAATTATTTCCATATTGTTTGTTTTCTGAAACAATTTTTCCTAATTTAAAATACAACATAATTAAATTGCTATTGACTTCTTGCATAGTTTTAATTTGCGTATTTATAATTTCTTCTTTAATATTACTAATAATATCTTTAAAATTTTTATCTAGCATAATTCACATCCTTTCCATTGTTTTTTCATAACTCCCGCACATTTATTTTTTAACATTTTTCAAGTAAAAATATGTTTAAAATGTAAAAAGAAATAAATATTTTTTCCTTGATTTTCAAGGGTTCAATAGTGTTTTTTCATAACTCCCCACTTACCAGTTAAGAACGACTTTAGTTAACTTTTCTTCTTGATTGTTATTTTTCTTTTCTGATCTTGCTTTTCTTTTTTGATACATATCCATAAAATTTCACTTTCCTTTTAATAAAAACTTTTTTACACTTTTATATAACTATTTTTTATAATAATTTAGTTTTTCTAATTCTTTTATATTTTCTTTAACCCATGGATTACCTGCAACCATTTTATTTATTTTTAATGATACTTTCATTTCATTAGTCGTAATATTCATCGTATTTTCGAGTAAAACACCTTTTTTCATTTCAAATTTTTTGATGTTTTTCCATTCGATTAAGCAGCAATCTAATATATTCCAGTTGCCTTCTACTGGAAAAACATGAATTCCTTTTTCATCGAACCCGAGTAAGTATGATGTTGCTCTTTCCGATGCAATTACAATTACTGGACCAGCTGGTAAAACCCATTTTACTTTATAGGTACTATGTCCTGGTACAATATTATTTTTATAACTAAAATTCCATTTATTTAATTCTTCTTTTACTTTTTCTAAATTGAGCATACTTCTAATCTCCCTTTCATTTTATTATTTGTTTGTTTCTTCTACTAATAAATCAAAATCTGATTTATATAATTTATCTTGTTTTATTCTATATTTTTCAAATTCTGTTAATGCTTTATCACAAGCTATTTCATGTGATATTTTTCCGGCTTCTTTTAATATATCCCTATCATTGGCAAGCAAAAACTTATCTATTCTAGACGACCAGTCTTCCATCGTCATTGGAATATGTCTTCTCGCCCTATTTTCAGCAATTTCTAAAAATGCACTAACAATTCCCTCTAAATCACTTAATTCTTCTTTATTTAAATAATTTTTAGCAATTATAACATTTTTTCATTCTTTCTTTATCTAATACATATCCTTGAATTGTAAATGTTTTAAGTATATTTGTCGCCCATCTTCTAAATTGTGTTGCTCTTAATGAATTTACTCTATATCCAACTGATATTATGGCATCTAAATTATAAAATTCAACATTTCTCTTAACACTTCTATTTCCCTCTTTTTGAACTAATTCCATTTTGGAATAAGTTGAATCTTTGTCTAACTCCTTCTCATTATATATATTTATAAGATGCTTTGCTATTGCAGGTTGCTCAACATCAAATAATTCTGCCATAGCTTTTTGTGTCATCCATAAAGTCTCATTTTCATATCTAACTTGAATGCCTTTATCTTTTTTCTTGAAACTTGAATGTTATAAATTCTTCAGTACTACTTCTAATTATTAAATCTTTTGCCATTATTATCATCTCCTTTGTCTGAAATATTAGTTTTCAATAAATCGTAGTTACCATCCTTTTTTGAATTATTTTATAATTCTATCTAAAAAATGTAAAAAGAAATAAATAGAAAATGCTTTATTTATAAATGTTTGTGAGTGGTTTTACATTAGTCTGTATATACCAGTTGATATTTATTTTATTTCTGTTGTTAACTCTTTTCACATTCATTCTCTGTCATTTTATTTCATTATTATTTTTTTTACAACTTGTTGACCTCAGCAAATTGTTCGTCTATATTAAATCCAGAACTTTTACAGGCCACCTTTGTTTTATTAAAACCTATAAAATTTTATTGAAATCAGATTTATATAATTGATCCTGTCTAATTTTAAATTTATTGTGTTCTTTATATGCTAACTCTTGCATAACTTTTGCTGATATATTTTTCCTGTACCATACAATAATCATATCAAGGTTATATATCTTTACAGTTTTTTTAGAATTATCAACGTCGGTTTTTCCGACGGTGTTATTTTCATCAAGTTCACCACTATTTAATATATTATTAATATGTTCAGTTATTGTGCTTCTTCCTACACCAAACAATTCTGCAATTAAGTTTTGAGTAAACCCAATATCGTTATTTATTAACATTACGCTTGTCTTAACTTCAGTGTTTGAATCTCCATATATTAAAAATCATAATTGGTTATTTGAATATTTTTATATACTTATAATACTTCTTACACCTGACTTAATTATAATATATATAGTAACATAATGTCAACTTTCTGGTAAGATTATTACCAAAGAAAAAAAGCATAACAAATATTATGCTTTTACATTATTGATATTTTCTAATATCATCTATTCTAGAGGCAAAATAAGGTACATCCCTTGAACTTTCTTTTAAAAATATGGCAAAGGTATTATCTACATTAAAGTATCTTGGTAAAGTATCTTCGGGTAATGCTGTAGTAACATTTGTGTCAATTGCAGCTTCGCTTTTTATCCTACCACCTTTTTCGTCAAGTTTGAAATTTATGGTTTGAATGGCTTTATCAATTACATATTCTCTATTTTCAGTATCATAAAATGGTTTGTTTTGTAATTCGGTATATTCTCTTTTAACATTAAAATTAATTATTGGAGCCTTAAACTCGTCTTCTTTTTCAAAATTTTTATTTCCAGTATATTTATTCGCCTCATTAATCATATTACTATAGATCTCATTAAATGTTTTACCTTTTGGATTCTTATAGAAAATTACCTCATCATTACTTTTGGTAGTTAATTTAATAGCAAAATCATCTTTAGAATTATAAAATAATACTATAATCTGATTTCTTACTTCACTAGAGCTATTAGTGGTTACTCCAAAATATTTTATGTCTTCATAATTACCAAAGCTACCATCTTCTAGAACTGTGAATCTCTGCTTATATTCAAATTCACGGTATAGCATTGTATAGAAAAAATATCTTCTTAAGTCTGGACTATCTAAAGCTGATTCGCTCCAATCAAAATCGTCTAAAATATCACTTGTTTGATTAAACTTTTCTTTGATACCATTTATTATTTCTTCTTTTAAGGCCTTTGACTTAGGACCAAAAGCCTTGAAGTAATAATCTTCCGATATCATATCTTCAGTAAAACTCTCTTTATTTAAGTTTATAGCCTCTTGTACTTCAGGCTTGAACGTTATATCTTGTTTTATTATCTTATTTTTCATATCATTCCAAACTAACTGAAAAGTTACACAATAGCTACTGTCAGAGGATATTTCATCATCTAATGTTGGCACTACTTTTATGCCTTCAGTAATAGAAATGTTTTGATTATTTTTCTTTATTCTAAATATACATATTATTATAAATGATACCACTGCAAGTAAAAGTAAAGATAGTGTAATTATTTTATTTTTATTCATTTTTATTCTCCTCTATATAATTATATAAATTTATGATTATTATTTAACTAATTTAATTTCAATACCTAATACACCATATTTATCTTGCTCTTCTTTAGAATAGTATTTATTCATATCAGATGGATTTGCTTGTTCATTATCAGAATAACCTAATACTTTTTTATCAAAATGTTTATATAGTTCTGTAAAACTCTGATAATTGTGTAAATTTATTACCTCAGTCATTATCTTTTCATTGCTATCCCTATTAGTAAACTCTATTTTATCGCCTACTTTTATTTTTCTTCTCTTTTCATCGTTTAACCGCATTTCTATTACTTTGGTGCCTGCTTTTATTAAAGTAAATGGCTCATTATTTAATTTCATTTCATGGATCATCATTATCACCTCTGATACCATTTTATCATGTCAAGATATATTTGTCTATAAGAAAACGGTCTAGTAGACCGTTTGAATTATTATCCTTGTGGGCCGGTTGGTCCTGTAGGACCAGTAGCACCTATTGGTATTGTTAGATTCAATACAAAGTTAGGGGCTGTTCCAGTTATTGAAGCTGCAGCCTGTGTTCCAGGATCACCTGTTGTAACAGTGCCGATTGTTATTACTGGCGTTGCACCGGTTAGACCAGTTGTGCCTTGAGGTCCAGTTGGACCGGTTGGACCCGTAGGTCCTGTTACACCTTGAGATCCAGTTGGACCTGTTGGTCCAGTTGCTCCGACTTCTCCTTGCAATCCTTGTGGTCCGGTTGGACCTGCCTCTCCAGCTTCACCTTGCAATCCTTGTGGTCCAGTTGGACCTGTTGGACCGGTTGGTCCTGTTACTCCTTGAGGTCCAGTTGCACCTGTTGGACCGGTTGGTCCTGTTACACCTTGAGGTCCGGTTGCACCTGTTGCACCTGTTGGGCCTGTTATTCCTTGTGGTCCAGTTGCACCTGTTGGGCCTGTTATTCCTTGAGGTCCGGTTGGACCTATTGGACCGGTTGGGCCTGTTACTCCTTGAGGTCCAGTTGGACCTATTGGACCGGTTGGGCCTGTTACTCCTTGAGGTCCAGTTGGACCGGTTGGACCAGTAGGACCAGCAGGTATAGTGAAGTCTAAAACTACATTTTGATTAGTTCCAGTATTAGTTACACTAGCACTTGTTCCTGGATCACCAGTAGTTGTTGTACCTACTGCAATAGTGGCTGCACCAGCGGGACCTGTTGGACCGGTTGGACCTGTTTGACCAATAATCACAGGAGTACAATTACATTTCTTTCCCATTTCAAGAATTTTTTTTACATTATTTGAATAGTTATTATTCATTTTTATTCTCCTTTCATATTATTTTATGAAAGAAGTTATATTTTAATTTTACTATTGTCTAAAAATACTACATACTTTAATAATATCTTATATTGTTCCAATTTTAGATATAGGCCATAATCTAAATACTGCTTTTCCTACTATATCTTTTTCGTCTATTAAACCTATTGATCTACTATCTTTTGATATTGGTCTATTATCTCCGAGTACAAGATATTTACCTTCTGGTATTGTACTACATGTACATATTTCTTCAAGATTAAAATCCTTTGTATCTAGATGGGTATAGTCTTCGCTAACTAACTTATCATTTACATATAATTTATTATTTCTATATGCTATATGCTCTCCAGGTAAACCTATTACTCTCTTAATTATTTCTTCTTTATCTTTCTTTATTACTACTATATCGAATCTTTTGATTGTTTTTTCATTATAACCTATTTTTCTTACTAATAATAGTTCGCCATCATTTAGATTTGGTTTCATTGAACTACCTGATACTATTACTGGAGTAATTATAAAACTTCTTACTAATACTACTACTAGAATTATGATTACATAAGGATATAATTCTTTTATTATTTCTTTCATATTTCACCTCAATAATAAAAAGATAGTAGCTAAGCTATTATCTTCTTTCTTTAATATTAAATTTTTTCTGTCTGTCTCTTAAGAAATATAATTTAGCTCTTCTTACTTTACCTGGTTTAGTAACCTTAATATAAGCAACTTTATTAGAGTGAACGTGGAATGTCTTTTCAACACCTACTCCAGAATATTCTCCTCTTACAGTGAAAGTTTCAGATACTCCTTTACCTTTTCTTGCGATTACAGTTCCTTTAAAGTCCTGTACTCTTTCTTTTGATTTACCACCTTTTGTTTCAGTAATAATACATCCAACTGTAACTGAATCTCCTACTCTGAATTCTGGTAAATCTTTTTTCATTTGACTTTCTGTAATTTTGTCAATGATATTCATCGTATATACACTTCCTTTCTTTTTCAGATAATCATTACCTATATATAATATTATTTATATAATATAATACTATATATACTAAGCGGATTATCCCATAACGCTATTAATTTTACCATATTATATATTAAATTTCAACTAATTTTATGAAAAAATATATTAAATTATTTTATTTTAGGCACTATAAGCCTTATAAATAAGTCTTATTAGTGTTATTATTAGCCTAATTCTTAGTCTAATAATAATGTATCTACATACCTATTATATATAAGCATAATCTACATACTTAGATATTATACAGATAAAGTATATGGATTACTTGAAGAACCATCTCCTGAAGATATTATCGGTTTAGTACTGAGGTAAAGGACTGGTACTATTCCATAATTACCACTGCCATTATAATAAATATTATCCACAAAACCAGTAGTACTAACAATCCATGCAGAACTAGACTTGTTAGAATCTGTAGTTAATAACCATGCCATATTACTAGTTAAAATTTTTCTCATCCAGTTATTTGAGATACAATTATTATAATTAGCCAATATCTCTGAGCAATGATTTAAATCCGCTGCATAGCCATAATCACTTGGATATGCTAATGCTATTTTGCCAGTCCATGTTGTTGGTCTTCCTGAATATGCTTTTGTTCCTCTTTCATATCCATAAATTTGATTAGAATATATAGAACTACTATTCCATCCACCAATATTCCAAGTCTCTTCAGATATAAGTTTCCTTGTTGCATCATTTTTTATTCCTGTACTTGTAAAATCACAATTTGTTGTAGCATTATTTTGACCGCTATAGCATTTACCCGATGCACTATTCCAATATAAACTTTGCCCTAAACCATTATCATTAGGATCTATTGTATAATAGTCACTAGGGTTTAAAAGCTTCATTAACCTTGCTGTCGTCCAATCGTTTTTACCATTGTCAGACTCCGCTCCTGTACTAGTATCCTTATTATCCCATGAATACCTTCCAATAGATGTATTTCTTATTATTTTTAATTTACCATCAAACACTCCAATTATTCGCCATGTTTCGCATGTACTTGAAGATTGGTTACTATAGTCAGAGCAATTAAAATATATATAATTATTTGGATTTGCTCCATAATATCTTATATTTCCACCATCTAAATCTGCCGTGATGCCTCCTAGTCTATCATTCATTAATGATACTGATGGTGCTGTATTATATGTAATACTATTATTTGTTACTGTTGTTTTTGAAGCGTTAGCATATAATTCTATAATAGTATCTGCGGCCGTTGGTGTTTTAACTACTGCTCCTTCTCCATCAGCATGTAATTTAAAACTAAATGTTTTATCCATCATAGTACTAGGATTTTCATAATTAGCTCCATCTATCCAGATGTATAAAGTATAAGTAGTATTTGATGTAGATATACTTTCATTAGATAATAAGGTTATATGTTTAGTATTATTCTTACTACAAGTGGTTGTATTACTATTTAGATAGTTATCAGTAAAGTTACCTTCTTTTACTTTGGTTGTACCTTTATATAATTCATATCTAAAACTTATGTCTTTTAATCCTGTATCTATGTTTATTATATCTAGATATAGGTTGAAATTAAGACCTGTAGTATCGGCTTTTACTTTGATTGCTTTTATTATACCTTGGCTTTTATCTGGTATTGGTTTTAGATTAGCATTTATATCACTACCGCCATCAAAGGTTACTGTTGCTGATCCTACTCCTGCAACTATTTTAGTTACTTCACTATCTGATGTAGTCCATATATAATAGGCATAGGTACTGCTTACTATTATTGTTATTATTAAGATTATTAAACTTAATACCATGAATATTTTTGCTTTATTTTCTTTCATATTATGCCTTCTTTCAATACAAAAAAGACTATAAAGAAAGACTAATATTTCTATTAGTTTTCTCTATAGTCCTTATATTTAATAAATTATTTACTTTTATATTAGTATGGTAGTAAAATGACCCCCCCCCTAGCGAACAAATGTACTTTGATGTTTGAGTTCATATTTACTACCTCCTTAATTAATTATTTTTTTTTAATACAAAGAATGTTACAGCACCTGCGGTTAAGATACCTACAAATAAGATATATATTAGAGCACTACCAGTTACTACTTGTTCTGGTTCTGGAGTGTTTTTGAATACGATCATGTTATCTTCTAATTCTTTTTTATCGTATAGTATTTTACCATCTTCAGTAATTGTAAACTCTATTACCGCATCACTTAATTCATATCCTTCTGGTGCTTCTAGTTCAGTTAAGACATAGCTTCCTGGAGCTAAATGGAATCTTTCTTCTTTTGTTGAAGATACCCAAGTTAAGCTCTTACCATCTAAGTCTTTTTCTAGTTTTCCTTCTTTATCTGTAATTTTTAGTTTTGCACCAGGTAATTCTGTTTTACCATTGATACTCTTTTTAGATATGTATATATATAATGGTTCATTTTCTAATGTTACATTAGTTTCTTCTTTATCATTTATTTTTATTGTTCCATCCTTAGCTACGACAAACTCTACAACTTTATCTGTCTTTACATAGCCCGCAGGAGCGGATATTTCTGATAAATAGTATGTACCATCTCCTAGATGGAATTTTTCTTCATTTTCTGTTGTCGTCCATTCTAGACTTTTTCCATCTAAATCTGTAGTTAATTTTCCTTCTTTATCTGTTATTTTTAATTTTGCACCAACTAGTTGTTTTGTTTTATCTACACCTAGTTTTGATATTGTTATATAGAAAGGTTCGTTCTTTAATATAACTTTATCTACTACTTTACCATCTACAGTTACTGTTCCGTTATTATTTACTGTAAATGTTACTTTACCACTATTTAGTTTATAACCAGCAGGAGCTATTGTTTCTTCTAGTGTATATGTGCCAGCATCAAGTGATATCTTTTTGATAGAACCATCTGATACCCATTTGGCTACTTCAGTACTACCTTTCTTAATTACAAGTGTAGCTCCTTTTACTTCTTTACTACCTGTTATATCTTGTTTTGATATTTTTACTTCTACTTTAGCAGGTTCTACGGTTAAACCTAAACTTTTACTAACACTAGCAGGTGTTCCTTTAGTAAGTTCTAGGAGTTTTTGTGACTCTGTACTTGGATCATTCTTACATACCCTTATTGTTCCTGTTCCTAGTTTAGATGTTCCTGAAGCACTTATTGTTAATGATGTACTCTTTGTTACACTTGAAGCAGGTACTTTAACATAAACTGTATCGCCTATATTGAAGTTTGTACTACCACTTGTACTATTGGCATTTGTTGTTACGAAAGCTCCTGAAGCTCCACTTACACTTACTGTAACAGCTTTTCTTACCCAAGATCCACTTATTTTTATTGGACTAGATATATAATAACTTCTATCACTATTAACACTTAATTTAGTATTACTTGTATCTAATGATATACTTGCTGTAGCATTTACTGATTTGGCAGCATCTGTTATTAATTCTGCTGCTTTTGTAGTAACTGTGCTTTTTGTTCCAGTAAAGGTATAAGTACCATCACTGCCTTTTTTGAAGTCTGCTAAATAATCTCTAGCGTATCCTGAAAGATCCCAATAATCTCTATTACCAAAATACCATACGGCAAGCTGCGTAGCATAATAGTCTTCATATTTGCTTATACCAGTGGCATAATCATTAGCACCGCCATAACCATTAGCATAAATATATAATAATTGTGCAGCATTTGTTGATAATGTTTTACAGTTATTGTAGATTAATACTCCTGTAAAGTCTTCACTTTCAGCACCGGCATAGGCTACATATGGTTGGTAGCAGTATACAACATTACCATTTGTATCCACTCTATAATGTGATTGAATTGGTGGATCATTATTTTTTACAGTATACCTATTATCTGGATTGCTAAAGTCAATCTTATAATCAGCTTTAACACTAAATATTCCTATTAGAAATAGGGCTATTGTAAATGTAAATAATTTCAATATCTTTTTCATTTTAACTCTCCTATCTTTATAGTTTAATGATATCATAGTTTGATATTTTTTTCAATATTAATAATTGTATTTCATATAATTTATTATGAAATGTATAATTCATAGGGGAATTACTTCTAATAGAAATAAAGATAATAGTTATATAGCTATTAAAAGGGCTATTCTTGATAAAGAAAGTATTGGTGTAGAATTTGATATTAGGCTTACTAAAGATAATAAGATTGTTTTATCTCATGATTCAGTAATTGGTATTAATTATATTGAAAATATGTATTATAGAGATATTATTAAATATAAATATTTAACTACTTTAGATAAGATCTTAGATATCGATACTGATAAAATCTTACTCATTGATATTAAGGTTAATAATAATTATAAGTTACTTGGAGATATTCTTTTAGATATAATAAATAATAGTAATAAAAATATTTATTTGATGTCTTTTAATAAAAAGATTATTAAGTATTTAAATAAGAAAACTAAGTATAAAAAAGGTATTATATCTTTCTTTTATAGATATAATAAATATCCTCTTACTATTCTTAATTATAAAACTATATCTAAAAGGAAACTAAGTATAATTAAGAATAAGAAGATATTTCTATGGACTTTTAATAATATTACCGAAGCTATTAAATTTAGAGATAGATTTGATAAGAAAGATTCTTTCTATTATATAATTAATAAAGAGGAATAAGTTTTATCCCTCTTTGATTTCAATATAATCTCCCGAATCTAAGTATATTATTCCTTTTTTTCCTTCTAATTCTGAATATATACTATTATATTTATTTATTTTTGTTACTTTGCCTAGTGTTATATATACTTGGTTACCATCATTCATATATATAGTGAATCTCTCATTATCTACGTCATTAGGAGTATACTCTATTTGTGATATTTTTAATAAGACATCATTATTTATTTTACTAATACTTTTGGTATATTTTTCTCTAATACTTGAAATATCAGATATTAATATTGGTACATTATGAATATTATAAGTATTTTCTACTTCTATATTATTATCTAATAATATTTTATTATTATATAGAGAGATTACTTTATGTTCGGTAATATAGATATATATTTTACTTGGTAATTTTTTTTCTACTTTTACTTCTTTGATATAGTCGTTTCTTTCTAATCTTGTTATTATATCTTTCTTTGATGTATCTATAAATGATGGGTAGTTATTTATTTTAGCGGTATTTATTATTTCTTTATCTGGTACTATGTTATTACCTATTATGTAGATATTTGTTATAGGGATTTTTTTGGCTAGGTAAAAGATTCCTCCAAGAAGGCATAAGAATATTAGACAGAAGAATATTCTTTTTAATTTTAATTTTCTTTTTTTTACTTTAACTTTTACCTTAGCCTTTTTACCCATTTTTATCACCCTATTATTTCTTGTTCTAATATTAAATCTATATTATATATTTCTTTTATTTTTTTCTTTGTATAATCTATTAATTCTAAGATATCTTCATAGGTAGCATCTCCATTATTTACTATGAAATTAGCATGCTTAGTACTTATTTCTGCACCACCTATTTTGTATCCTTTTAGACCTGCATCTTCGATTAATTTACCCGCAGATAATCCTTCAGGGTTTCTAAAGACACTACCCGCAGATGGTTTATCTAGAGGCTGCGTATCTACCCTTCTCTGCTTTCTACTAGTCATTGTTTCTTTTATTTGTTCTTTATCTTCATAACTCATTTCTAGTGTTACTTCGATACATATATAGTCTTTATGTTCTTTTAGAAATGAATTACGATATGAATAATTTAAATCTTTATTTGTTAGTGTAACTATTTCTAGATCTGGCGTTAATACTTTTACTTCTTTGACAATACTAGCCATATCTTCTTTATATGCTCCAGCATTCATTGCAGTACTTGCTCCGACCATTCCTGGTATACCTCCTGCAAAAGCTAAACCATTTAAGTTATTATTCATACATAGATTAGCTAGATATATTAAACTTACTCCTGCTCCAGCAGTTACAATATTATCTTTTATTTCGATATTATTTAGTTTATCTAATTTTATTACAACATCAAAGTATGGTTTTGCTAGTATTATATTAGATCCTCCACCTAATATGAAATAATTTATATTACTTTCTTTTAAATACTTTAATAAATCTATTAATTCTTTAGTATTACTTGGATATATTAAATATCCACATTTAACATCTAGTCTATAAGTATTATATTTTTTTAGTGATATATCTTTATAATACTCATAGTTTTTAATAATATTTTCGTTCATTTAGTATCAAATCCTTTAGTATATTATATATTCTTTCTCCACTATCTTTAATACCTAATTTCTTTAGATTATTCTTCATTTCTTGTAATTTTTCTTCGTCATTTATTGTTTTATCTATTAGGTTTATTAATGAAGTATCTGTTAAATCTTTTTCTTCTAGTATTAAACCAGCATTATTATCTACTAAATCCATAGCATTTTTATATTGATGGTTATTGGTTACATATGGACTTGGTATAAAGATAGATGGTACTTCTAAAGCAGTTATTTCGCTCATAGTAGAGGCTCCTGCTCTAGTAACCATTAAATCGGTTATTTTCATAACTGAAGGCATTTCATAGATAAATGGTAATACTTTGACATTACTTGGTACTTTTTTATCTTTTACTCTTTCGTAATAACTATTACCTGTAACTATAATTACACTATAATTCTTACTTCTAAATTTATCTATAAAACTAAATATTTTATCATTGATAGTTCTACTACCAAGAGAACCCATAACTATTAATACTAGTTTTTTATCTTTGGCTATATCTAATTTTTCTTTAGTAGTTTTCTTGATACTTAAGGCTTTTTCACTACATGGATTACCTGTTAATTCAGCTTTTCCTTTAGGAAAATCTTTGATAGTACTTTCAAATGATACTCCTATTTTATCTGTATATCTAGCTAAGAATTTATTAGCTAGTCCTACTACACTATTTTGTTCGTGAATGAATGTTTTTTTACCTAACTTTTTAGCGGCATATATAACAGGAGCGGTAACATAACCTCCACAGCCTATTACTATATCTGGATCAAAGTCTTTTATTATTATTTTACATCTTTTGATAGCATTAAGAAAATTAGTTATTGTTTTAAAGTTATCTAATGTTAATTTTCTTTTGAATCCTGTTACTTCAATACCTTCATATCTATAACCCATACTTGGTATTAAATCTTTTTCCATTCTATTAGTAGTACCTATATATAAGAACTCACTATTTGGTTCCATTTCTTTTATTTTGTTTATAATGGCTAAAGCTGGATATATATGTCCTCCAGTTCCACCTGCAGATATAACTACTCTCACTTTATCACTCTCCTAATACATTTTATCATATTTATTGAAAAAAAGATATATTTATACTTAAATATACACTTTTTATCTTATTTTATTCACTAAAAGTCTAAGTCTTTTAGTGTTGTTATTAGCCTATAGTCTAATAACAATGTATCTACATACCTATTATATATAAGCCATATCTACATACTAAAAAAGAAAGATATTAGTTATACCTTTCTTAGTTATTAGCTTTATATGTTAAATATCCAGTAGTATAATTTGCCATAGTTACATCTACTTTAGTACTATTATAAGAAACTGCTCCTTTTAGTGAAGAACAACTATTAAACATATTTTCTGAACTCGTTACTTTGCTTGTGTTCCATAAATTTGATACATATATTGTTTTTAAACTGCTACATGCATTAAACATGTAATACATGTCTTCAACGTTTAATGTATTAAAAGTTGATAAATCTAGGCTTATTAAAGAACTACAACGGGAAAACATACTATCCATTGTTGTAACTTTTGATGTGTCAAAACTAGTCAGATCTAAATTTATTAGAGCTTTGCAATCATAAAACATATAATTCATATTTGTAACTTTTGATGTATCAAAATTAGATAAATCTAAATTGACTATATTGTTACAGCTTCTAAACATATAAGACATATTAGTTACGTTTGGTGTGCTAAAACTTGATAAATCCAAATCAGTTAAAGAAGTACATCCATAAAACATGAACGACATGTTTGATGTGCTTGATGTATTAAATCCAGATAAATTTAAACTTGCTAATTTACTGCATCCTTCAAACATATGCGACATGTTTG
This sequence comes from uncultured Mycoplasmatota bacterium, assembly GCA_900549325.1. Classification (GTDB taxonomy): domain Bacteria; phylum Bacillota_I; class Bacilli_A; order RF39; family UBA660; genus CAG-302. The sequence continues at coordinate 10,951 of UROI01000017.1, read as the reverse complement.
TTACATTTAAAGTGTCAAAATTAGATAAATCTATTGATTGTACTTGCGTTAAATTATTAAATAAATATGCTACATTTGAACTTGATTTAACAATACCATTACTACTTCCAATATGGGCTTCATATAAACCATTGGAATCAGTATCAGTATACCATAACATTATCGAACCATCTTTTAATGAAGAAATATCTACTGATTCTATAGCATTACTTGGTACGACGTTACTACTTTCTGATACAATTGACTGAATGGTATTTCTTGCTTTTGTTGATCCTAAAAATGTTGAAGTCGCGGATGCTGAAGTGCCACCATAATTACCCATAACATTTTCTTTATATATTGCACCTTCACCACTAGCCCATAATTTAAATAAGAAATTTTTACCTGCCATTGTACCTGGATTATCTTGATTACCATCTATCCAAATATATAAAATATATGTATCTTTGGTAGTGGTTACTGCTGTATTTGATACTAAAGTTATTGTACTACCTTCCTGCTTATTAGCAAAATTACCACTTGTTACTTTTGTTCCGTTTTTATAAAGTTCATAGGCAAAAGAAGAATCTGCAAGTTCAGTAGGAAATGTTTCTAAATCTAAATATAAATTCATTGTGGTACCTTTAGTACATGTTTTATTAACTTTTAATTCTATCTGTTTTGTTAAACCATTTTCTTTAGAAAGTACTGGTATCATATCTGTACCATTTACTGTAGCACCACCAGAAAAATAAATTTCTGGAGTACAAACTTCAGCATTAACTACTGCATTAGATGTACTCTTCCATATGTAATAAGCTAGAGTTCCTCCCACTAATAATATTAAAGTACATACTCCTATTATTATATATAATTTATATTTTTTAAAATATTCTTTCATAATGACTCCTTATCTACTATCTATAAAGATTTTATCATAAATATATTTATTTAACAATATTAATTATTTACTTTTTCTAAGAATTCTTCTTCATTCCATACAGGAATATTTAATGATAATGCTTTATCATACTTACTACCTGGAGAATCTCCTACTATTACGACTGAAGTTTTAGAACTTACTGAAGAAGATACTTTACCACCTAAATCTTCAATTATTTTACTTGCTTCGTCTCTAGTTATATTGATTAAACTACCAGTTAAAACAAAAGTTTTATTTTTAAATTCTTCTTTTTCTTCATATTCAGTATTATTTATGTAGGTTGTATTTACTCCATATTCTTTTAATTTTTTTATTATATTTTGATTATTTTGATCATTAAAATATTCTTTTATACTTGTGGCTATGATACTACCTATATCATTAATTGCCGTTAATTCTTCTACAGTAGCGTTCATTAGGTTATCTAATGTTTTATAGTATCTAGCTAATACTTTAGCAGTCTTTGCTCCAACATTTCTAATACCTAATCCATATAATAATCTTTCTAATGAATTAGATTTACTTCTTTCAATTGCTGTTTTTAGATTACTTATTTTTTTAGTACCATAACCTTCTAGATTCATTAATTCGTCTTCGTATTTATGGATATCGTATATATCAGTTATATCAGTAATAAAGCCTTCGTTATATAAATCTTCAATTACTGACTCACCCATTCCATCAATATTCATAGCTTCTCTTTCAGCAAAGTGAATTATATTTTCTATCTTTCGTGCAGGACATAGATTATTAGGACAGTAATAGTCGGCTTCTGTTTCTTTTCTTATTAATCTAGTATTACATATAGGACAGTTTTCGATCATAGTAAATTCTTTTTCTGTACCATTTCTTCTTTCTTTTAGTACTCTTACTACCTCAGGAATTACATCACCTGCTTTACGAATAGATATGGTATCTCCTACTCTTACATCTTTAGCTATACAATAGTCTTCGTTATGTAATGTAGCTTTAGATATTAATGATCCTGCTACATGGACTGGTGAAAAGATAGCATTAGGAGTTATCTTACCTGTTCTTCCGACAGTAAACTTTATTTCTTTTAATGTTGTTAATACTTCTTCTGCTGGAAATTTATAGGCTATACCCCATCTTGGTACTCTAGCAGTATATCCTAGTTCTTCCTCATCATCTAAGTTATTTACTTTTAATACAACACCATCTATTTCGTATGGTAAATCTTTTCTAATACTTGCTAGTTTTTTGATATCATTTATTATTTCTTCTACACTACCTGCGGTAGTATTTAATTTATAATTGGTAACAAAACCTAGTTCTTTTAGATAAGCTAATGATTCTGACTGCTTCTTTATACCATAGTCTCTAGGATTTGGTATAAAATAAGCCATAAAATCTAAGCCTCTTTTTGCGGTTATTTTACTATCTAATTGTCTTACTGATCCAGCAGCAGCATTTCTTGGATTAGCAAATAATGGTTCATTATTTAATTCTCTTTCCATATTAGCCTTAGCAAATGAGGCTTTACTCATATAGATTTCACCACGTACTTCTATGTCTATAGGTTTGGTTAATCTAAGTGGTATTGATTTTATTGTCTTAGCGTTTAGTGTAATATTTTCTCCCACTACACCATTACCACGTGTAGCTACTCTTACAAGTAAACCATTTTCATAGATAAGAGATCCTGATAGACCATCCATTTTAGGTTCTACTGTATAAGTTGGATGCTTAATAGTTTTTCTTATTCTCTCGTCAAAGGCTCTTATTTCGTCTTCATTAAATATATCATCAAATGATAGCATTGGAGTCTTATGAGTAACTTTCTCAAATTTACTTATTGCTTCTCCTCCTACCCTTAATGTAGGTGAATCTTCTCTTTTTAATTCTGGATATTTTTCTTCTAGTCTTAATAGTTCACTATAATAGTCGTCATACTCCTGATCGGTAATAGAGGGACTATCTAAAACATAGTATTCATGACTAGCCTTATTTAATATATCTACTAGCTCTTCCATTCTCTTTTTTATGTTATCGTTCATTTTATATCACCATGATAAGTATATCATAAAAAAGAAAAGAAGAAAAGTAATTACTTAACTTCTTTTGTTATCTTTTTAATATAAATCTTCAAATGACATTTGACCTTCTAATTCATAATTCTTTTTCTTTAGTGTTCTTTTTTTAGTTTGCTTTAAACTATTTAACATTTTTATTCTATTTGCTTCAACTTCTTCTTTAGATATATTTAACTCTTCACGAATACTATTTAAATCATAGGTATAACAAAGCATAGCTAAATCATGAAGTGATTTATATTTTAATGGGCAAGTACCTGTTTTATAATCTATTGTATATATTTCACGAAATACAAAATCAATTAATGTTTGCTGCATAGTAAAATCTTGTTCATTTCCTGTATCTAATATATATCTAATACGACATATATTTTCATTATTACAATAACTATTTCTATAGAAACTTACTAATTTAGTTAAGAATCTGCGATCATTACCTCTACTTAGGATAAAAGCTCTTAAATAATCAGTATTAAAATATTTAGCGGTATCTTCATATACTAAGTCATATCTTACTTTAACTAATTCTTCTTTGCTTTTATAACGTATTTCTATATCTTTAGTTAGATCTTCTTCATTAAGTACACCATACTCTAATAATGTTTTCTTTAATGTATATTCACTATCAAAGTTTGCAGTAAATGAATCTATTTCTTCTAGTGAATAAGATGTTCTTTCTCTAAATTTAGATATTTTTTTAAACCCTGGTAACATCGAAATATCTATTTTACCATATTCTTTATTCTTTTTAATGGTTAAGTAATAAGCCATATTTACCTCCAATGATGAGATTATTATATATAATTGTTTTATTTTTGTCAATGAATTGTTATTTATTTTATCTTGCTTTTTTAATTAAAATTTGATACAATGTATGTGGAAAGAGAAATTAGCCATAATAAAAATGGCTAACACCTATTCGTAAGGTGTTTCTCTCTATAATTGTTTATAGAGCACCCCCCTGGGTGCCCTTTTTTCTATCTATGATTGTGACTATCTATATAATATAGCACAATTAGAGTTATCCAAGCTAATGCTAGGACAAATTCCACTTACTAAAACCCCCTTTATGGATTGTTTTTTCAGCATAGCATCACTCCTTTCTTCTTTAACAGAAAATTAGAGAGAACACCATAAGTATTAACCATGAGAACATTATATACTAGTTCAAATATCGTAGTCAAGCAAAATATGACTATTTTTTTAATATCTTTGTAAAGCCTTTATTTATAAGTATTTATAAGAATTTTATATATAATACAAATGTATAATAAATAATTAAACAAAGACAATAGGCTTTGTTTAACAGTGAGAGACTATAGGCTCGAACTGAATAAGAAAAAAGATAATCAAATTAATGACTATCTTATTACTATGTTAACTATTCTACCTGGAATAGTTATTATTTTTACTATTTCTTTATTTTCTAACCATTTCTTAATAATTTCACTAGTTAAAGCTTCTTTTTCTAATTCTTCTTTAGTAATATCTTTATTTACTTTAACAGTATCTCTTACTTTACCATTAACTTGAACTGCTATTTCAATAGTATCTTCAGTAGTTTTAGATTCGTCATAAGTAGGCCATGGTTCATAAGTTATGGTATTATTATGTCCTAACATACTCCATAGTTCTTCTGCTAGATGAGGACATAATGGACTAAGTATTTTAACAAAACCTTCAGCATATTCAGTAGGTAAATATCCGTCTTTATATACAGCATTAATAAAGATCATCATTTGACTAATCGCAGTATTAAAGTTAAGTGATTCATAGTCATTAGTTACTTTCTTTATAGTTTGGTTATATATCTTTTCAAGATTTTTATTTTCTTTATCAAGAACTTTATTTTCTTCAAATAATCTATATATTCTATCTAAGAATTTCTTTGAAGCATCTATACCAGCATTACTCCATGGTTTATCTGCTTCAAGAGGTCCCATAAACATTTCATATAATCTTAGAGCGTCTGCTCCATGAGATACTACTATATCTGATGGATTTACAACATATTCTGGATATCTCTTACCCATCTTGATATTGTTTTCTCCTAGTATCATACCTTGGTGTACTAGTTTTTTAAATGGTTCTGGTACTGGTGATATTCCTTTATCATATAGGTAATTACACCACATTCTAGAATATAGTAAGTGACCTACAGCGTGTTCTGGTCCTCCGACATATAAGTCTACGGGCATCCAGTGTTTTAATAGTTCTGGATCTCCTATCTCATTATCATTATGTGGATCGATATATCTTAGATAGTACCAAGATGAACCTGCGGCTCCTGGCATAGTGGAAGTTTCTCTCTTACCTTTCATACCATCTATTACTACATTTTTCCATTCGGTAGCATTTTCTAATGGAGCCATACCATTCTTACCTTTATAATCATCCATTACTGGAAGAGTTAGTGGTAACTCTTCATCTGGTACTAATTTGATAGTACCATCTTCCATATGAATTACAGGTACTGGTTCACCCCAATATCTTTGACGAGCAAATATCCATTCTCTTATTTTATAGTTAACTTTCTTAGTACCTAATTTATTTTCTTCAAGATATTCTATCATCTTTTTGATAGAGTCTTCTTTATTTAAACCATTTAAGAACCCACTATTGATGTGAAGCCCATCTCCGGTGTAGGCTTCTTTAGTGATATCTCCACCTTCAATTACTGGTATGATATCTAGATTAAATTTCTTAGCAAATTCATAGTCTCTTTCGTCATGTGCTGGTACTGCCATGATAGCTCCATTAGCATAACTTGCTAGGACGTAATCGCTTATCCAGATAGGAATCTTTTTATTATTTACCGGATTAATAGCGTAAGCACCAGTGAATACTCCTGTTTTTTCTTTACTTGCATTTGTTCTTTCTAGTTCTGATTTAGAGGCTGATAACTTGATATAGTCCTCTACTACATCTTTATATTCAGGAGTTGTTATTTCTTTTACTAGACTATGTTCAGGAGCTAGTACACAGTAAGTAGCTCCAAATAAGGTATCACATCTCGTAGTAAATACTGTGACCTCTTTATCGGTACCATCTACTTTGAAAGTAATATTAGCACCATAACTCTTGCCTATCCAGTTTCTTTGAATTTCTTTAGTGGATTCTGGCCAGTCTAAATTATCTAAGTTATTTAGAAGTCTATCAGCAAACTTTGGTATATCCATAGACCACTGTTTCATATTCTTTCGAACTACTGGATAGCCTCCTCTTTCACTTTTACCATCTATTACTTCGTCATTAGATAGTACTGTTCCTAATTCTTCACACCAGTTAACGGGCATATCAATATATTTAGCATAGCCATCCATATATAGTCTTTTAAATATCCACTGGGTCCATTTGTAATAAGATGGATCAGCTGTTGATATTTCTCTATCCCAATCATAAGAGAAACCTAACTCTTTTAATTGTTTTTTAAATACCTTGATGTTTGACTCGGTGAAACCACTTGGATGATTACCTGTTTTAACAGCATATTGTTCAGCAGGTAAACCAAAGGCATCCCAGCCCATTGGATGTAAAACATTATAGCCTTGCATCCTCTTCATTCTTGATACTATATCAGTCGCAGTATATCCTTCAGGATGGCCAACATGAAGACCTACTCCTGATGGATATGGAAACATATCTAGAGCATAATATTTTGGTTTACTAAAGTCTCTTATATCAGTTTTAAATGTTTTATTTTCTTCCCAATAATCTTGCCATTTCTTTTCTGTCTTTCTAAAATTATACATTTTTGTTACCTCTTTTCTTTGCTGTATTAGTCTTTTTTGAGACATTCTTATCTTTAGGAGTATCTTTTACTTTAACAGTCTTAGTAGTTACCATACCATGTTTTTGATAATATCTACCCATTAGACCATATAAGATAATTATAAGTAATATTATTATAAATATACCTACGATTAATTGCCACATCCATTTATCTAATAATTTAGATATTATTATATATGTTGTATCTATGATAAAGGTATTAACAAAGGCTGTAGCATAAATAAATTTCTTATAGTTTATTTTACTTTGATCTAATCTATAAAGACTAACTAAGTAATAGAATTCTACAGGTACTTTATTGGGATTATATTTAGTTTTCTTTCTTACAAAAATTAACCAATATAATATAAATACGCCAATATATACAATTAAGAATTCTAGTAATATTTTTAGGATATCTTTCATAAATGCCTCCTTATATATCTATGTATTATACTATGATTTTTCTATATATTCAAGTAGATTTATAAATACATTTATATATTTTTTATCTAAACCTTTTCTTTTTAGTTTTCTTATTTTTATTCTTTTCTTTCTTATTTCTAAATCACTAAATAGTATCTTATCTAATTCTTCTTTTAAGTTAGTTCTTATCTCTAGATCAAATAAGATATTCTTTATTTCTTCATTTATTATTACATCAGATCCTACAAGTATATTAGTACCTTTGATATTTACTTTGATTTCTCTACCGACAATAGCATTATCTATTTTTATGATAAAGTCATCTCTATCATAATAAGTAGTATAATTAATAGTTTTATCTTCGATATTTACTTCAGTTATATTTCTAGTATTTTTAAATCTAAGTAAGTATGTTCTTCGAGATAATAAGTTCTTACCTTCTTCTCTTGAAATGATAAATGTATAATTATCTAATTCATACTGATAATTAAACTTGGTTATCATGTATAATCCTTTTTTATAGTTATTAGAATAGCCATCGTCTTCATAGAAGGAATAATCACCATTATCTAGTGGATATATATTTAGTTCTAATATACTTGGTATATCTTCTTTAATATTTATACTTGTTGGTATGATAGAACCTGCTTTAACAAATACAGGATAGTCTTCATCACGATAGAAGTTATTATAGTATTTATTACCAGTATATTTTTTACCATTTAGGTAATCAAACCATATACCATTTGGTACATATATTTTCTTTATTGATCTTTTAATAACACTATTTTTTCTTTCAGTAATTGGAGCTACAAAGAAGTTTCTACAGAAGAAGTATTCATTCTTATATAGGGGTTCATCAATCATTTTAGGATAATCTATATAGAATGGTTTTACTAAAGCGTGACCTGTTTTATGATAGTTATAACTTTCACTATATAGATATGGTATTAGTTTATATCTTAGATTCATATAGTATATTATATTATTTCTTATAATACTATTCCATTTCCATGGTTCCCTTTTATAGTAGGCTCCGCCTTCACTAGCTAAGAGAAATATTGGTGAGAAACAAGAAAATTCAATATATCTTAAGTATAATTCGTCTTCTTCAATACCACCATGATATCCACCAATAGGATGAGCTATAAAAGATAAGCCCATATTATATCCTTGTGAATTATATCTTGGTAATAGATTTAATGTAGTCCAGTTTACTAAAGTTTTACCACTCCAGATAATGGGATACCTATGCATAGCTATATTAGTATTTCTAGATAGTGTTAAACCTCTTATATTTTTGATATTACTTAATCCATGGTGATAATGGTCTATCTTCCATAAATTTATTCTATCTAAGGGATTGTTATAATCAATACTATATACTGATACTCCAAGATTATTTAAGTTATTTATGAATATATTTAGATACATACCTATCTTATCATTAGATAAAGGAATAAAGTTTACTTTATCTAGATTAGTATAATTACTTATATAGTTATATTCATTAGTACCTTTATTTATATAACTAGTAGGATTTATTGTTACTCCTAGTTTTATATTATTGTTATTTAAATAACTACTTATATATTTTAAATCTATACTTGGTATTAATGTACTTCCATTATGCCAATAGTCTCCGAGTAGGAATACTGATATTGGGATATTATTTATATTGAATTTATTTACTAAATTAATTACATCACTTGTACTATAGTTATCATTTTTATACCATATAGCTCCAAGAGCATATCTTGGTATTAAATTAGGATAACCTGTTAAAGTGAAATAATCTGTTAGACAACCTTCAAAATCATTATTATACATAATTAGATATAAGTCTTTTATATCTTTAGGTCTTTCTATAAAGTTATCATTTTCGTCTAATACTAATGATTCTGAATCATCTATTAAGCATATTCCATCTAAGGAATATAAGCCTTTATCTAATATTATTTTATCTTTAATACTATCTATTGAGTAGTTAATGGCTCGCATGTTTCTTATTTCTTTACTGCCTGCCTGCCATTCTTTATTGGTACCATTTATTACTGCTTTTATATTACTACCTAAAGCTGTTGACTTGAAATCACTATTTTTTACATAAGTTAAAGTAAATATACCAGTATCTACTTGGATAAGGGTATTACTTTCAGTAATAGAATATGGTACTTTAGGGAAAGATCTATTTATTACTAAAGAAGTTGGTCTATCTTCGAATACACCATTACTATTATACTCTAATCTTATCATTCTAGGAGTTAATACTGTAAATCTATATTTATTTCCTATAATATAAGATTCTTTATCACTAATTAATTTATTTTTACTATCTATATAGTAATTACTTACATTAGTCATAATATTCTTTCCTTTCTATTATTTTTATCTACATATCTATTTTACTTTATAAGGCACCAAACTAGTGTTAATACCAAAATTTATTTTTCATCCTTCGCCTTTAGGCGAATATCTACCTTCTCTTGGCGACTTTCGCCGCCCTTGCCCCTAACAGACTTCGCCTGTTTGAGGGGCCTCTTACCAAGTTCTTCCTACCAAAGTTATTTCAAATTAATTGCTTACGCACTTAATTTGTATGGATTACTACTTGAGCCATCCCCTGATGACTCTATTCCTAGTTCAGAACTTAGAGAAAGGACTGGCGCGGCCACATAGCTCGAGATATACGCACGGTTACCGCCCACAATGCCGCCCAAATACACAGCCCCCGCAATGTACGAATAGCTGGAATAAGGGGTTAATAACCATCCATCATTGCTTCCATTATTTGTTATGATCGATTTCATCCAGTTGTTTGAGGTACAAGTTGAATCATTATAACTGTTTAACTGTTTAGTACACTGATTTAAATCCGCTGCATAACCATAATCGCTTGGATATGCTAAGGCTATTTTTCCTGTCCATGTTGTAGTAGGTCTACCTGTATATACTGTTGTTCCTCTTTCATATTCATATATTTCATTTGGATATACTACAAAGGTATTCCATCCCCCTAAATTATATGTTGTCTCTGCAATCATATTTCTTGTGATATTATTTTTTATTCCTGTACTTGTAAAATCACAATCTACTGTAGCATTATTTTGACCTCTATAACATTTTCCTGAAGCACTATTGTAATATAAACTTTGGCCTAATCCATTATCGTTAGAATCTACTGTATAATAATCGCTTGGATTAAGTAGTTTCATTAATCTTGCTGTTGTCCAGTCATTTTTACCATTAGCAGATTCTGCACCTGTTGTAGTATTTTTGTTGTCCCATGCATATGCTCCTATTTGACTACCTCTTATTATTTTTAATTTACCATCAAATACTCCTATTATTCGCCATGTTTCACATGTACTAGATGTTTGATTACTATAGTCAGAACAATTAAAGTATATATAGTTATTTGGGTTTGCTCCATAATATCTTATATTACCACCATCTAAATCAGTTGTAGTACCACCTAGTCTATCATTCATTAATCCACCATTTGTATTGTCATCACTATCAGTATCATAAATATTAGCATAATTATAAGTTATACCATTATTTGTTGCTGTTGTCTTTGAAGCGCTAGTATATAATTTTGTTATAGTTTCTGTAGCAGTTTTTACTAGTACTGCTCCTTCTCCATCTGCATGTAATTTAAAACTAAATGTCTTATTCATCATAGTATTTGGATTAGTATAGTTAGCACCATCTATCCATATGTATAATGTATATGATGTCTTTGATGTAGATATACTCTCATTAGTTAATAATACTA
>UROI01000016.1 GCA_900549325.1 uncultured Mycoplasmatota bacterium | reverse complement strand
AAGATATTGAAGTAAAAAAGAATAGTACTTGTAATAGAGATGTAACTATGAATCTTTATTTAGAGTTAACTACATTTCCTACAGAACTTGCTGAATCTTCATTTGTCTATGAATTATATAAGAATAGTGAAACTATGGCTATAGCAAGTGGTAACTTTTCTAATAAAGAACAAGGTAATACTATAACTCTTTTATCTAATCAAATATTAAATACAAGTAAAGATACATATACATTATATATTTATATAGATGGTAATGTCAATAATCCAGGTACAATGGCAGGAAAGGACTTCTTATTTAAATTATGGGGTTCAGGAGAAGGGGCTATATATAAAGAGAATGTAATAACTACTTCAGATAGTGCTACAGCAAGTACATCAAAGTTCTTTAATACCGAAGTAATGCGAGAGGAAATACAATCACTTACTATTGCAGAAGATAATACAGTACCAGATACACCTGGAGTAGTATCAAAAGATATATCACAAAATCAAGATGGAACAGTAATGTTATGGTATACACCAAAAGAAGTAACATCAAGTGATGGTACAACTAAGACAATGTATGATATGTGGATAGGTGGAGAAAATGGAGTATTACAAACAGGAACTAATGCTTCAGGTATGTTTGCTTATTTAACTAATATAGAAAAGTTAGACTTATCAAAACTAGATACTTCATACATAACAAATATGTCTAAGATGTTTTATAATAGTTCTGGTTTAAAATCTATAGATTTATCTAACTTTAATACTAGCAATGTTACAAGCATGGCAAGTATGTTTGATGGCTGCTCTAATCTACTTAATTTAGATTTATCTAACTTTGATACTAGCAAAGTAACAAATATGCAATATATGTTTTATAATTGTAGTAATCTTGAAAGTTTAGATTTATCTAGTTTTAATACAAGTAATGTTACCACAATGGGTAATATGTTTGATGGCTGCTCCAATCTACCTACTTTAGATTTATCTAGTTTTAATACAAGTAAAGTAACAACTATGATGGTTATGTTTAAAGAATGTAGCTCACTAACGAATTTGGATTTATCTAGTTTTAATACAAGCAAAGTAACAAATATGCAATATATGTTTTATAATTGTTCCTCGTTAACAGAATTAAATTTAAGTTCATTTAATACTAGTAAAGTAACAAGCATGCAATATATGTTTGGAGCTTGCTCTAGTTTAACAAAACTGGATGTGTCTAACTTTGATACTTCTAATGTAACAGTCATGGGTGGCATGTTTTATGGCTGCTCTAATCTAACTATTTTAGATTTATCTAGTTTTAATACAAGTAATGTAATTAGTACAGAACAAATGTTTAGAAGTTGTACATCACTGTTAACTTTGAATATATCAAATTTTGATACAAGTAATGTTACTAATATGTTTTATATGTTTAGAGATTGTAAAACATTGAAAAGTTTAGATTTAACTTCATTTGATACATCAAAGGTAACTAATATGGCTAGTATGTTTGGATATTGTAGTTCATTAAAAACAATATATATATCAAATACATGGAATGTCACAAGTGTTACAAATGGTGATTCGATGTTTTATAATTGTACTTCACTAGTAGGTGCAGTACCCTTCAATAGTACTAAAATAGATATAACTATGGCTAACTATACTACCGGATATTTAACATATAAGAGTAATAACTAAGTATATAGATATGGCTTATATATAATAGATATGGTTGATATATTTATTTGAGACAATATAATAATATTGGCTCAAATAAACACTAATAAGACTTAGAATAAGGCTTATAGTGAATATATAGTAGTGTAAAACAAAGAAATATCAAAAAAAGGTTGATATTTCTTTAAAAATATTATATAATTATTAGGCAGGTGAAATTTATGACTATTGATTTATTTAATCTTGTAGTAAACAATAAAACTATAAATATAGATAGTGATATTATAATTCCAAATGAATATTTAGAAAATAGTGGTATTAGAAGATTAAATAATATTCATTTTAAAGGTAATGTCAAGAAGTTAGTAGACGATACATATTCATTAGAAGGAGTGCTAAGTGGTACTATGATACTAGCAGATGATATAACTTTAGAAGACTATGAATATAATTTTACTAGTGAAATTGAAGAAAATATCGAGGAAACAAGCATAAATTTACAAAAAGCACTTGATATTACTGACATTTTATGGCAAAATATTCTTATCGAGGTTCCTTCAAAGGTAGTAAACGATAAGAATAAAAACATAAAACTTGAAGGTAATGGATGGAGATTAATTAGTGAGGATGATTTAAATAGTAAAAATAATCCTCTCAGTGAACTCGAAGATTTATTAAGGAAGGAGTGAGATAGATGGCAGTTCCATTTAGAAAAGTAAGTAAGACAAGAAGAGATATGAGAAGAACTCATTATAAAGTTACCGCTAATGGATTAGTAGAATGTACTAACTGTGGTGCTAAGATTAGACCTCACAGAGCATGTCCAAAATGTGGTTTTTATAAAGGAGTAAGCACTTCTAAAGAAGAAGTTAAAGAAGTAAAACCAGAAGTTAAAAAGACTACAAAGAAAACTGAAACTAAAGTAGCTGAAGAAAAGAAAGCTCCTAAAAAAGCTAAATCTTCAAGCAAGACTGAAGAATAGTAGAAAAACAAGTACTCTAAGTTAGAGTGCTTTTTCTTTACAAGGCATTTAAATCAATTAATAAGTACTTATAGAGTACTTTTTCTTTTTGGTAAAAATATTACCAAGAAATATATTAAAAATCATTGACTTAAATATTTTATATATGCTATATTGAGAGTGTAAGAAAAGAGGAGGGTTATATGGAAAAAGAAAAATTATATTTAATTAATAAAATATTTAATAATGAAACAGTTAGGACAGTTTGGGATAAAGAAAGTGAAAAGTATTATATTAGCATTATTGATATTATCGAAGTATTAACAGGAAGTACTAGACCTAGGAAATACTGGAGTGATTTAAAAAAGCAATTAAATTTTGAAGGAAGTGAAGTGTCCGAAAAAATCGGACAGTTAAAACTTAAGGCTGCTGACGGTAAATATCGTTTAACAGATGTTACGGATATAGAAGGAATGTTTAGAATAATAGAATCTATTCCTAGTAAAAATGCTGAGCCTATAAAGCAGTGGCTAGCCAAGTTAGGTAGTGAGAGAATTGACGAGGTATTTGATCCATCAATTGCTATGCAAAGATCTATAGATTTATATAGGACAAAAGGTTATGATGAAGACTGGATAGCAAAGAGAATGAAGTCCATTCAAAATAGAAAACAATTAACTGATGTTTGGAAAGAAAATGGTACCCGCGATGCCAAAGAGTATGCTATTTTAACTAATGAAATATATAAAACTTGGTCTGGTATGACTAGTAAGGAATACAAAGAGTATAAAGGACTTAGAAAAGAAAATTTAAGAGATAATATGGATAGTATAGAACTTATTCTTACTGATTTATCTGAAGAGGCTACTAAAAGATTAGCAGGAAAACATAAACCAGTAGGTCTTGATGGCAATATTAAAGTGGCTAAAGTTGGTGGTAATGTTGCTAAAGTAGCTAGAGATGAATTAGAAAGTAATTTAGGAGAAAGTATTGTTACTCAGAGTAATAGACTAAATTATGAATATGATAAAAAAGAAATGATTACTCAAAAGTAAAGAAAGAAGGTATAACATGAATAGAATAGGTATTATATTTGCTATGTATGAAGAATTAGAAGAACTATTAAAATTAGTTAAATTAAACAAGATAAATAAAATATATGATTTAGATTTTTATGAATGCACTATTAATAATAAAGAATGCATTTTAGTAGAGTCAGGAGTAGGTAAAGTTAATGCTTCAAGAAGCACTCAAGTATTAATAGATAACTATAGTCCTAACTATATATTAAATATTGGAGTAGCAGGAGGTATAGATAATAAATTAGATGTTTGTGATATAGTAGTCAGTGATAAACTAGTCCAATATGATTTTGATATAACAGTCTTTGATCATCCTAAAGGTTATATACCAAAAGTAGGAGTATATGTAGAATGTGATAAAAATCTTAGAAACTTAGCTCTTAGTATAAATAAAGATAATGTTTATAGTGGTACTATTGCTACTGGTGATATGTTTTGTACAGATATAGAACTATCTAAAAAAATAAAAGAAGAATTTAATGCCCTAGCAGTAGAAATGGAAGGAGCTAGTATAGGAATGACTTCCTATCTATCTAAAGTGCCATTCCTAGTAATTAGATCTATATCAGATGTAATAGGTAAAGATAATCTAATTACTTATGATAAGTTTTTAAAGAAAAGTAGTACTGAAGTAGCAGAGTTTACTTTAGAAATAATTAATAATTTGTAGAAACATGCTAAAAGCAATTGTACGTGTGAAGATCATTTTTCCCAAGTGGGGGAAATGATAGAATTATCAAAAGAGGCTAAAAGAACTATATTAGATTGTAAATTATCTCATGATGCATGTTATTTAATAGTATAAAATGCTGATCCAAAAAAAGAAGTTGTTGCATTATGACAGACTTATTTTGCTATTCAAATTAGAAGGATGGAATTGACAGAAAGAGAATATTCTAGTTTAAAAGAATTAGAAAAAGAAAATAAGAAATTAAAAATTGATGATTATAAATATAATATAAAGTAGTAATAAAGGAGGATATTATGACTAAGAAAATAGTTGCCATTGGTGGAGGAGAAAATGGAAGATATTTAGGTAATGGTAAATATCGTGAATATGAAACTGAACCTATGGATAAGGAGATAATAAGATTAACTGGTAAAGATAAACCTAATTATTTATTTATGGTTCATGCCCAGCCATTTAATAATGCTATTGAAGAAGGTTATTTTGAGACAATGAAAAGAATATATAGAGATATGTTTGGCTGTAATTGTAGAGATTTAAAAAGTACTGAATTAGATAATATGGAAGTAGTAAAAGAAAAAATAGCATGGGCTGATATTATTTATGAAGGTGGCGGTGATACTTTAGAGATGATTAATCTATGGAAGAAAACAGGGTTTGATAAAGTGTTACTTAAAGCCTATAATGAAGGTAAAGTATTATGTGGAGTATCTGCCGGAGCAGTATGCTGGTTTAATTCTTGTAATTCGGATTCAATAACTAGTGATAATGATGTAACTTTTAGCAGCGTAGATTGTCTAAATTTTATTGATGCTTATATTACTCCTCATACAGATGAAGAAGGAAGATATGAATCTACTAAAGAAGAGTTAAAAAATAAAGATAAAGTAGGTATAATGTTAAGTAATTGTTCTTGTATTGAAATAGTAGATGATAAATATAGAATAATTACTAGTGAAGTAAAGGCTCATAATATTAAAGAAGCATATGCTTTGAGATGCTTTTATCAAGACGGTAAATATTATGAAGAAAAACTAGAAGTATCTAGTGAATTTAAATCATTGAGTAAAATATTAAGTAAAAACTAAATACACAATTGAACTAACACCTTATGTTAGTTTTTTTCGTAAATATTTTGTAAAGTGCATTTACAAGAAAAATAGATTATGTTAATCTATTTATGGAAGGTAGGTTATGTATGGAAAATAATTTAAAACTTATTGTCTTTGACAATGCAATTGAACTAGGAAAAAAAGTAAACTTTAGTCTTCAAAAGATGCGAGGAACTAATGAAAACTTTATCATTCCTATTACGGCCACTAGATTTTCTAATGGTGAAGGAAAAGTTAAAATCGATGAAACAGTAAGAGGAAAAGACTTATATATTCTTTCTGATGTTGGTAATTACAACATTAGTTACGACTTTCATGGGATGAAACATTATATGTCTCCTGATGAGCACTTTCAAGATATTAAAAGAGTTATTAGTGCTATGAGTGGTCACGCTCATAAAATCAATTTAATTATGCCGCTTCTTTATCAATCAAGACAGCATAAGAGAAAAGGTAGAGAAAGTTTAGATTGCGCTCTTGCTCTTCAAGAACTAGAAAGAATAGGAGTTAGTAACATTATTACTTTTGATGCTCATGATCCAAATGTTGCAAATGCTGTTCCTTGTCTTTCACTGGATAACTTTTATCCCACAAATATTATTTTAGATAAATTAATTGAAGAAAATAATGTTGATAACATCTTAGTTATCAGTCCGGATATGGGGGCTATGGAAAGAGCAAGGTATTATGCTGAGATTCTTGGCTGTGATGTAGGACTATTTTATAAGAGAAGAGATTTAAGTAGAGTAGTCAATGGTAAAAATCCTATTTTAGATCACACATATTTAGGAAGAAAAGCAGATGGTATGGATGTAATCGTAGTAGATGATATGATTGCTTCAGGAGGATCAATGCTTGAATGCACAGAAATGCTTAAGAAGCAAGGAGCCAGAAAAGTATATTTAGCTTCAACATTTGCTCTATTTACTGATGGCGTAGAAAAGTTTGATTCTTATTACAAAGAGGGATTATTTGATAAGTTATACACTACAAACCTATCATACATACCAGAAGAAATACAAAATAAAGAATGGTTTTCTTCAGCAGACTTATCAGTAATGATGGCTAATATTATAGATAGACTTAACAATAATAAATCTATAGAATCTATACATAACGGAAAAAGTAAAATATATAAAAAAGTTTTAGAAAAGAAAACGGAGAAAGAATAATTCTTTTTCTGTTTTTACACAAAAACAAATAAAACTATTGACAAGTCATAGTTAATATTATATATTTATTATGACATTTGCGAAGAAAAAACCATATATTTAATTACATGATGAAACTACATATATAAATATGTGGCTTTTTTGCGTTGTCAGAAAGGATGTGATATTAAAATGTCGTTCATCAAAGTTGATAACATAACAAAAACTTTTAAAGTAGCTAAACGAAATAGTGGACTAAGGGCTGCTTTAAAATCATTTTTCAAAAGAGAATACAAATATGTAGATGCAGTAAAGAATATATCTTTTGAAATAAAGAAAGGAGAGATAGTAGGTTATATTGGTCCAAACGGTGCTGGAAAAAGTACCACGATTAAGATGCTTTCAGGAATACTTCTTCCTACTAGTGGAAGTATCAAAGTAAATAATTTAGATCCTATTAAAGATCGAAAAGAATATGTATCTAAAATAGGAGTAGTCTTCGGACAAAGAAGTCAGCTCGCATTTGATATTCCAGCAGAAGATACTTTTGATTTATTAAGAGATATCTATAAACTAGATAATGATGAATATCAAAAGACAAAGAAATATCTAGTAGAACTTTTAGGTATTGAAGAAATAATAAAGAAACCAGTTAGAACTCTTTCTTTAGGAGAGAGAATGAGGTGTGAAATAGCATCATCTCTACTCCATAAACCAGAAATATTATTCTTAGATGAACCTACAATAGGATTAGATGCTATATCTAAGAAGATAGTAAGAGACTTTATTAAAAAGATAAATAAAGAAGATAAAGTAACAGTAATTCTTACCACTCATGATATGAATGATATTGAAGCCTTAGCCAAAAGAATTATCTTAATTGGTAATGGAGAGATACTATATGATGGAAATATAAAAACATTGAAAGTTAAATATGGTAGTTATAAAAATATTAAGATATTTACTAAAGATAAAATAGATAATATTAAAGTAAAAGGAATTATAAAGAAATGTAAAAAAGAAGATTATTATAATTTTATAATAGACTCTAATATAATAAGTATATCTAATTTCTTAAGCAAACTTACTACAAAATATAATATTGAAGATATTGAGATAGATAATGAAAGTATAGATGATGTAATACTTAAACTATATGAGGACTACAAGCTATGAAATCATATCTAAGTTATTTTAAATTAAGATTTATAACTAATCTTCAATATCGAATGGAAGCATTAGCGGGTATATCTACGCAAATATTCTTTGCTTTAATATTTATTATGGTATATTTAGCCTTTTATGAAAGTGGAGGAGATACGCCAATGCAGTGGCAAGAACTCGTTAACTACTTATGGCTTCATCAAGCTCTGTTTGCTTTAGTGTATCCATTTGATAGAGAAAGTGAACTACTTAATATGATCAAGAATGGTAATTTAGCTTATGAATTAATAAGACCTCAAGACTTCTATTTTAAATGGTATATCAAGATGTTAGCTAAAAGACTAGTAGCAGTCTTACTTAGATTTGTTCCTTTAATAATTCTTGCTATATTATTACCATATCCACTTCATTTATCTAGTCCTTATTCTATAAATAATTTCATAATGTTTATAGTAGCATTAATACTAGGTTTATTCTTAGTTACAGCTTTAAATTTACTTATGCATATTTTAACTCTATTTACTTTAGATGAAAAAGGAACAATGATAACTTATAGCGTAATAGCAGAAATATTTATGGGCGGAACAATTCCAATACCATTCTTTCCAACTTGGTTAAAACATATAGCAGAATTTCTTCCTTTTAGATTTATTGGAGACTTTCCTTTCAGAATATATTCCAACAGCATACCACTTGAAGAAGGTTATACTCTTCTTATTGGTTCTATTATTTGGATAATTATTACTGTATTGTTAGGATATTTAATATCAAGAGTATCACTTAGAAAGGCAGTGATACAAGGTGGTTAAGTTATATATAGAATCAATGAAACTTAAATTAAAATCACAGTTAGAATATCGTTTATCATTTATCTTGACTTTCATTAGTCAAATAGGAGTATTCTTTACTTATTATTTTATGACGGTAGCCTTATTTCAAAGATTTGATAATATTAAAGGCTTTACTTTATATGAAGTACTATTATGTTTTTCTATCATTCATTTTGGTTTTGCTTTCAATGAAACATTCTTTAGAGGAATAGATAAATTTGATAAATTTATTATTGATGGCTCTTTAGATAGATTATTAGTTAGACCTAGGGGAATATTATATCAAGTAATATGCAGTGAGATGGATTTTGTAAAAATAGCTAGAATTATCCAGTCACTAATAGTCTTCTTTATAGCTATAAATCACTTAAATATAGAATGGAATATTATAAATATATTATTAATAATAACAATGTTTATATCTTCAATAATATTATTCTTTGGAATATTCTTATTAATGGCTTCATACTGTTTTATTACTATTCATGGCTTAGAAGTAAGAAACTTATTAACTGATGGTGGTAAACAAATGGCTCAGTATCCAATAGGAATATTTAGAAAAGGTTTTATATTTATATTTACTTTTATTATTCCATATGCTTCAGTTAATTATTATCCATTACTTTATCTATTAGGAAAATCTAATAATACATTATATTTATTATCACCATTATTAATAGTAGTATATTTAATACCATGTTTTCTATCTTTTAAAATAGGATTAAAGCATTATAGTAGTACAGGTTCATAGAAGAAATATTATGAAAGATATATTAGTAGACATTGACGGATTTAATCAGTATTATGAAGAATTAAATAGATTGAAAGATTTAAGTTTATCTATTGCCAGCATAGGAAGTGAATCCTATGCTGCTGCAGTAGGTGATGGTTGGCATGATAATTTTGCCTTTGAAGATACAATGAGAGAAAGTAGAAAGATTACTTCAAGAATAGATAAGATGTTAGAAGATGAAAAAATTTAAAAATAATTAGAAAACAATAAGAGAAGCAAATCAGTTATATGGAGGTAAATATGGAATATTTAAATGTATACGATAACAATAAAAATAAATTGAATAAAAAGATAGTCAGAGGAGATAAACTATCTAATGATGAACATATTTTAGTGGCAGTTATATTTATTAAAAATAAAGATAATAAATATTTAATACAAAAGACTTCTTTAGAAAAGGGTGGCTTATATAGTACGACTGGTGGTCATGTATTATATAATGAAGACTCTAAAACTTCGATAATTAGAGAAGTAAAAGAAGAACTTGGAATAGATATAGCAAATGATGATATTAAATATATTGGAAGTGTATTATTCGGAGTCCCATTTGGAGATATTTATTATTTAGAAAAAAATATTGATATAGATAATATTAAACTTCAAAAAGAAGAAGTAAGTTCTGTTTCATATATGACTAAAAAGGAAATAGAAGATTTAATAGAAGAAGAAAAAATAACTAAGTCACATGGTTTAATGTTTAAATATTTATGCGAAAAAATTATCAAATAAATATATATTTTAATATTGACATCATTAAGTGTTTATATTATCATAAACGATAAGACAATGATAAAAGAGACATATATTTTAATAGAAAATACAGAAAGGATGATGTAATGAACAATATAGTAGTAAGTGATAATATAAAGATAGAAAATATGATATACGAAATTAGAGGCAAAAAGGTAATGTTAGATTCTGATTTGGCTATGTTATTTGGTTATGAAACAAAACAGTTAAATAGACAGGTTCTTAGAAATATAAATAGATTTCCAGAAAATTATTGTTTTCAAATAACTGATACTGAATACATATCTTTAAGGTGCCAAAATGGCACCTTAAAGAATGGCCGCGGAGAACACCGAAAATATTTACCATATGTATTTACCGAATATGGTATTACTATGTTAGCGGGTATTTTAAAAAGTGAACCAGCAATAAAAATGAGTCTTAGAATAGTAGACATATTCATAACAATGAAAAATTATATTAACACCTCATTAATAGAACAAAAATACTTTAATGAATTAACTATAAAAAATACAGAAGATATAAAATTATTACAAGAATCTTTTAATAAGCTAAATATAAAAGAAAATAATAACCATATTTTTTATGAAGGACAGATATATGATGCATACTCATTACTTATAGATATATTATCTAAAGCAAAGAAAGAAATAATCATAATAGATAATTATGCTGGTAAAAAACTATTTGATATTATTAAGAATATTAATGTTAAGGTAAAAATATATACCGAAAATATAGATAATATTTCTAAAGAAAAGTATGAAAAGCAATATAATAATTTAGAAATAATAAATACTAATATATTTCATGACAGATTTATTATAATAGATAATAAAGTGTTATATCATTCTGGTGCATCATTTAAAGATTTAGGTAAGAAGTGCTTTGCTATTACTAAGATGGAAGATAATAATATATTAAAAGAATTATTAAATAAACTAAATAAAATATCATGAGTAAGACCTTAGACTTACTCATGCCACGGAAGACTACAGGCTGAAGTGGGAAAGGAAATATAATGAAAATAATAGAATATGAAGACAAATATTTAGAAGAAGTAAAAGATCTACTAGTAGAACTAGAAGAATACATACTAAGTATAGATGAAGATAATCTAGATCAGTTACATCCAGAATACCGAGATAAAATGGCTATTCTAGATCTAGAAGAAGTAAAAGATAATAATGGAAAATGTTATCTAGCCATAGATAACGATGTAGTCGTAGGCTTAATAATGGGATGTCTAAGAAGTTATGATGAATATGATTATTTAGACTATAAATGTCCAAGATGTGGCGAAGTAACTGAATTAATAGTATCTAAGAAAACAAGAAGTAAAGGAATAGGTAGTCTATTAATGAATAAAATGGAAGAATACCTTAAAAGTATAGATTGTGAATATATTACAATAGATGTCTTTGCCTACAATAAAATAGGAATTAACTTCTACGAAAAACAAGGATATCATCCAAGGGGTATAATAGATATTAAGAAAATAAAATAAAAGGTTGGTGATAAATATGAATTTAAATAGTTTAAAATGTATAGATAATAATATAGATTTAGATAAATATATAGAGTATCGTGAATATGTAAAAAGTTATATGGAGTATCCAGAATGGTTAGGAGACTTTACAAAAGAAGACTTAGAAAAGTTACTTAGCAGTGGTACTAAGATGTGGATATATTATTTGGATAATAACTTTGTATGTTCAATGATGACTATTCCTTCTAGTGAAAAAGATATGATAAAGTTTGAATTAGATTTAGATTATAAAAAAGTTATAGATTATGGTCCTATGTTCGTTAATCCTAAGTATGTAGGTAATAAATTACAATATCAAATGCTCAATGAATTAGATAAATATTCTAAAGATAAAAACTATAATTTTGCCGTAGCCACTATCCACCAAGATAACATATATTCTATTAATAATTTTATTAAAGATAATTTCAAACAAACAAGTACCAAAGAATTTAAAAGAGGTATAAGAAATATTTATGTAAAGGAATTAATTAAATAGGCATTTCAATATTGGCCTCATCAGGCATTTATTAAGAGGCAAAAAGGTAATGTTAGACTCTGATTTAGCAAGATTATATGGTGCTGAATCGAAAAGAATAAAAGAAGAGGTTAAAAAAATATAGAAAAGTTTCATGAAAGGTAGTACTTTAAACTTACCGATGGCAAAAGCAATAATCCTTCGACCGAAACTTTCGATCAAAAATAGAAAAAAGGTAGTAACACAAAAATCCCAAAAAATTTACCGAGTAAGGTATATATGCTTGCTACAATCTTAAAAAGTAAAGTAGCAGCAAAGATAACAATTGCAATAATGATGCACTTGTAGCGACAAAGAAATATATTAACACCTCACTAATAGAACAAAAATAATTTAAACGAATTAACAATAAAAAAGACAAAAGATATAAAGCTATTACAGAGAACTAATAAAGATGAAGCATATAATTTATTAAATTATTAGAACCTAACAATAAAGAGCAATATAAACATAGTGATATTGTAAGAATTTTAATAAAAGCAGTGATGATAACTAAAAAAATGATTAAAAAGGTTGGAAAGATATAATGAGTAATTTACTATACATTTAATATATAAATAATATTTATATACCATATAATAAATTATACATTATTTTTTTCTAACAATATCTTGATAATAAATATCTAAAAAAAGACCAACGTTCCAAAAATTATAATTTTAATTTAGTACAAAATTAAAGCATAAGAGCTTACTAATTCCGCCTTAAATAAAAATATAATAGACATTTTACTATAATTTTGATACAATAATGTTAACGGAAGTGATAACATAATGAACAATTTTAATTTAAACTTATTTAAATACTTTTATTATGTAGTTTATTATAATGGATTTACAAATGCATCTAAAAATTTAAATGTTGCTCAATCATCTTTAAGCTATAATATAAAACAATTAGAGTTGCAGCTAGATAAAAATTTAATCATACGGGATAATAA
The DNA here is from genome assembly GCA_900549325.1 of uncultured Mycoplasmatota bacterium. Lineage (GTDB taxonomy): Bacteria > Bacillota_I > Bacilli_A > RF39 > UBA660 > CAG-302. Next base: position 15,985 of record UROI01000016.1, on the reverse strand, counting down.
AAATTTTGAATTAACTGAAGATGGGCATAACTTATATGAAAATCTTAAAACTGCTTTTAATGTTTTGAATCAAAATCTAGAGCAATTTAACAATCAAAACAGGCAAGAAATAACCATAGGAGTCAGACATTATTTGTCAGATTTTATATTCAAAGATGCAATAGTTGAATTTATTAACACTTATCCCAATATTCACATTAACATAAATTTATATTCAAAATTAGATGTTAAAAAATTTAATGAAGAATACGATATAGTCATTGATTATGAAGATTATACAAATTTAATAGCAACAGATAACAAAGAATTATTATGTGTTTTAAATAATGTTTTTGTATCAGGAAAAGAATTATCAAAAAATTATGAACTTATTAATTCAATTAAAGAATTGAAAAATACAAAGTTAATATCAATGTGTCCGAATAAAAAAAATGGCAAGTTTCAAAAAATGTGTTTTGATAATGGAATTTTATTTGAAAATATTATTTCAGTTAATGATAGTATGCTATCAAAAAAATTAGTAAAAAATAATATGGGATTATGTTTTGCAAACGAAGCATTTTTTAGAGAGGAAATTGTAAATGGTTATGTTAAAAAAGTAAAAGTAATTGAAGAACTTTTTGATGATAATATATATATAGTCTATAAAAAAGGAAAAAATATTACTAACATAAATAAATTTATTAAAATATTAAAAAAACAATATGAGGAGGAATTACAATGAGTAAGTGGGATTTATACGACAAAAATTTTAATAATACAGGAATAATTATAAATGATACTGATGAAATACCAGAAGATAAATATCATTATTCAATAAATATATGGACTTTAAATTCGAAAAAACAGTTACTATTAATAAGAAATACACTGAATTATAACATACACTATCCTGGATTTTGGAATAGTATCAATGGAAATGTTTTAAGTGGTGATGCTCCTATCGATACTTGTATAAAATCAATTAATTCAAAAATAGGAATAAAAATTTCAAATGCAGAATTAAAAAAAGTTGATACTAGGCTGCGTGATCCATACCATTATATTTATGAAACATATATTCTATATAAAGATATCGATTTAAATAAAATATGTTTTAATGATAATACTGCTGTTCAAGCAAAATGGATTGACCTAAAAGAATTATATAACATGATTGAAAATGGAGAAATTGCATGGGTTTTAATTCCTAGAATAGAAGAATACGTAATACCACTTATGAAAGAGAATGGTTTGAACTAGAGATTACTTAAAAACTAAGAAAATTTTCAAATGAAAAAACTTAGTTTTTTATTTTCCACTTTAATAGTTAAAATTAAGTATATTTTGTATGCTGCTTTTCACTTTCAAAGTATATTCTGCCAAAAATAGGGATTTAAACTTTATAAAATACTTTGTGTAAAATAAAAGACTACTTTTTCAGCAATTTCTTTAAACTAGCCTCTTTTTTATTTATTAAGTTATAATATAATTTTAATCTAAGACTTATATGATTATATAACGGATTTTAGTTATATAATTAAATTGGCTGTTGTTTATGATTAACTTAAATTACGTTGATTCATGATATTTTAATTAATAATATGCACAATGAAATTAACACAACATCAACCGATAGTTTCATCAAAAAAATAAAATTTTTGATTATTTTATCAAGAATATTTTTAATGATTATAAAAAATTATACGAATTAAGATTTGAAAATAAAAGAAACAATCGTAGATTGGAAATTCAAGGCACTTTAATTAGAAAAAAAGGAATATATATCTTGGTCGGTGATATATAAGTTACTTTTAGAAAAAGTTAATATGTACTCAATGGGTGTTTGCGTAAAGAACCACACGATAGATAAAACATATCAAAAAATATATATAATTACTTTAATTATTCATATAGTAAAGCTTTAATATTGAGGCTGGATCTTGAATTATTTAATGACAGATATACAAATAAAATGATCTGTTGGCCGTCTATGTCTACGATTGATTATGCATATAAGTTAATAAAAAAAACTATAATTATTTAAATATTATGAATAGGATAAATAAAGATTATCGATATATGGTTTTACTTCTTAAAAGATATGCATTTAATAAAAGAATATAATATTTAGATAATTATTATCGAAAACCTGAATAATACATTTTGCTATTGTTGTAGTATAATAATAGCAGATCGGAGGTTTACATATGTCAAAATTACCATTATCCTTAAAAAGAGTCGTAGAAGAAAAACCAATATTAGAACATTTTGTGAGAGGTTTACCAAATTTAGGGGAGCCAAAATCTGGTGGTCCTTACTCTCCAGAAGTTGCCAAAATATATGATGCCTTTGAATTATATGGAAATGAATTATATGAATTAGAAAATGAAAGAATAAGAGGGAGAAGTTCCAGATCGTTAGGTGGTGGCAGTCCAATGAAAACAGAAGCATTTCCACCATGTAAAAGAGAATTATTAGAAGTAATGTACGAAGACAAATTATCTGATTATCCAATGGCTGCTGGAGATGAATATTCAAGAAAAATTATAGTTGATTATTTAAAGAAAGAAGGCTTTCAAAGAAATAGTGATTTGTCAGAAGATAATATAATCTTTACACTATCAACAACGCAGGCATTTAATATTATTATGAAAATAATAGCAAAACCATACGATGTAGTTTTGATGACTGGACCAAATTATGGACTTTTCACTTTTACACCAGAACGTTCTGCTGGAGCAATAGTTGAAATTTTACCTTTATCCGTTGAAGATAATTGGTATGTTAATCCAAAAAAATTGTCTTTGAAAATTGATGAAATAAATCAGCAATTAGAAGAAAAATATAAAGGCAAGCTTGAATATACACCAAAAGTTGTGGCATTTTTAAATGAAAATCCACATAATCCATTAGGAAAGGTAATGAACGATAATAACCGCAAAATACTAGAAAAAATAGGTGATGTTTGCCTAGAAAAAGGTGTATTCGTTATTGATGATTTAATATATAGGGATCTTACGTTTGATAGAAATAACTTGGCGAAGCCTATGGGAACATATGCTAAATATTTTGATAATACTATTACAATAACTGGATTATCTAAATGTTATGGACTAGCTTCTATTAGAGCAGGAATGGTTGTCGCTAATGAAATAATAATTAGAGGAATAAGAAATTATATTTTTCAAACTATGGACTCTTCACCAGTTCTACAAGGACGTGCATTAGCAGGAGCATTTAATTCTAGTGTAGAGAGGTATAGAGAATATGATAATTTCTTTAATCCAATCATTAAAGAGTATAAATATAGATTAGAATTATTAAAATCTTTAGTCGAGGGAATTGATACTATTAAAGATATAAATTTACGTAATGAAATAGAAAGTGAAATAAGAAGATATGCCCAGAATGATTTTAATGTAAATGAATTGTTAGAAGGCATACCAGGTGTTAATATTGTTGATGGTACATATCCAGAATCTGGTTTCTTTGTAATGTTAGACTATACCAACCTCAAAAATAAATCAAGTGATTATGGTAGAACAATTAGTAATGAAAAAGAATTATTGAAATATATGTATGAACAAGAAAAAATTAAAATTATTTTAGGACAATCTATTTCATGGCCTAATCAAGAGCAATTAGTAGGTAGAGTTACTACTGCTTTACCAAGAGAAGATATCATAGAACACTTTGGTGCTATGAATAGATGTTTAAGGAAGTTAAGATAAAGATGAAAAAAATAGCAATAGTTTCTTGCAATAAATGGCAAAACAAAATAGAAGAAGATAAATTGTTACAAAATACTTTAATTCAAAGAGGATATAATGCCGATATTATTTCGTGGGAAGATCCCAATATAAACTATGATATATACGCAGCATTGATATTGCGTTCCGTTTGGGGATATCAAAACAATTATTTAAAATTCAAGGCATGGTTAAATATGATAAAACAAAATCAAATTTTATTATTAAATAGCCCTGACTTAATTTTAAATAATATTAGGAAAGATAAGCAATTTGAATTGTTAGCCAAGTATGAAATACCTATTATTCCAACTGAATTTATTTATAAATCAGAAGATTTATTTACTGATATTAAGTTTGATGAGAAAAAGCAACAAGTTTTAAAACCAATAATATCAGGAAGTGGTGAAAATACATTTTTGATTAGTAGTAACGAAACGCTAGATATAGATAAAATTAAAAAGTCTTTTGAAGAAATTATAAATTGTGAAGACAACGGCATTATGTTACAACCTTATATAAAAGAGGTTCAAAATGGTGAATTTGCATGTATATATATTGATGGTATAAACACTCACAATATGATGAGATATCCAGGAGTATTTACCAACAGAGAAAAACCAGTATATTTAGCAACTATTCCAGAATCCGTAAAAAAATTAGCAGACAAAGTATCTAAGATAGAAGAATATTCAAGTTATTTATATATGAGAGTTGATATTGTATTACACAATAATAAACCAATGATTATGGAAGTTGAGTTAGCAGAACCAGATTTACTTTTTAAATTCATATCAGATGAAAAAAAGAAAACTGAATCAATGAATCAATTTGCAAAAAAGTTAATAAGGAGAATAGATAAATGAAAACACTATTATATTTTGAAGAATATGAATCAAATTTATCGCATGCGTTATTAAAAAGAAGTGATATAAATCCAATAATTATTAGAACAAATAAAAATATGAAATTTTTTAGTGAAGAGTATTTGAATAAAACAAAAAATGTTTCAAGCTATATAATTAATTATTATAATGATATGGATGACGAAGTTTCTAAGTTTAAAACATGGCTAAGCGATAAGAAAATACAAGATATAGATTACTTTTTGAATGATTCAGAGTATTATTTAGAATTTGCAAATAGGTTTGCAAATAAATTAGGATTATATTCATTAACTGATGAGCAAATAAAATGGGTTAGAGATAAAGTTGATATGAAGAAAAAATTTAGAGAAATAGGAATAGATACTGTAGATTTTTTCGAGGTCAATAGTAAAGAAGAATTAAAAACACTTTTTAATCAAAATGATTGCAAAAAAATAATATTTAAACCGAGAAGAGGTATGAATAGTATAAATACTTATATAATTTCTTCATTAGAAGATATAAACAACCTAGAAATTGATATTGTAGAAGGCAAATATATGGTAGAAGATTTTTGCTATGATCGAGAATGGTCCATAGAAAGTTTAGTACAGAATGGGAAGGTCTTAGACTCCTACGTAACATATATTCCAAATCCAACTATATGGGCCTCTATAGCAAATAATTTAAATTGCCACATGACAGTTCCACAAATACCATCATATTTTAAATTTGTTCCTAAAGAATTTATACAGCAAATTGTTTCTGGAATGAACTTAAAAGATGGAGCAATGACTATAGAGGTTTTTATTGATGCTGAAGGAAATGTTAAAGCAAGTGAATTGGGTTGGAGATTACCTGGATGTCAAGCAACCTTAAATCATAGTTATTCTTACGGAATAGATATATATAATCTACTACTAGATATAGCAGTTCATAAACCTGTAAGATTAAGTTATAGAAATCCTATTATAAGTGTTGGTGATTTATATTTACCAAATAAAGAAGGAATTATTGCAAAGTTAACTTCTTTAGAAGAATTATTACAAATGGATGGTGTTATTTCTGGAGAAATGTTTGCCAAAGTTGGAGAATATCAGAAGAAAAGAAGAGTTGGAAATGATGCCTCCGGATGGGTGCAAGTGTTAGGTTCCGATGAGTTTGATACATTACGAAAAATGCAAAAAGTTTATGATAATTATACTATCGAAACAGTAAAGGAGTTCAAAAAAAGTTATGTCAAAAGAAAAAAATAAATTATTTTTAATACTTACATTATTCATATTTATGATAAGTGGTTGTACTAATGAATTAAAAAATATTGAAAACTTAAACGATTTAACTGGTGCAAGTGTAGGTATATACACAGGTTCAGAGTATGATAATATTGCTGATGATAAAATAGTAGGAGTTAAAACATTATACTTTAATAGTTATAGTGATCAAATAATTGCACTAAAGTCTGGAAAGATAGATGGATTTTTAACAGATAAGCCATTAGCAAATGAAATCATTAATAAAAACCATGATTTAAAAATTTTAGACGATAAACTTACTGATGATAGTTATGCTTTTGCAATCAATCCATCAAAGAAAGAACTAAAACTTAAAATAGATGAAGTACTAACAGAGATGGAAAAAGATGGTACATTAAATCAAATGGAAAATAAATGGATGGGAAACAATGAAGATATAAAGGAATTGAATGATTATAATTTTAGTAACAAGAACGGAACGATAAAATTTGCTACTGTTTCCGGTTCGGCACCATTTTCCTATATAAAAAACAACGAAATAGTTGGCTACGATATCGAAGTTATTTCTTATATATGTGAGAAGTTAGAATTTAATTTGGAAATTATTGAAATGTCTTTTGAAGGAATTATACCGGCATTAAAATCTGGAAAGGTTGATGTAGCAGGTTGTTCTATTATTGTTACTGAAGAAAGAAAAAAATCAGTTTTATTTTCTACCCCAGATTATACTGGTGGAATAGTAGTTGTAGTTCGAAAATAGTAGTAGTATCAAGTAATTATTGTTCCATTGTTAAAATATTAAAAAGGAAGTGAGATTTAATATGAAAAAAAATAAGATTAAATACATAATAGTATTAATTTTGTCAATGTTTCTTGTATATTATTTTAAAGATGAAATTACTATTTTTTTTAATGATTTATATAATAACTTTAGTCAAAATTTTATTCAAGAGAATAGATATTTGCTAATTTTAAAAGGATTAAGAGCAACATTAATAATCTCTATTTCTTCAATTTTAATTGGAACATTAGTAGGATTTTTACTTTTTTTACTAAGAAAATCAAAAATTAAATTATTGAGTTTGTTATCTAAAATTATAGTAAATATTTTGCAAGGAACTCCTGTTACTGTATTGTTATTAATATTTTATTATGTTATCTTTGGAAAGATAAATATTAATCCCATGTTTGTAGCAATTATTACATTTTCAATATACTTTTCCGCTTACATTTCCGAAGTATTTAGAGGTGCATATTTATCTTTGAATAAATCTCAAATATATTCAGCCTATTCATTAGGCTTTACCAAAGTACAAACATTGCGATATATAATTATTCCCCAATCGTTATCATATATAATACCAATATTTAAGAATGAAAGTGTGTCATTAATAAAATCTACATCAATAGCGGGTTATATATCAATTATGGATCTAACTAAGGCTAGTGATATTATTAGAAATAGAACTTATGAACCTTTTCTTCCTCTAATAGTTACTGCTATAATTTATTATTTTATTTGTTTAATGATTGGAAAAACTTTAGATTGTTTATATAAAAGAATTAACCATAAGGTGGTGAAGAAAAGTGAAAAATGATGTAATTTTAAAATTAAATAATATATCAAAAAAATATGATGGTGAAAATGTCTTCAAAAATGTCAATTTAGAGATAAGAAGGGGAGAGGTAATTTCTATTATAGGAAAAAGTGGCAGTGGGAAAAGTACACTATTAAAGTGTATGAATCATTTAGAAAATATAGATACCGGAGAAATAATACTTAATGGCAAAAATATAAACACCATACCATTATCAGAATTAAGGCAAAAAATAGGCCTTGTTTTTCAGGACTATAATTTGTTCGAACATTTAACTGTGTTAGAAAATTTAACTATTGGTTTGTTAAAAATAAAAAAAATTTCTAAAGAAAAAAGTGAAAAAATGGCATTAAATATTTTAAAAAAAATAGATTTAATGGAAAAAAAAGATAAATATCCTAGTGAACTGTCTGGTGGTCAGCAGCAGAGAGTTGCTATAGCAAGAACAGTACTAATGAAACCTGATATCATGTTATTAGATGAGCCGACAAGTGCCCTAGATAAAGAAATGAAAGATAGCGTTTTAGAATTAATCAACAATTTAGTAAAAGAAGACATGACATTAATTGTTGTATCGCATGAGATTGAATTTGTCGAAAAGATTTCTGATAAAATTTTTAAACTAACCAAGCATCAGTTAAGTGAGGTCAACACATGAACACGATAGATGATTTACTCAAATTACAAAACTATCAAATCTTAAATAAGATTAGTGGAGGAGCCTCATCAGTAGAAAAATATTTATTATTAAAAAATGGTGAAAAGTATTTACTTAGACTATATGATGCTAGATTTATGAATGGAAGATATGAAGCATTTAAATATGCAAACCAATTATATAGTAGTGGTATAAACGTACCTAAGATATATGATGTTGGGAAATTAGACGATAAAGTGCATGGATATTCAATAGTTGAATGGATAGAGGGTGTATCCTTGGATAAATTATTGATTAGTGATACCTTATGTGAAAAGTATGGTACATTATCGGGTGGTGAGCTTTTAAAGGTACACCAGTTAAACAAAGATAATAGCGTAAATATTTATCAAAAATATATAGATTCAGTATTCAAAAAAATAAAAAAAATAGAGAGATTGGATGTAAAAATAAATTTAGATGATATATATAAGTTCATTTTAAATGAATCAACAATATTAAAAGATAGACCAACAAGTATAATTCATGGTGACTTTCATCCTGGAAATATTGTTTTGAAAGAAGATAAAATATATTTTATCGATTTAGATGTTTGTAAAAAAGATTATGCCTGGATCGATTTATCGACTAACGCTTGCAATATGGACTTTCCTAAATTTTATGTTTCAAGTATAAAAGGGTATTTTGACAATAATATACCAAATGGTTTTTGGATTATATACAATCTATATGGTATCTTATATTGTTTAGATTATATATTGTATTGTATGAGGATTGATGGAAAGACATTAGAAGATGGAATAAGACAAATGCAAGATTTTTTAAATTACACTGATAACTTTAGCTCGTTACAACCAGATTGGTTTAGTGATAAAAAAATAAGATAAGAAAGGAAAGATTAAAATGAGAGAATTAAAAAAATACGAGGGGAATAGGGTTATATTAATGGCTTGTTCAAAATGCAATGTCGCTTGTAAACATTGCTACATAGATTATACAGGAAACAGAGCCCCAGATGAATTAGAACAATTGGCAAAATATTATTCAAATAAGTTTAAAATTGTAAGAATTGACGGTGCCGAGCCATTGGTAGATTTAGGTTATCTAAAATCATATAAGATTGTAGGGCAAGATTGGATTATGACAAATGGTCTTAGAATATTTAAAGAACCTGAAATTATCGATCTGCTGATAGAAAATGGTATAAAGAATGTGTTTATGTCATACCATTTTGAAATACAGGATAGTTTAAATGGTATAACTAATGATATGCTAAATAATGTCATAAAAATGTTAAGAGATAAAGGAATTAGAGTGGTACTAATGACGACAATTACAAATAAAAATGCTAGAGACACATTAAAAATTTGTGATACCGCCTATGAACTTGGTGCATCAGGTATTGAGTTTAATAAAATATTTATTCAAGGAAGAGCCAAAAATTTAACGAATATTGGATTGAATAGAGATGATTATGATAGTTTCTTTACTCAATTGCAATATGCAAGAAACAAATATAATATTAATGATCTAGAAGTTAGAAGAAGTGGTACTTTTGGCTGTGATACCGTCAACGAACCTAATAGGTTTCATTGCAGTGCTGGAGTGAAAAAAGTATGTATTACACCTGATGATAAAGTTTATGGCTGTACTTGTATCTGCAAACCTGGATACGAAATCGGAAAAATCATCGATGGTGAAATATATTTATATTCTGACTTTGAAAATGATCGTTCATGGTGCTTGGGTGATAAAATGGGAGAATTAGGTATCGAAGATATAAGAGAATTAAATAATCCAAAGGTAAAACAATTAGTCAAAAAAATATAGAGGAAGACAATGATGCAAAATACTGAAATGACAGAATACGTAAGTAAAATAATAGAAAGATATGAATTAGGAAATATTGAAGATTGTAAAAAGATAAATACAGGTTTTAATAGAGTTGTATACAGTATAAATGATAAATATATTCTTAAAATATGTGTAAATATAGCCAAAGAGCCTGGCGTTAAAAATGAAATAGCATTTTATAATAGCAACGATAGTTTATATTGTCCGAAATTAATATTTTCTGATGAAACTAAAAGTATTATTCCCTATGTATACACGATTGAAGAGAAAATAATAGGCAAAAGCTTATTTGAAATATGGGCTGATTTAAATGCTAATGAAAGAGAAAGAATATTGTTTGAACTAATAAAAGTATTAAAAAAGATTCATAAATCAGTAGTTGATGAGAAATATAATATTGGCAGTTTGATAGATGAATTTGATAGAAATCTTGAAAGATGTATAGTTAATAATATTTTTTCAAGAGATGAAATAGAGTACTTAAAAACATTAGAGGGCGCAATGTCACAGTATTTGAATGATGTGAAAATTGGATATATACATGGCGATGTACACTTCGATAATATAATTATTTCTCATGATGGATTAAAACTTATAGACTTCGAATGCTATAGTCTAGCACCATTAGACAAAGAGTTTGATTCTATTAATAGAATGATAAGGAATCCATCTAGTTTTATTGTAGATGATAGTTTAAATCTTCACTACAAAAAAAGTGATTTCAAAACAATAATGAATATATTTAAAGAATTATATCCTGAAGTATGTAAAAGTAAAAACTTTGATAATAGGTTAATAATTTATGATTGTCTTAATTCAATTAAATGGATTTATCATTTTCCTGAACATAAACTATATCATGAAGTTCTATTTAAAAATAGTAAAAGATTGATAAAAAAAATATAATGTGATACAATGAAATGGAGGTAGATTTATATGCTAATTTGTATTGAAGGATTAGACGGTGTAGGAAAGACAACTATAGTATCAAATCTTTCTAAAGCACTAAAAATCCCTACTATCGAAAAACCAATCAATTCGTTTCTAGAACTTGAACCAGAACATTCTAAAAAAATTAAGGAAAAATTATACGCTAATTATTCACCTGATATTCAAGCAATGTATTATTTGTTTGGTTATCTAAGTGCCTTAGAACAGGGAAAGAATGCTGATTATATTTTAGATAGAGGTTTTCTTTCTACTTATTATTTTTCTTATTGTAAAGAGAATGCGAATCTTTTTGATTTCTTTGCATATAATTATGGATTTCCTGATCTAACTATCTTGCTATATGCTTCAATTGAAGAAAGAATTAAAAGAATAAGTCATCGAAATAGTTCTGATGCTGATCTAAAAAGAAGTAGAATCTATAAAGATAATTACGATAAGTATTTTAGTGCTATAGAAAATTACAATATACCCGTCGTTGCAGTCAATACAGAAAACATTGATGAAATCAAATGCACTCAAATGTTGGTTGAAATTATTAATACTTGGTTATTAAACAAACAATCAAGACAAGAAATACTAAATACATTTAGTATTAAAAATCTACATTTAAATGATAACTACAGTTATCAAATAAGTCAAAATACTTTAAATCAATCTATTAAAAATAAAAAAATTAAAAGGAGAGAAAAATGAAAGATATTCTAGACTTAATACTTTGATTATAACTAATACCCAATTAAAATCGATTGATTTAGCTTTATAAAAAAACTTTCAAAATGAACTATTAAATAACAATTTGCATACTAATTACAAGTATTATTACAATACATTGTATTTTTAAAACAAAAAACTTATTAAATATAAATAAAATATGTTATAATAATATAAACAAATTAAGTTGTTATAAGAAATTAAGGTGATATCTTGAAGTATGTAATTATGTCAGCAGGAAAAGGCAAAAGATGGAATGACTATTTAGGAATTAGTAAGCAGGAGGCTAAAATTAATGATGAAAATTTATTGGAAAGAACCGTAAGATTAATAAAAAAATATGATATTAATTCCAACATAATAATTTCATCAAGCAATCATAATCATTATGTAAAGGGAGCCAAAATGCATTGCCCAATATACAAAGATTATTATAAAAGTAAATATACTTTGGAACTAATTGATGATGAGATTGTTTATTTATATGGAGATACATTTTATGATGATGAAATAATCAGAGAGATTATTAATTCTGAGATTAATGATGTTATGTTCTATGGCGATTCTAAGTCAATAGTTGGATTAAAAGTTAAAGACTATATTCAGTTTAGTAGTATTATTAATAGTTATGACGGAACTGGATCACTATATCACTATTTTAAAAGAAAAAGTGAAATGGATAATGTAGAAAGATTTTGTTATGTTGGAAATGAGTACTATAATATAAATACACCTGAAAATTATGAAAAATTGCTTTACGTTTATAACCAACTATCACTAGAAAATAAACTATTATGTGTTGGAATTATATGGAATGTTAGTTTACAATGGAAAAATGAAATTTTCGATGAAATAAGTAATAAGTATAATATTATTTCATCAAGAACGATAAATCTTGAATTTAATGCAGCCAAATCATTTCCAGAAGAAGTGCTAATTTGCGTTTTTAAATTAGATAATCCACATTTTGAACTGCATCCGCAAAAAAAGCAAATCACATGTAGAGAAGTAATTTTATTGAAAAAAAGTATTAGTGATAGGTACAGAACAATAACTAATGACAAGATTGCCGCTGTTGTTGACATCACTAGCACACCTATAGAATTTATTAAAAGTATGGAATATATTTCAGAATTAGAAGAAAAAAAGCTTAAACATCTTATTAGGAGGTAAGAATATGAAGATAGTTGTACATAATGATGATAATTTAAAAGAAAATGATATCAACGAAAGAATATACAGAGCTAGAGGCGTTATTATTAATTCACGGGATGAAATTTTATTAGGATATTGCAAAGGAACATATCAATTTCCCGGTGGCTACTTAGAGGAAGGAGAGACTATAGAAGAATGTCTAAAACGAGAGGTGCAAGAAGAAACGGGACTTGTTATAAATAGTAATAATTTAAAGCCATTTTATGCCATTAAATACTATAGCAAAGATTGGCCTGAAGTGGGAATAAATAGATATACAGAATTTAATTACTTTTTGATACTAACTGACGAAAAGCCTAATATGGATAATACTAATCTTGATATCGTAGAACAGGAATTTAATTATGAATTAAGATATATAAAGTTGTCTGAATTAAAGTCAGTATTAAATAATAGTATGGCTGAAAACAAAAAAAATAAAAAAGTATACTCTGAAATGTTAGATGTTATTAAAACATATTATGAAGGGAGAAAAATGAAAGATATTATTACGAACAAAAACAATTTAAGTGAAGAAGACATTACAGAAGTAGTACAAAGAGTTAAAATTTTGATTATTAATTCAAATAATGAAATTTTACTAGGTTATTCACACAATAACTACCAATTTCCTGGTGGTCATGTTGAAGAAGGAGAAAGTCTTATTCAAACTGTTAGTAGGGAATTAATGGAAGAGGCAGGAATAAAATTAGATGATTATGATTTGACACCATTTGCAAGGGCATTAGGCTATTATAAAGACTGGCCAGAAGAAGGTAAAAATAGAAAGATAGAAATATACTATTATGAGGTTAAAACAGATAAGAAACCAGATTTAAGTAATACTTCTTATACAGATAATGAGAAAGATGGTAATTTTGAACTTAGATATATTCCACTAGAAAATGTTGAGAATGAACTAAGAAAAAATGCTGACGAATATGGAGATAAAAGAGGTATTGCAAGAGAAATGTTAGAGTTGTTTGATATATATAAATCAAATGCAAAATCGTAACATTAATGATATGAGATATTTAATTGCTATAGATAGTGATGGTACATTAAGGCATTCAGATGGAACAATAACATCAATAACAAAAGATGTGATTAATAATGTTATACAAAAAGGTAATATTGTTGTAGTCTGTACTGCTAGACCTAGATATCATACCTCAAAAATTGCCAATGAAATTAATGCCAATCAATACTTCATTTCTTCAAATGGCACTGAAATATTTGATAATATTAATAATGAAATAATAGATTGTTCTTATATATCATCTGCTGATTGTAAAAAAATATTTGAGGACGTGTCAAATATGAATATTAGAGCAATTTTCGTATGTGACAATACTGAATATGTAACTCAATTTACTAGAAATGATTCGCAAACTCTATTGAATAGCAATAATTTTTGTGAAGTGCTTAGCAAAGGCGTTAAACAAATTATGATTATTGGTAGTGATAAAGAAAAGATCAAAAAATATAAACAAGAAGTAGAAGAACAATATAAATTAAGAATAATTGATACATCAAATGACAAAAAGGAAGAAATATGGTTTAGTATAATTAGCAAAGATGCTTCAAAAGGAACTGCACTGGAAAAACTGGCCAAATATTTATCCATACCTATTCAAAATACTATTGCAATTGGCAATGATAATAATGATTTATCAATGATTAAAGCAGCTGGTGTAGGAGTAGCAGTTTCAAATGCTACAATTGTTCTAAAGAACAACGCCGACAAAATTATAGATTCAAATGATGAAGATGGAATTGCAAAATATTTATCAGAAATGTTTTTATAGGTAATAATTTTATAATCCAATATTTGATAATATTAATAGAACTATTTATTGAAGTATTATACTTATAAAAATAGATGATAATAAAATAGATAATTAAAATGGTTTATTTCAAATGAATTTTAACAAGAAAATATTTTTAATGTATATTTATTATTAAAAAACTAAAGAATAGCAAAGAAGCAGGCAAACAAAGATTTGCTTTTTTTCTAAATTTATGCTATAATACCATGCACTAATGGGGGTATTATGGAATTTGTAAGTAGAGAACATTTTGATACATATTTAAGTGGAATACAATATTTAGGTCAAGGCTGCCAAGGAGTATGTTATTTAAATACTAGAAATAATACTGTATATAAAGTATTTAATGACTATTTCGATGAAGAAGATGCAGGATATACAAAAGATTTCTTATTAAGGTTTAGTGATATAAAAAATAGTACTTTTATATGGCCTAATAATGTTATCATAGTAGCGGGCACAATAGTAGGATATACCATGCCTTATGTAAAAGCCAAAAACTTATGTGATATAAATCCACTACAGGTAAATCTCGATAAGTTAGAAGAAGCCACAATAAGAGCAGAAAAAGATATAAAACTACTAACGGATAGTAACGTAAAATTATATGATGTTAGATATAATATTTTATATAATAATGGTAAGATGTATGTTATAGATACGTTAGACTATAATAACAGTAAGACAACTTATATAGAAAACAGAAGACCAGTAGATGATGAACTCATGTTATTTCTCGTAGATAATTATTTTGATTATTTCGTAGAAAATGATAAGTTATTAAATGCAATGTATAGAGAATATGGTGTAAGAGGTGTAGACTTCTTAAAAGTATTTAGAAGTAAACTTAGCGAATATGCAGGCAAAGATATAACTAAACTAAGTGAAGTCAAACACTTAGTAAGAAAAAATAAAGATCATATTTATCAAAGAGGTGTTTATTATGACAAGTAAGATAGATAACATTTTAGATTATTATAAAGGAAATTTAGCTTATACCTATTTTCTATTAGATTTAGCATATGGAAGTACACAAAATTCTAATTATATATTAGAAAAGAAAAACATAAATGCTGCGATGATTGGATGTATCAGTAATATATTACTTGGTATTAAAGAAGAACTTGTCCAAAGACAAGAAAATGATATTGTATCTAAAGTATTATTAAAGGAACTAGAAAATTCTGTAGATCAAATTGCTACGAAAACAGAACATGGTTATGAAATAAATAATTATGTTTTTAAGGATGCTCCTTCAGTAGTCGCAGAACTTAGAAATAAGGGTTCTTTGTCAAATAATGGGTGAAAACCAAAAATGATAAAGAAATTTGAACGAA
>UROI01000015.1 GCA_900549325.1 uncultured Mycoplasmatota bacterium | reverse complement strand
CTATTCACGTGTCTTTTTCAAATTTATTTGTTGCACTTCATATTTAAATTAACATTTATTAAACTACTTGACATATTTTTAGTAATAATGTTACAATATATGTAGGTAACAATAGGAGGCTTAACATAATTATGAATGTTGTAGAAAAAATAAATTTAATATTAAAAAAAGCAAATATTTCTAAGGTTAATTTAGCTAAGTATTTAGGAGTATCTAGACAAATGGTTTACAATTACTTAG
Source organism: uncultured Mycoplasmatota bacterium (assembly GCA_900549325.1). Taxonomy (GTDB): domain Bacteria; phylum Bacillota_I; class Bacilli_A; order RF39; family UBA660; genus CAG-302. The sequence continues at coordinate 30,755 of UROI01000015.1, read as the reverse complement.
ATAGTACTGATTTGTCAAAATTACCTAATGAAAAGTGTCAACTATTATTTGAATTATTAAATGTAAAGAGTGCTGACGAAATACTTGCTTTAGATGTGAATAAAGGATATTTACAAAACGTTGGTAGTAAAATTTTTGATAGTGCTAAAGAAGAAGAAAAGAAAGAAAAAACTTGTATTGATTTGACAGGTTTAAATAAGGATGAAATTGAATTAATAAATGATATTGCTTTAATGTCTAAGAATATTCTCCTTGAAAATAAGGGTAGAGAAGGGGAGGCATTGGCTACAGTTACCTATTTACATCACTTTATAGAGAACCTAAACGCTATCAAAGAATTAAAATATATTTTAGCATATTTTTCAAAAAATTATGGATATACTGATCCAAATAAATTTGCTTTTGACGAGAACAATCAATATGTTTTTGAAAGCATTATGTTCTCTGCGATGACGTTATATAGTAATGGGGGAGCCTCACGTACAAGACTTGCAGAATCACATAAAAAATGGGAAAATATGCTTGCCTCTAAAAAAGAAGAAAAATTATCACGTACACAGGAATTAAATACCGCTAAAATACAGGCATTAAGAGAACTTGGCTATACTAAGATTGACGAACGAAACGCTAGCGAAGTTTTAGATAAAATTGCTGAGATTATGGCCCAAAAGTTTTAATTAAAATATTATAATTATAAAGGAATGATTAAACTTATGAAAAAAACATTATTTGTAGTTTTAGTATGTGCTCTTATGATGTTAACACTTACTGGATGCAGTAGTAAAGTGGAAACAGATAATAGAGTAGGTAATGTAAGTATTGAAGAATTAAATGATATTAACAATAAAATAATCTACTATTTTAATGATAATGGCGCATCCATATATGATAATTATAGTTATAACTATGTAGATGAAAAAGATATGGTTGTTGTTGTTGGATTAGTAAACAATAGTAAAGAAGAACAAGAATGGTTTAAAAAAAATATAGTCGATTCAAAGTATATAAGATTCGAACAAGGAAACCATCCTGAAAATGAATAATAAGTCCCCTACTTTAATTTTAACTAAAAAATAGGGAAGTAATAGATAATAAAATTAAATGGTGATTCTAAAGAGTTTAGAATTATTTAACTTAACGATTATACATTTAAAATTATTTAAAATTATTTAAAATTAACTATATAATAATAATTGTAGTTAATTTTATTATATACATAAAAGATAAATATATGTAGAATAATATCAATATAAATATAATTTATAATTAAATAATATAGATATTTAGAGATAATTTATTAATATATAAAATAACTTATTTTACTGGTAAATTTTAGCTTAACAACTAATCATCTTTTAATAAAATATCTAAGTTCCTATAATCAATATTATGTTAACTTCTATAAATGGAAGAACAATATACCAATTTTTTCATATTAAGTAATTAAAGAATAAATATATTACCTATCGTTAATAATATTAATGGAGGTAATTAAAATGAGTAAAAAAGAAAAGAAATCTAAAACTGATAATAAATTAGATAAGTCTAATACTTTTGACTGTAATTGTCATAAAGACGACGAAACACATGACGATACTACTTGTGAATGTCATAAAGACGATTGTAAGTCATGTAAAAAGAATAACAATAGTTCTAAAGATTTATTTTAATGATAAAAGAATAGGGTACTCTACTCTATTCTTTTGTTTATATTTTAGTTATTTGAATCTAATTTAAGCTTGTGCATAGTTATATTATCTAAACTAATTACTATCTTCGTTATTCATATTTGGCATCCTTTGGTGCTGGTTTAGTTTTTATCCAGTCCATAGTTATATTTGTGTCTTGATTAGTTAAATCTTTTTCACTTAATGGACCAGTAATTTCGTCAGTATCTAAGTTTATTATATAGTACTTTAGATTATCTTCATTAAAATTATTATTAACCCCTACTACTACAAAATTATCATTATATTTAAACTTTACAATATTTTCATTAATACTAGGAGTCAATACTCCATCTTCTTCTTTCCCAATAATAATTTCCTTGGAGTTAACACGCCATATTTGATAATTGTTTTTTAGTTCATACTTCCAGTCGCCAGTTCCAAGTTCTATTTTAGTTAACGCCATAATTATAGTAAATAATATTACTGCTACAATAGATATAATAATTATAATTTTATGTTTTTTAGTCATAATTATTTCCTTTCTATTCCTTACTATACTTAATAATTAAACTATCAAACTCTTTTTTTATTAGTTCTAATTTTTCTTTATCAGATGATTCATATCTAGTAGTTATATTAGGACCTGTATTAGATTTTCTTACCAAAGCAAAGCCATCATCATACAGTGCTTTAATACCATCTATTTTAGAATAATTATATCCCTTTTCCCTGCAGTACTCCTCTACTCTATTTACAATGATATCTTTCTTAGCGTCCTCTACTGTAAACTTTCCTTCAGGATAATCATAATATTTAGTTATACCTTCGAGAAGCTTGCTTACTTTTTTAGGATTACGTGACAAGATTTCTACTAATCTTAGGCCAGCATATATACCATCATCTGTACCGATAAATTTATCTCTGAAATATAAATGACCTGATAATTCTCCGCCAAATGGGTAATTATTGTCTACTGATATTTTTTTAGTATAAGAATTACCTGTTCTTACTTCAACTGGTTTAAGCCCTAGTTTTATCATTTCATCACTTACTACCTTAGAACATTTTACGTCATAGAAGCCTTCTTTTTTATCTATTTTATTATAGATATCACGCCATACTATAACCATGAATTTATCTATTGAAACAAACTCTCCTTTTTCATTAACTACTCCTACTCTATCACCATCACCGTCAAAGGCTATACCACAGTCAGCGTGTAATTCTTTTACTTTTTCTTTTAGAATAGTAAGATTAGATTCTACCGCTGGGTCAGGATGGTGATTAGGGAATGTTCCATCTGATTCAGCAAATAATGGAATATATTCGATATTATCATTACTTACAAAAATATCTTTGGCTACGATAGATGTAGTACCATTACCACAGTCATATATTACTTTTAATTTGTTATTACCCATATTAATATGACTATTTATCATCTTTATATAATCTTCTTTTATATTAGCACTTGATATAGAGCCATTTCCTTCGCTATAGATGCCGTTTAGTATTATATAGTATAATTCTACTACTTCATTACCAAAACAGTTGTGAATGCCATTATATGATATTTTAAAGCCGTTATATTCTTTTGGATTATGTGAAGCTGTTATCATTATACCGCAGTGGATATCTAGTTTATCCCAAGCATAGTAGTACATAGGGGTAGTAACTAGACCTAATCTTACTACATCTACTCCACCATCAGTAAGTCCTCTTACTAGATTCTTCTCGATAATAGGAGAACTTAATCTGTTGTCATATCCCACAATCATTTTATTTTTCTTTAAACTTAATAACTTAGTAGCATAAGCTCTACCAATATAATAAGATATTTCTTCGGTTATATCTTCATTCCATATTCCTCTTATATCATATTCTCTAAACATTAATTTATTTAATTTCATTGTAATCAGTCCCTTCTTTTATATAAATCATAGTTTTCTTTTAGTATATCATTTGTTACATTTGTATATATTTGTGTAGTAGAGATACTAGAATGTCCTAACATCTCCTGTATTGTTCTTAGATCGGCTCCATTATTTAGTAGATGTGTAGCAAAAGAATGTCTTAACATATGCGGTGTTATATTCTTATTAATATCTTTATCTTTAGCAATTTTCTTAATAATTTTAAAGAAACCTTGTCTAGTCATTTCCTTACCATGATTATTAAGAAATATCTTCTCAGTATAATAGCCTTTCTTCATACTATCTCTATATTCATTAATATAAATACTTAAATATTTAGAGGAATATTCTCCTACTGGTACTATTCTCTCTTTACTCCCTTTACCAAAACATCTTACATAGTTATTATTTAAATCTATATCACTAAGTTCTAGATTAATTAATTCACTTACTCTAAGTCCTGAGGAATACATTAGTTCTAACATAGCTTTATTTCGGTAATCAAAAGGAGTATCTAACTTTATATCTAAAAGATTATCTACTTCTTCAATAGTTAAGATATTAGGTAGTTTTCTATAGAATTTAGGGGTATTTATCTTGGTACTTATATCTATTACTTTATAATTTTCACTTAAATATTTATGAAAGGCTTTTATAGATACTATTTTTCTAGCTACTGAAGATACTTCATATTTATTATCGTCTAAGTACTTTAAATAGTCTAATAAATTATTATAGCTTATATCTAAAGCATTAGATATATTTTTATTTTCCATATATTCTAAATACTTATATATATCTTCACTATATGAATTAACTGTTGTATCTTTATCTCTTTGCTTGATTGTTTTTAGTTCTATTATATAGTCTGATAATAGTTTTTTATTCTTAGTATTTAATTTATCTATATTTATCAAGTTATCACTTACTTTCTTATTACCTCTTAAGCCTGTAGTCTTAAGAGGCATAATGAAGCCTAAGGTCTTCATTATGATATTTATTTTATGTAGTTTATTATTTTGGTTATTATATGATTATAGATAGTATCAGCATAGAATATTGAAAATGAACCTATACTGATAATACTAAACTTCTTTTTGGATATATTTAGAGCTAGTTTTTCTATTGTTGGTACTACTAGATACATTAGAAGCAATCCTGATAAACCAAAAAATAATACTGATCTTAGACAGACAAAACCATTTATATTACCAAAGTTTAATATCTCAGTATTATAATCCCATAGTCTTATACCACTTATACGATATAAAAGATAACCAATAGTATATTCTAATATACCACATACTAGAGTACTAATTAAGAATACATACATAGGTTTATCTTTTATTTTACTAGTAGTTAAATATATTAGTAATGCTCCGTAGGCATATATTGGTATCCATGGTCCAAAAGTAGTACCACGATTAATAAAATGACCTGTATCTATTTTATAGAAGATTACTTCATAAATATATCCAAATACTGCTCCTATAAACATGGATAATAATATTATTAATACTTTGGTTCTTTTATCAAAACTATACTTCATACACTCACTACTTTCATAGTAAATTATACCAAAAAAAGTAAATAGTTGCAATTCTATTTACTTTAATTATTTTCTTTATTTTTTCTTTCTTGTTTTTGTTTTATTAGGTAGATATTTTTCTTCACGTTTTTTAATACGTGATATTTCATCATCATAGTCATACCATTCATAATTATAACCACAGATATAACTTTCAGCAAAGTTTTTTAGTTGTAATAGTTTACCTCTAGCTTCACTTAGTTCAGTTATACTATTTATTTTTTTCTTTAACTGGATAGTTTCAAGAAAGGCAAATCCTAAACCTATGGCACCAATGGAAATTAAATATGATGTGTTGTTATTTTGAACTGAATTCAAGGCTTCGCTTATCATATAAGAGCCGCTTAATGAAAAAGCTAATGTTCCTATAGTGTTTAAGTTTAATGAAGTCTTTATTTTTCCGATACTTGTCTCTATTTGATATAACATATTATCTATATTATCGATTGTTGCACCATCAGAATATTCTTCAAACTCTGGCATTTGCTGCTGTAATTTATATTTTTTCATTATTTTCTCCTCGTTCTTTCATGGATAATTATTATATAACAGAATATATTTGTTGTCAATAATATCTTAAAATGGTATAATTAATATGTTTAGGTGATGTTATGGAAGAATTATTATCAGTAAAATTAAGACCAAAATGTATTAGTGATATTATTGGTCAAGAACATTTAGTAGGAAAAGATAAGATTATTTATAATTTGGTTAAGAATAAGAAACTATTTTCAATGATATTATATGGTCACCCTGGTATTGGTAAGACTAGTATTGCAACAGCAATTGCTAATGAAATGGGAATGAATTACAGGTCACTTAATGCTGTTATTAATAATAAGAAAGATTTTGATGTTGTTATTGAAGAAGCTAAGTTATATAATGGTATGATTTTACTAGTAGATGAAATACATAGATTAAATAAAGATAAACAAGATATATTACTTCCATATTTAGAGTCTGGTCTTATTACTTTGATTGGTATGACTACTGCTAATCCATATCATGCTATTAATCCTGCGATTAGGAGTAGATGCCAGTTATTTGAATTAAAAGAACTTAGTGTTGATAATATTAAAGATGGTATTAATAGAGCTATTAAATCTAATATTTTAGAGGGTATTAGTATGGACGAAGATACTATTAATTATCTAGCGGGTATTTCTTCAGGAGACTTAAGATTTGCTTATAATATTCTTGAAATAGCCTATTATAGTAGTTCTGATAAAAAGATAGATATTGATTTGATTAAGAAGATTAATAATAAGCCTAATTTATTTATTGATAAGAATGGTGACAATTATTATAATATTATTTCAGCTTTTCAAAAATCTATTAGAGGTAGTGATGTTAATGCTAGTTTGCATTATTTGGCTAGATTACTTGAGGCTGAAGACTTAGATATTATTGTAAGAAGATTATCTGTTATTGTCTATGAAGATATTGGTCTTGCTAATCCTAGTATGGGACCAAGAGTAGATGCCGCGATTAATAGTGCTTTGAGACTGGGACTACCTGAGGCTAGAATTCCACTTGCGGAAATTGTTATAGAACTTGCATTATCTCCAAAAAGTAATAGTGCCGAAGCAGCAATTGACGAGGCTTTAAATGATGTTAGAAGTGGTAATGTTGGTGATGTTCCTAAACATTTAAGAAATCCTTCTAATGATTATAAATATCCACATCTTTATAAGAATGATTATGTAAGGCAGCAGTATTTACCTGATGTATTACTTGGTAAGAAATATTACCATCCTAAAGAAAATAAAAATGAAAAAATATTAAAAGATATTATGGATAAATTAGATACAATGTAAAAAGAGAATAAAATTATTATTATTTATTCTCTTTTATAATACTATTTATTACATGAGAAGCCGCAAGTATACCAGCAGTACTTGGTACCATTATCATTGACGTAATCATTGTTTTATTTGTTTTTCTTGGTTCTTCAGTACTTGATACACATATTACTTTATCTCTAATCTTTTCGTCTTTGACATATTTTCTTAAGGCTTTAGCTAGCGGATCATAATTAGTATCTCTGATATCACTAACTTCTACTTTAGATGGATCTAATTTCTTACCCATACCGCAGACAGTTGTTAGATTTATATGCTTTTTATGACACATCTTTATTAACAGTTTCTTTACAATCATGGTATCACAGGCATCTATTATATAGTCATAATCTTCTTCAAATAATAAATTTATATTATCTTCATTTATTTTTTCTTTGATTATTTTTACTTTAACATTACTATTTATACTCAGTATTCTTTTTTTAAATTCTTCTACCTTACTATTACCAATATTTGACGATAAAGCTATTACTTGTCTATTAATATTTGATATATCAATATTATCATAATCTACTAGAGTAATATTTTCGATACCACTTCTTATTAATGCTTCAACAGCATAGCCACCTACCCCGCCTACTCCTATTACTAGGATATTACTATTTTTTAATTTAAGATAATTATCTTCACCAATTAAATTTATTTCTCTTTCAAACATATTATTTTTCCTCATATTTTGATACTTGTTCTTTTAAAGTACTAGTAAGATTAGTAATATCACTATCTGACATATCTTTTTTATCTACGATCAAAGCTCTAGATTTATTAATATATAAATAATATGCTTCTTTTGTTTCTAATACTTTGTATAATGAATTATAATCTATATATTCATCTTTGTTAGAACTTAGTTTAAAGTTATTCTTTTTGAATAGATATTCTATTTTTGTATTTAAGACACTATCTTTAGACTTTGCTAATTTACGATAATTTAATTTTGGTAACATTGTGGTATTTAATTCTATGATTCCAAATAGGCAAAAGATAAATGTTGTATAGTCTAAGAATACTTTATTATCTTTAGTAAAGAAATAGATAATTACTAATATTATTAAAATATTTATTATTAATCTTGGTACTTTTACTTTTTCAAAATAATATACTTCAAGAAACTTCTTAACGTTATCAGGAGTATATATTGTTTTATTTTTAATTTCTTTCATATTATTACACCTCACGCATATTAGTATAGCATAAATTTTAGATAAAAAAAAGACCCAGATGGACCGACTCTGTAAGATAAAACCCGCGGCGTAAGTCACAGGTGGGTCAGCACAATAATCTAATTAGGATCCCTATCAATGATAGGTATTCAACACATAAACTATATTAGCTCCCCGTTTAATATCTTTAGTCGGTTTTATACTAAAGATGTCGCATCCTCTAGGTATCTTAATTATATCATAGGTATATTTTATATTCAATACATTTATCATTATTTGACAATAATTATACAAAAATATTTTCATAAGTGAGACATTAGGCTCACTTATGCCCCGCAAGACTACAGGCTGAAGGGGAAATAAAGAAAAAGAAAATCTATTTATTTTCTTCTCCTTACTAATTTATATTTATTATTATTAGAAATAGTTTCTTCGTCAATAATAAGTTCTTCATATGCATTAGGATTTATAGCAATTTCAAAAGTTGCTTGTGAAAGAGCTTTATCAATCATTTCATCGATTTGCTCCTCGGAATAACCATTTTTCTCTATAATCTCGGATATCCTTTTAATCGCTGTATCCTCAACAGTTAATTTTATATTCAAACTCTGCAAAAACTTTTTAGAAATATTTAAAGAATTATTTTCATTTTTGTTAATACTTTCAATGTATTCTTCTCTGGTAGGTTTATCTAGTTCAATTATAGTCTGAATTGATGTAGCAAGTTCCTCAATTAAACCTTGAGTAATATAATCTGTTTTAGTCGTATTTTTCTTTTGGCTATCTGGAATGTTATGGAAGCCCTTAACCGGAGAAATCTCCTCCTCAGGCTTCATAAAATCACCCATTAAAACAATAAACATTTTACTAGTATCTATCGTGTAACTATCGCCATCTATTTCTACAGTAAATGGAAAACCATTTATTAATTTTGCCAAATCTGTTTGATATGGACTAAACAATTGGACATCACTCTGATCTGATATTGTTATGGTATCTATATCATTAATTACAATAATACTTGTCTCAGCTTTCTTTATATCATAATTACATTTTTTTAAGAGATCAATTAAGATATCACTAACAGAGTTTAATTCTATATTATTTTTGTACCTATTTATAATGCTAGTATTTAGTACTGGAATGGTAATATTTTCTTCAATCGTATTAAATATTTCTTTTTTATGAGAACCTTTTTCACCATTTATTAGCATACTTCTCGATTTTGTGTTTTGATAGTTGTTGAAGTTACGCCATATTATTGATAGTATTTCTTTAATGTGATCATCTTGAGTTGGTATTTTCTTCTTTATTGCATTATATATTTTATTTACATCAATTTTTATATTTAATTTTTTTTCTTTGGAAGCACTATCTTTATATTTAATTCTTTCAGAGAAATATTTTGTATAGTAATTTGTAATATCGTCTTCTGTTAAGACTTTATTCTCGTCATTTTTTATATATCTAATAAATGGTGGGTCAGACTCATGTTTAATTCTAATATAAGTACCTTTTCTTAAGCTAGTTAATAATATTTTTTTAGTAATTGGTAGACCAAGATATTTTCTCTTATTTACTATTTCTGTTAGTTTTTCTCTATCGCAATAACCATAGTCTTCACCTGCTATTATATGCTTTAAAGCAACATTGTGGGCAGTAAAGGTATTGTTTCTTTCTGAATATATGCCTTCAGCGACATCAATTGGTACATAATAGGTAACATCGTCTTGCTCAATCTTTTGAAATATTGCTGCATAATCTTTTTTCATAATATTCCCCCTATTTGATTTACTAGTCTCTTACCTTGATATGTGTTTCTCTAAGTTGTTTTTCAAATACTTCACCAGGACAACCCATCATAGCATCTGCGCCATTAGCTCCTAGTGGGAAGGCTACCATTTCTCTTATGTTTTCTTCATCTTTTAGGAGCATTAGGATTCTATCAATACCAGGAGCCATACCTGCATGAGGTGGAGCACCGTATTGGAAGGCTGTGTATAGACTTCTAAATTTTGTTTCGACATCTTCTTCAGTATAGCCCGCTAGTTCGAAGGCTCTCTTCATTATTTTGATGTCATGATTTCTAACGGCTCCTGAAGCCATCTCGTAACCATTGCATACAAAGTCGTATTGATATGCAAGGACATTTTCTAGATTATCCTCTTTTAAGGCATCTAGGCCACCTTGAGGCATACTAAATGGATTGTGTCCAAAGTCATACTTACCATCTTCTTCATTATATTCATACATAGGGAAATCGTTTACTATGCAGAATTCATATTTGTTCTTATCAATTAAGTCAAGTTCATTACCAAGTTTTATTCTAAGAAGACCTGCTAGTTTGTTAATTTTATTTTTAGAGTCCGCTAGTACGAATAAAGCACTACCTGGAGTTAAATGACATTTTTCGGTTAACTCTTTTCTTAAACTGTCATCTAGGAACTTGTCAATTGAAGACTTGAAAGTCATATCTTCATTTACTTTGATGTATGATAGACCTACGGCGCCAACGCTCTTCATATATTCTTCAATAGATTTATACCATGAATTTGATTTATCTATATTAGTTACTGTTATACCTCTGATGTAAGATGTTTTGAATGGCTCAAAAGTACTCTTAGATAAGATATCAGTAATATCTTCAATTATTAATGGATTTCTTAAGTCTGGTTTATCTGAACCATATTTTAACATTGCTTCTCTATATGGTATTCTTCTGAATGGTCTTGGAGATACTTCTTTATCACTGAAATGAGTGAATATGTCATAGAAAATTTTTTCTCCTACTTCGTAGACATCTTCATCTGTTGCAAAAGACATTTCTAAGTCTAATTGATAGAACTCACCATATAGTCTGTCACTTCTTGGGTCTTCATCTCTAAAACATGGGGCTATTTGAAAGTATTTATCAAATCCTGAGCACATAAGTAATTGCTTGAATATTTGTGGTGCTTGAGGTAGTGCATAGAATTTTCCTTTGTACTTTCTTGATGGTACTATGAAGTCTCTTGCTCCTTCTGGTGAGGAAGCCGTAATGATTGGAGTTTGTATTTCGGTAAACTTCATATCTTTCATTATTTTTCTCATGTAATCTAATACTTCTGTTCTGAATAGTATTCTATCATGGACTTTTGGATTTCTTAAGTCTAGATATCTGTATTTTAATCTGGTATCTTCAAAGGCATCTGTACTTCTACTGATTTCAAATGGTAGGACATTTTGAGCTTCTCCTAGTACTTCAAAAGAGGATACTAGGACTTCTACTTCACCTGTTTTCATATTTGGATTAGTCATACCTTCCACTCTATGTCTTACTGTTCCAGTTACGGTCATAGTGCTTTCTCTTGTGATATCTTTAAAACTTTCGATATCTTCACTGATTAACTGTATTACACCTGTTTCGTCTCTTAGTGTCATGAATACTAGGCTACCTAAGTTTCTTTTTTGTTCGAGCCAGCCCGCTACTCTTATTTCTTCACCAATGTTTGTGGTAGATACTTCACCACAATAGATTGTTCTGTATTTGTTTTTCATATTTATCTTTCCCTTCTAATAATATAAAAACACATTAATAATCTATAGGGACGAATATATATCCGCGGTGCCACCCTACTTCACTAATGTGCTCTTTTATTTGGTTTTTATCGAAACCAACCGTTTCTATCTTTTTATATACTATTTGTCACTCATAGTAATAGAAAATCTATACTTATTATATAATTTATCTGGGGTATTGTCAATTGTATTTTGTTATTTTTTTTATTGACTAATTGGGTAATTCAAATAAGGTAATTGCCTTTTTACTAATTTTGCAATATATTACTTTGTGAAAAGAGTTTGTATCACTGAACGTTTTGGACGTTAGTCTAGGGATTTTGCATTGGGCACAGTGAAGGAACTCTTTTTGCATAATACTTTAGTTAAATAAGATTTTTTCACTCTTATATATTTTACTTATTAATGATATTAATATTATTATGTAAATAGTTGATGATATTATGGTTATTAATATGTTACTGATATTTATTGTGCCGGTTAAAATATCATTTATTACTATGGTATGATTTACTATTGGGATAAAGTTTAATATACCATTTAAATTAATATTTAACATACTTAAAAACATTGGTACACAAGTGATAAGACTTATTGGAGTAAGCGCACTTTGGGCTTCTTTGAAGGTCTTAGTAAAGCTAGCTATTGCTATACATAGACCTGATATGAATAATGTATAAAATAATAATATTATGATAGTTAGAACTATTGTGCTAGGTGTTATGTTGAATATTACATTATCATAGATGGTAAAGTTATTTTTCACAAAGAATAATGATACTATAGATAGAATCACTCCTATTAACATGGTAATGATACCGGATATGCATATTGAGAAGTATTTGCCTAATATTAGTTCTTTTCTGGTTATTGGAAATGTTAAAAGTGTTTCTAAAGTACCACGTTCTTTTTCGCCGGCAGTACTATCTGTTGAAGCATAAATACTTGATAGTGTTATAGCCATTATAGTAAAGGTTACTGCCATTAGAACTACCTCACTAGCAAACATTGATTCTCCTTCTAATTCATTAGTGGTATAACTGATGTTATTATATACTTTATTTATATCGATATTGTTTTCTAATAAATAGTTTTGACCTAGATAACTATTATAACTATCTAGATAGCTTGTTAAGTACATTAGGGCCATACTACCATTTTCTGTTTTACTATTTGCATATATATTATAACTATTATTTTCTTTTGTGATATAGGCTATTATTTTATCTTTCTTGTAGGCGGCTTTCATATCGTTTAGACTATCATATTTAATTACTTCTATATCAGGATTTAATAATTCTTTTTCAGTGCTATTTAGTGAATAATCGACTCCTACTTGATATTTTGTCTCTTTACTATCACTGGTTAGTGTTTCATACATGTAAGACATTAATATTACGAATATGGGAATAAATAAGGGTGTTAAGGCCATCATAAGTAATGATTTTTTATCTCTTATTACCGATCTTAATTCTTTTTTTATGGTTATTTTTATGTTATTCATTGTTATCACCTGCTAATACGAAAAAGGCATCTCTTAAATTGTTAGTATTGGTTTTCTTTTTTATCTCACTTGGAGTACCTGCAGCAATGATTACGCCTTTATTTATAAATATTATTCTATCACATATGGTGTCAGCTTCTTCCATATAATGAGTTGAATATAGGATACATTTTTCTTTATTTCTTTCTTCTTTGATGGTATCTAGTATTACTTTGCTAGATATAATGTCTAGTCCGCTAGTGGGTTCATCTAAGATATAATATTTTGGATTATGTACTAAGCATCTTGCTATTGATACTCTTTGAGTTTGACCGGTAGATAGTGAACTTATTCTTTGATATAAAAAGTCTTTCATTTTGAATCTATCCGTTAGATCTTTGATTCTACTTTTTATTTCTTTTGTACTTAGGCCATAGTATTCACCGCACATGGTAAGTAATTCATAAGCTGATAAATCTTTATATAGTTTGGTATTACCTGTTAGGAATGATATTCTTTTCTTTATTTCTAATTCATTTTCTTTGTAGTTTAAGTTGTCAATGGTAATTGTACCACTGGAAGGAGTCATAATACCAGAGATCATTCTAAGTAATGTTGTTTTACCTGCTCCATTTGGACCAAGAATGCCTAGTATTTCTCCATCTTTTGCTTCAAAAGTAATATCCTTATCGGCATAGAACTCTATCTTCTCTTTATTTTTTATTTCTTTAGTAAATTTTTTTGAGATTTTTTCTACTTTTATCATGTTAACCTCCTAGTTGATTATACAATATCTTTTATGTTTTGACAATAATACAGACTACCTATTTTGCAATTTTAATAATTACTACTGTTTACAAAAAAGTGTAAATCTGCTACAATATTAAATTGTTATAGGAGGAATATTATGAGGATTAGAGAATTAAAAGAAAATGAGCCATTAAAAGTAACAAGAGTAACATACCATTTTCCCGCTTGGCCTGTTCCAAGTACTGGTAAAGTAGATAAGGATGCTAAGCCAATTGAAGACGAACGTATCAAAACAATAATAATCACTGATGGTGAAATTGAAAAACAAAATGAAGAGGTTTCTCAAAATATAAATGAATTTTATATTGGTAAATCTAAATATCATATGACTGTAGACAAATTAGAAACAAAAAATATATATTTTAAAAATTATAGTTATATTATAACTTATTTATTAGCAAAAGAATTTATGGTTAAAGGACATGTCAGAGGCTGGTTTGATGTTATTAAAGATGTTTCAATATATTTAGAAAATGGAAAAGATAAAAAGGCATTAAGAGAAGCTAAGAGATTTATTAAACAAATTAATGAGTGCAATGATTATACTAATTATTTATCAAGTTGGGGACTACAATTACCACAAGATGAAGGACTAGAAAAAATTTCTAAAAATGCATATACTTTAAAAAGAACTAAATAAATAATACTTAAGTTTAGAGACTATAGGCTCTAAACTTTTTTCTAATGACCTTAGGCATTAGAAAACCTTGAGTGACTATAGGCACGAGAGGAATAAAAGAAAAAAGTAGATAACTCTACTTCTCTAGCATTATGGTAATTGGACCATCATTTATTAGTTCTACTTGCATATCAGCGCCAAAGATACCGGTCTCTACTTTGACGTTTTTTTCTTTTAACTTTTTATTGAACTCATCATATAGAATTATGGCTTTGTCTCCATTTAGGGCATTTATGTATGATGGCCTGCGTCCTTTGGTGGCATCAGCGTATAAGGTGAACTGACTAACTGATAGGATGCTACCCTCAGTGTCAAGTAAGCTTTTGTTCATCACACTATTCTCATCATCAAATATACGAAGATTTATCACTTTATCTACCATGTAGTCTATTTCTTTTGTGGTATCGCTTTGAGTAAAGCCTACGAATAAGAGTAGTCCCCTGTTTATTTCTCCTACTACTTTGCTGTTTACTTTGACATTGGCAGATGTTACTCTTTGAACTAATACACGCATTAATTAACACTTCTTTCTACTTTTTGTACAAATTTTAAATTTAGTAAATCGTTGATAAATTTTTCTAGTTTTTCTTTGTTTTCTACTAGAACGGTCATATTGTAGACTTTATAATCACTTTTGTTTATTGTGGAAATGCTGTCAATAATGATACCACTGGAAGAGGCTTTGGTTATTATGTCTAATAGGTTGTCAAAGGCATTTGTGTATACCAAGATGTCTGATGGGTATTTTTTGGTAACGTTATCATTCCATTTAACGTTTATTAGTCTTTCGTCGATGTCAATGATGTTTCGGCAGGTACTGCGGTGGACGGTTATGCCTGATCCTCTGGTGATATATCCTATGATGTTGTCTCCTGGGATTGGTTTGCAGCAGGAACTTAGGCTGGCTTTTATTTCGTTCATGCCTTCTACTAGGACGTCGTTGTTGGAGAAACTTGCTTTGCTGTAGTTTGTTTCGTTAATTTTAGCGGCGATGTCTACTTTTTCCTCTTCAGGCTTGTTGACGATTTTGATTATTTGGCTAGGTGTGTATTTGCCTAGGGCGATGTTGACGTATAGATCATCGACGTCATTTAGCTTTAGTTCGTCTAAAATGGTATCAATATTCTTGTTTGTTAGGAATTCGTTTATTGATAGATTGCTTTTTCGTAATTCTTTTTCTAGAGCGTCACTACCCTTTTCGATATTTTCGTCTTTTTCAAGTCTACTGAAATAGGCTCTTATTTTGTTTTTGGCACCTGTTGTTACGACGAATGATAGCCAATCTTTGCTTGGTGTGCTAGCTTTATTGGTGTTTATTTTTATGATATCGCCATTGTTTAGTTTGTAATCTAGGGGAACTATGTTGTCGTTGACGATGGCTCCTATCATGCGGTCACCTACTTCGCTGTGAACTTTGTAGGCAAAGTCTACTGGGGTACTGCCTTCGGGTAATTCCATGACGTCGCCTTTGGGGGTGTAGACGTAAATTACATCACTTGAGAGAATGTCTTTTTTTACTGAGGATACGAATTCTTCGGGAGTTGATGAGTCTTCGTTTAGTTCAATGATGTTTCGGAATATTTGAAGTTTCTGTTCCATGATGTCTTTTGAAGCAGCGGCGCCATCTTTGTGTTCTTTATATGACCAGTGAGAGGCAATACCGTATTCTGCTATTTTATCCATGTCATAGGTTCTGATTTGAATTTCAAATAGTTCTCCATCGATACCGAAAACTGTTGTATGTAGTGATTGGTATAGGTTTGTTTTAGGCATGGCTATGTAGTCTTTGAATCTTTTGGGAACGGGTTTGTATTTGGAATGTATTAGACCAAGGGCTATGTAGCATTCCTGCTCGGTGTCTACGAATACTCTAAGGGCTAATATGTCATAGATATCGCTAAAGGGTTTGCCTTTGGATAGCTTGTTATAGATACTGTATATGCTCTTGCTTCGGCCTTTGATTTCATGGGGAATGTTGTGTTCTTTTAGAAGACTTGATACTTCGTCCATCATTTTACTAACAGCGGCATCTCGTTCGACTTTCTTTTGGTTTAGTTTTTCTACGATGTCAAAATAAGCATCGGGCTTTAGGTAGCGTAAGGATAGATCTTCTAGCTCGCTTTTGATTTTGTATATACCTAATCTATGGGCTACAGGTGTCAGTATTTCAAGGGTTTCTTTAGCCTTTTTCTTTTGCTTTTCTTCGGACATGACGTCGAGGGTGCGCATATTATGAAGTCTATCCGCTAGTTTGATTATTATTACTCTTACATCTTCGGATAGGCCTACGAGGATTTTTCTTTGATATGCTGCTGAAGCTTCGGAATCGGAATTGAAGTTTATTTTATTTATTTTTGTTACGCCGTCTACTAGAAGGGCGACTTCGCTACCGAATAGTTTTTCTATTTCTTCTTTAGTGGCATCTGAATCTTCAATGGTGTCGTGAAGAAGAGCAGCGGCCATGCATGGAGCATCAGCAGAAATTTCGGTTAATATTAGGGCAACGTTAAGTGGATGTAATATATAGTCGTCGCCAGATATTCTTTTTTGACCGAAATGTTTTTTTTCAGCATAGTCATATGCTCTTCTTATTAAATCTATGTCTTTTTCGTTATTGTTGTATTTTTTGAATTTTTCGATTAATTCATCGATTGTTATGTTTATTGTTTTTATACTCATGATTTCACCTTCTAATCTACTACACTTTTATTTTCTTTTTTTAGATGGTCTTTTAAAAATAAATCTACTTTGGTTATGTCTACTTCGATAATATCATTGACCATTTCTGATAGAGTTAAATTTTTGGCTTTACTCCATTTGTTTATTTTTAGATAGTTCCATATATCAATTTTTCTTATATAATTATATTCTTTATTTATTAATCTTAATTTAACATTAAATGCACCGGATAAAAAGTTAAATAATTCTTCTTGACTTTTATACATCTGATCACCTACCCCATAATTATACTATATTTTGTTAATTAATAAAATATATATAAGAAAAAAATAGTCTTTTTTTGACTATTTTCCTTCTTTATCTTCTCTTTTTTCAAATAATAAATTTATATCAATATCGAGGGCATTTGCTATATTGCTAACAGCATCTATTGAAAAGTTTTTTTTGCTGTTGGGGGCTTCGATTCTTCTTATGAACTCATGAGAATATTCTGTTTTTTCTGCTAATTCAGCCTGCGTCATATTTCTACTCTTGCGATAGTATTTAATATTTTTTGCAATAAGTTCATAAACATCCAAGTGTTTATCTTTTCTTTTCACAAAACATCACCTTAAATTTATTTTCTCATAAAATGCATATTTTTTATGTAAACCATTTGGTTACATTTTGAGGATTTGTTGCTTATTTAGATTACATTTTGGTAACTCTTTCGTATTTTTTGCAATACTTTTGCTTCTCCCCTGGATATTTCTACTTGATTCATGCCGAGCATTCTTGCTACCTCGCTTTGCGTTTTGTCTTCAAAGTACCTTAGTTTTATTACTTCTTTCCAAGGCTCTGGAAGACTATTTATTTCTTCATTTAGCATGAAAAAGTCAATATTATAATAGTCCTTATTATCACTAACAGTATCAAATAGTGATAAATCTTTGTCACTACTTGTTATAGTTCGCTCTAGGCTATCTATACTTTGCATGCTAGTAATTATGTTTTCTATTAATTTGTAATCAAGCTCTAAAAATGAAGATAATTCATATGTTGATGGCTCTCGCATTAATTTTTGTCTTAATATGTTTTGAGCTTCATTTATTTTTTTATATAAAGAGTAATTTTCTCTAGCTAGTTTTATTCCTCTTAAATTGTTTATATATGTATATATTTCACCATAGATATATGTATAGGCATATGTAGAGAATTTTGTGTTGTGTTCTTTTTTATAGTTATTATATGCTTTGATTATTCCTATTACACCAACCTGATATAGGTCTTCTTTATCATAGCCTTTGAAATATTTATTTATTATCATATATACCATGCCACTAGTGGAGGTTATTACTTCTTCATATTTATTCATTTATATCATCCTTTCAAATAATTTGAATGCATCGTATTCATTATCTATTTTTGGGATGTCCTTTAATAGTTTCTTTGTGATATTGAATTTATCACAAATAATCATCTTTCCATCTGTGCATTCAATATTTTTGTATATTTTATTTATATATTTTATACTATAACTATCTATTGAATACATATCGTCAAGATTTAACACGACGTATTTAAAGTCTTCATCTATCACTCCTTTTATTGTATTCTTATTTAGGTCTCCTTTTAGTCTAATAAACAGAATCCCCTTTCTAAACTCCATATAGGTCCTCAGCAATAATATTCACCTCTCTTTTATAATTTAGCACATAAATATTTTTATTTATACTAATTCGACAAAACTAGCTAAAATATATCATCGACATTTTTTGCAGTATCTTTGACGTAAGTATTAAAATATTTATTATCACCTCAAGGTGATATATTTCTGTTTGTGATAGTTAGCATTAACTTCACTCGCAGACATTAATTCCGATATTGACTACCGTACTTTATTTTTTGCCTAAAGAAATAGTGCTTTTAACTTGTAGTTATAGGCTTTCCTTTAGCATCTTTCATATATAATTTTAATCCTTCAAACATAATATTTATACTGGCATTATAGTCCCTATCCAATATGCTTTGACACTTATCACATTTGTAGATTCTTTCATCTAAATTTTTATATTTTCTGTCTATATTACCGCATACACTGCACGTTTGGCTGGATGGATAATATGGACTTATTTTATAAAAATATTTACCTTTTTCGTTTGATTTATACTCTAACTGCCTTAGTATTTCGCTTAGTGTAACATCAACGATATTTTTTGATAAATGGTTTTGTTTATTCATTATCATCTTTTTTGTGGTTAAGGATTCTGTACTTATAATATCATAATTGTCCGTTATTTCTTTGGTTATACTATGAGTATAATACTTCCTGGAATTAGACAGTTTTACATAGAGTACATTTATCTTTTTTAAATTTTTGTAGTAGTTTTTGCTTCCTTTTTGTTTTCTTGATAAATTCTGCTGTTCTTTTTTTATTTTAGTTTCATATTTTGTTATATATTTGTTGTTATTATAGGTTATACCATCTGATAGTGTTATTAATTTTTTTATACCAAGATCTAAGCCCACTACTACACTAGGTACTATTTTATTAACGGTAGCTAATTCAAATAAAAGACTTATATAGTATTTACCATTCTTTTCTCTTGAAATTGTGTAATTGGCTATTCTACCATTTATCTGCTGAGTATGCCTATAACCTTTTATTTTTAATATTCCTAACTCTGGCAACTCGGCTCGTTTGTTTTTTAAATCTAGGCTTACATTTTGACAGTTTGGGCCTACATTACTACTGGTAAGAGTTATAGTATAGGAGTTTTTGGCATATTTGCTTTTATACTTTGGATAGCCAAAACTACTATTAAGATATCTTTTATAATTATCTTCAAGTCTATATAATGTTTTTCTAATAAGTATTGGATTAGCCTCTTTTAAAAATGGATAAGCATATTTTAAATTGGTTGTGTAATCTTTGATATAATAATTAACATTTTTATAGCCTTCCTTTCTTATTTGATTTAGATAATGATTATAAACGAATCTATTGTATCCAAAAGTTTTGTTTATTTTTTCTTTCTGCGTGCTATTTGGGTATAGTCTAAATTTAAATCCTTTGTAAATTGTTATCATCTCCATTCTTTAATTTGTATATAGTATTTTTCTTTGTTATTTTAACTCATATTTATATTCTCCTTTCCTTCCTTTTTATCCCTTCATACTTATATACAAGAATTGGTGTTTGATTTTGCCATTTTTTTGAAAAAAAGTTTAAATTATTTGATTATTACCAAGAATTATTAGATATGTGGCATTTTGATTATTGATCATGAAAAAAAGAATATAATTTAAACTATATTCTTAACTTCTTAACATTTTTCTTATATCTTTATAATTTGGATAATACTTTGATACTAAAAGCCAAAAGTCTTTAGAGTGATTATGGTGAATGAAATGGGATAGTTCATGGACTATGACATAATCTAATGCACTTATATCATACTTTGATAGTTCTGAATTTAGAGTAACATTGTGATTTTTTATATTGCATACTCCCCATCTACTAGTCATTTTTCTAATTTTTAAGTTGGGGTATGGGATATTTTCTTCGAAGATATTATACCAATAATTTAATCTTTCGCTATATATATTGGTTATGTATTTTGTATAGTATTTATTAAATGTTTTTTCGTCTTTGGTATATATTTTATTATTATTTATTTCGGTATCAAACGGGCCATATATTATATCGTAACTATTACCAAATAGTTTGAATGTGTCGTCTTCTTTTTTCTTAATACTTTTATCTAAGGCTTTATTGATAAAGGTTGTATTATCTTCGATTAGTTTGGTTATTTGTCTACTGGTGGTAAGGTAACTAGTGGTTACTACTATTTTGTTATCTTTTACTCTTAAATAAGTATTTTTGTTGTTTTTTCTAATTACTTCAATACTGTATTTTTTGTTATTATAAATGTATTCATTAGCGGAAACCACCACCGCCACCTCCTCCGCCAAAGGATCCTCCTCCTCCGCCACCGGAAGAAAAGCCGCCTCCACCAGAAGAGTATGATTCTGCTCTTGACCTTGCGTTACTCGCAGCACTAACACTTCTTGTACTGATATAGTTTATGTATAAAAGGGTATCAAAGTCGATATTGTAGTCTTTTATTACTTCAGGGTATAGATTTTTAAGCTGTTTAGCGACTTTGTCAGCAATACCGAATATATAGGCGAACATTAGGTATTCATCCCATAGATGGACTTCCATTACTTCTTTGGTATTGATACTAGAGAATTCGTTTAAATATAGTTTTAGACCATATAACTCTTTACTATCTTTATATATGGTATCGTCCATTACATTTTTGCATTTGCATTCTTCTTTATTTGTTCTTTTGTATATGTGATTATCAATTTTTAATTTTTCTAGCTGGACATTATTTATTCTGGTAAATAGTCCGAAGAACTTGCTATAGTGGTCTCTGCACCACTTTTCTAATTCTTTTGTTTCTAATATACCATCTTTGCTGGCTTCATGCATTATGTCGAATAGTTCTTTTTCTAGCACATTATCAAAAGTTGGATTTAGGGTTAAATCAATGCTGCCTTTTTCTTTATTTGAGGTTCCACCGGCTATATTGAATTTTACTTTACCTTCTTTTACCCATTTTAATATTATGGCACCAAATATGTTTGTTTCTTTGTATGCTGAATACAGATTTTTGTTTAGATTTGTTAAAGTATTGGCATAATATATATCTTTGTTACATGGTATTTCTCTAAAGAATGGAGTATCTTTCTTGTTTATTACCTTATTGTTTTTATAGCCATAACCGTTTCTTTGGGCTACTATTATTGAAACTACTATAATTGCAATTGGGAATGCGAATGAAACAATTACGGTAAAGCCCATGAATATTTTGTCTATTATACTTGTAGCATTATAGTTATTGTAGTCATCTTGATCGTCTATGTAATTGCTTGCTCCATCGTTAGCCATATTTAGATATTCTTCAAATGTTTTATCTAAAGTAACATCTAGATTAAATGTGTCCTTTGGAAACTTTACTAGGATAGTCATGTATTCACTACTAGAAATACTTCCATCAGAAGTCATTTCTATTACTCCATCATATACGTAGCAGGGTGCTCCATATTTACCATAGCCCCATACATCTAGGGTGTCTGCATACTTAAAATCACTATGTATTTTGATGTTTATATTACTTGGACTTGGATTATAATCATATGGAAATAAAGTCCAGTAGATCATTTGATAGTCATCACTTGTTTTGACTACGAAATTACTGATATCGTATGAAATATAATAAGTGTTATTTCCGTATTTACTGATGCCAAAACATAGTTCTATACCATTATTAATATAATGGAAGCCATTAGTATATTTTTTACTATCAAATGAAGCATTTATATTATAGTTATCGTTAAATGTGTATTCTTTATTATTTAGTTTTACCTTGAAATTGGATATCTCACTATTACCTAAATTATAGTATGGTTTATATCCTTCGGTACCTTCGTCTAGATATGTATCCCAGGCTTCTGTTATGTGAGCGGTACCTACACTATCTACATAGATATCCATATCTATATTTTTGATTGAATTAGCCATTGCGATACTTGGTACTAATAATATAATACCAAGAATTAATAAGTTTATTTTTTTCATATATTCTCCTATCAAAAAAGGACTATATTAGTCCTAAAATTTAACATTTGGTACTTCTTTATCTTTTTCTGAAGCTTTAAAGAAGTTAATTTCCTTAAATCCAAATATGTTTGCTACGATATTTGATGGAAATTTTTCTCTTGTATTGTTATACATTAAGACAGAATCATTATAAAATTGTCTAGCATAACTAAGTTTGTCTTCGGTTTCTCTTAAATCTTTTTGAAGAGATAAGAAGTTTTCATTAGCTTTTAGTTCTGGATATGCTTCTGATAAAGCAAATAGTTTATTTAAAGCTCCAGTAACAGCATTTGATGCTTCTAATTCTTCATTGATGTTACCAGCAGTATTCATTTTATTTCTAGCTTCAACTACTTCCTTGAAGGTATTTTCTTCGTGTTTAGCATAACCTTTTACTGTTTCTACTAGATTTGGTATCATATCACTTCTTCTCTTTAGTTGTACATCTATTTGAGCAAACTGATCTTTTACTTTGTTTCTGGCATTTACTAGTTTGTTATATACTCCGATTACATAGAAGACTAATAGTAATACTACTCCTACTATTACAATGATTATTATTGAA
Source organism: uncultured Mycoplasmatota bacterium (assembly GCA_900549325.1). Classification (GTDB taxonomy): domain Bacteria; phylum Bacillota_I; class Bacilli_A; order RF39; family UBA660; genus CAG-302. The sequence continues at coordinate 7,135 of UROI01000015.1, read as the reverse complement.
CTTGGTTCCATATTCATTCTCCTTTCATACTATATACAAATTATATCATTATTTTTTATTAATGTAAATATTCTTGCGTGTCTTTTCTTACTTTAATATATGACTATATTACTTATTTATTCTTATGATGTTATTTGAGGCTATTACGGCATCTGAAACAGCGGTAGTAAGCTGGTAATAGTCTTTTTTTATTACATCACCTATGGCATATACATAAGGGATGTTTGTTTCATACTTATCATTTACTAGAATATAATCATTTTCTTTTTCGACATTGAAAGACTGACTATTTGGTATTCCACCTAGAGCTAAGAATACACCGCTTGTTTTGACTTTCTTTTTGTTATCTAGGGTTACTGATACTAGGGTATCATTCTTAGTATTATAGCTTATGATATTGCTATTAGTTATTACTTTGATATTCTTTTTATTAGATACTCTATCTATTAGATATTTATCTCCGGTAAAGTTATCTCTTCTTATGACAATAGTTACTTTGTTGCAGATATTAGATAAGTATAGACTTTCTGTTAAAGCAGAATTTCCACCACCGACAACGATAACATCTTTATCTTTATAGAACATTCCGTCACATAAAGCACAAGTACTTATTCCTCTTCCAAGTAATTTTTTTTCGTTATCTAGTCCTAGAAGTCTACTCTTTCTACCTGTAGCTATTATTAAATACTCAAATTCTATATCGTTATTGATTATTTTTTTATCTAAATCTATGCTACTGATATTTAGTGATTTTATTTTTATATCTAGATTATTTACTTGATTATATATATTCATAGCTAGATCAGGGCCTGATATACTTTCATAACCAGGATAATTCTCGATATTTGGTATATAGTTTAGTGTGCCACCTGGGGCATTATTTTCTATTATTAATGGGTTTATACCGGCTCTTTTTAGGTTAATCGCAGCACTCATACCGGCTATTCCTGCTCCTACTATTACTACTTTGTATTTTTCCATGACTTCCTCCTTATATAGATAATTCCTATTATACCTATTAATATAAGCATAACTGATACGATTTGACTTATTCTGAATACTCCTAAATATAGGCTATCTGTTCTTAATCCTTCGATAAATAATCTACCTATACCATACCATATAAAGTAAAAACTTACTAATAAACCATTATGTTTATATTTATCTTTTTTTCTGATAATTAGTAGTAGTATGAATCCCAAGAAACACCATAATGATTCATATAGGAATGTTGGTATATAGTAGTTACCATTAATATACATACCGTTTATTATGAAGTCTGGGAGATTTAAACTTTTTAAGTGTCCTAGAGTTGTTACTGCTCCATGGGCTTCTTTGTTTATGAAGTTACCCCATCTACCAATGGCTTGTCCTAGTATTAGATATGGTACTAATGTATCAATAGTTAATAAGATATTTTTGTTATGTTTTTTACAATAATATATTACAAATATTATACCAGAGATTACTGCGCCATATATGGCTAGACCACCTTCCCATATTTTGAATATATCTAATAGATTATCTTTGAATATTGAGAAATTGAATATTACATAATATAATCTTGCTCCTAGTATACCTATTGGTATTACATAGAATATTAAATCCATTAAGAAGTCTCTTCCTAAACCATTTCTTTTGGCTTCTTTGGTAGAAAAATATATTCCTGTACAAATTGCTGATACTATTAATACGGCATACCAATATATAGTAATTGGGCCTAATTTTAAGAATACTCTGTTCATAATTATCACCTGTAATATAATAATACCACAAATTATTATAAAAAAGAAGTCGTATTATAACTTCTTTTGGTTATTTCACTATGAGTCTAGGGTCTCATAGTGTTATTTATAGCCTAAGGTCTATAAATAATATATCTACATATCTATTATATATAAGCTATATTTATATATTTAGAATACTAACTAATTATCTATATAAATATCTCTAATAGTATTAATTGGGATATATTCATTGTCCATAGTAATTAAATTAGTTTTAGTTTTACCTACTATTCTCTTTTTACTTTTTCCTTTATCTGTAACAATAATAACATCTATTTTATAAATATAATTAGGAGAATTAAATATATTATATATTTTTTGTTCTACTGTATAATTATTTTTATTGTTAATAAAGTTATTGGTACTCCTTAATTCTATATCATTATTATACATAGTAGAAAATATTTTTTCATTATTATTAATATTTTTATCTATGTTATTATGATACATTTTTGGTAGTTCTTTCATATATTCACCTCTAATTTATTATATGATACTAATATATATTTATTATTTTATTTTTTTGTGGTATTATATTAAAGAGAGAGTTGATTAAATGAAAAAAGAATCAAAATTTAAAGTAGAAAATTGTATTTTAATACCAATAATATTATTTGCTATTATTAGTATTATTACTATATATTGTACGAGAGATTTACTTGCTAGTGATTATCAAAATTTATTTATTAAGCAAGGTCTTTGGTATTTACTGGGATTTGCTATTGCTTATATTATGATGTTATTTGGTAATAAATTTCTTTATAATAATGCTTATATATTTTATATAATAGGAGTTATTCTCCTGATACTGGTATTATTTTTAGGTAAGCCTATTAATAATGCTAGATGCTGGTTTATTATTCCTTATATTGGTAGTTTTCAGCCTTCTGAATTTATGAAAGTATTTTTAATGATTACCTTATCAAGAATGATAAATGATTTTAATGAAGAAAGAAGAAGTAATGATGTTAGTGAAGAATTTAGATTTCTTATTAAAGTACTTATTGTAGTTGGTATTCCTTCAATATTAACTTTTATTGAACCTGATACTGGTGCTGTACTTATTTATTTTATTATTACTATTGTAATGCTTTTTGTAGGTTGTTTTAGAGGTAGATGGTTTATTATTACTATTGGTACTATTGCTGTACTTGGTGGTATGTTTTTAGGATTATATTTTTTAAAACAAGATTTATTTATTAAGATATTTGGTACTAGTTTCTTTTACCGAATGGATAGAATTCTTAATTGGTCTAATTCTAGTGGCTTACAGCTTACTAATGGGCTTACAGCAATAGGTTCTGGGGGATTATTAGGGCATGGATTTAATCATACACCAATATATTTTCCTGAGATGCAAACTGACTTTATATTTGCAGTATTTGCTTCAAACTTTGGTTTTGTTGGGATACTTGGTCTTTTATTACTTATTGTATACTTTGATATTAGTATTATTAAACTAGGTAGTAAATCTTATAATAACAACGATAAATTACTTACTGGAGGAATAATATCAGTTTTACTCTTCCAGCAGATACATAATATAAGTATGACTATTGGACTACTTCCAATAATGGGTATTACTCTTCCATTTATTTCATATGGTGGATCTTCACTACTATCATATATGATATTAATTGGAATGTTATTTAATATATCAAATGAAAACTTAAGATTCAAAAATTAATCTTAAGTTTTTTATTTTAATACATTTAAAAACGTTTGTATCATACTAATATTTTCTAAAGTTTTATTTAATCTATCACTAGGTTTTATTTTAAATTTATCTTTCATATCTTCAGTAAATTCTCTAAATAATAAAGGATCCCTATTTAGCCTTTTATACCAGATTGGATATTGTCTAATAAATGATACTAGTCTTGGATCAGAACTAATTTTAAGTTGCAATTCTGTTGTCATTAATCATCGAACCTTCGGTAAATAGGCCTAGGATTATAAGTACTACCAGTACCTGGAGCTTTATCTTTTACAAGCATATCTCCTATTAAACCAATAGCTTTTTGTACTGAACTTATACTATCTTGTAATTTATTAGTATCAATATTTTTAGCCATATCTAATATATCAGAAAACTTACTAGTTTTTTTAGTTTCACTCTCTTTAGTATTATTTACAGAACTTTTAGTATTTAAATACTCATTCCAAACACTATTATCTTCACCATATAAATCATATAATTCATAAAAACTCTGCCATGACATAGTATTATTTCTAACATATGTAATTAAATTAGGATTATTTTTAACAAATAATTTGAAATTATCTATTTTTGTCATGATTATCACCTATTAAATTATATGTTAAATTAACTAAAATGATATCAAAAAATACTTCTTATTTTCTTAAGAAGTATTTTGTATTTTTATCAATGTTATTTCAAATTATTTGTTTACACACTTAATTGATATGGATTACTTGAAGAACCATCTCCTGGACCTATCATTAAATCAGAGGTTAGATAAAGGACTGGAACGACCACGTAAGCATAGTACACACTGCTGCTATCGCTCACACGGCTCGCCGAAGTCACACGCCACACATAGAATGAATCACTGGAATCCGTGGTTAATAACCATCCCGCATTACCGCCATTATTTGTAACAATTGCTCTCATCCAGTTATTTGAGGTACAAGTAGAATTGCTATACTCATACAAACTTTTTGAACACTGGCTTAAATCTACTGCATATCCATAATCACTTGAATATGCTAATGCTATTTTACCCTTCCATGTTGTTGGCCTTCCAGAATATACTTTTGTTCCTCTTTCATATCCATAAACTTTATTAGAATATATATTGTCGTTATACCATCCACCGATATTCCATGTCTCTTCTGATATTAGATTTCTTGTTGCATCATTTTTTATTCCTATACTAGTCATATTTAAAGAAGTTGTCGTTGTTCCAGAAGAGCCCGAATAATAAGTTACAGTACCGCTTCCATTGTAATAACTTCCATTTAACAATTTTTGTAATGTAGCTGTCGACCAGTTATTATCATATGTTGTTTTTGAAGAGTCGTCATTTTTATCTTGATCCCATGCTAATTTTTCTATTTGACTGCCTCTTATTATTTTTAATTTACCATTAAATACACCAATTATTCGCCATGTTTCACATGTACTTGAAGATTGATTGTTATAATCAGAACAATTAAAATATATATAATTATTTGGGTTTGCTCCATAATATCTTATATTACCACCATCTAAACTAGTTGTTGTACCTCCTAGTCTATCGCTCATTAATGATACTGATGGTGCTGTATTATATGTAATACTATTATTTTTTACTGTTGTCTTTGATGCATCAGTATAAAGCTTGGTTATATATTCTGCTGCTGATGGAGGTGGAGTATATGTATCAGTAACTAATGTTACTCCACTAGGGACGACTAAGTTTCCACCATTTTCATAGCCTAGTACTGTTGATAGTTCTATTGTTTTATTTGTACTGGTTTTGTTTTCTAGATGTAATTTGATATATTTCTTACCATTTTCTTCAATTGTACCAGTGGCCGGATCTTCTGATGTATCATACACTTTTACTGTAACTCCTGAAGTTGTTTGATAGGCTACGCCATATTTTACAGTACCTGGATTAGTGTTGGTAAGCATGTAATAGACATTACTTGAACCATTCGCAGGTATTGAAGCATATGAATCGTCATTAATATATACATCAATACCAGTATCAGTCTCGTCACCAATATAATTACTTAAAGCGTAAGTTTGATATAATTTTACTATTCCTAGTGAAATTGTAACTACTGATAAGATAACTGAAGTAACAATTAACATTCTCTTTTTACTCATATAATCACTCTCTATTCTATAAATTAATTTTATCATAAAGATATATTTTATGCAATATTATTGTTATTAAAATTATTAATTCTCAGATAATTGATATGGATTACTTGAAGTACTGTCTCCTAGTTCTATGACTAAATCTGAATCTAGAAAAACTACTGGGTGAACGTCGTAGGAGGCATATACATTACTAAGACTATTTATACGGTTTGTTGAACTTATTCCCCAAGTACCATATGAACGAGCTGAATTTTGTGTTATTGTCCATTGGATAACGCCATTATACATCCAATCGTTATTTTTACATGATGTATTGTCATAGTTGTATAAATTTTGTGTGCAGCTACTTAAGTCTGCAGCATAACCATAATCTGATGGATATATTAGACCTATGTTACCAGTCCATGTTGTTGGTCTTCTAGAATATACTGTTGTTCCTCTTTCATAAGCATATATTTGGTTTGTAAATATTGTATTACTATTTCATAGCCTAATATTGTAGATAGTTTTATTGTTTTGGATGTGCTATTGGTATTTTTTATTCATAATCTGATATATTTTCTTTCGTTTTCTTCTATTGTACCACTAGGTAAATCTTTTGAGGTACTATATACTTTTACTGTTATACCTGATATTGTTTCATAGGCTACGCCATGCTTTACAGTACCTGGATTTGTATTTGTTAGCATATAATAGACACTACTTGAACTATTCGCAGGAATAGAAACTAGGAATCGTCATTAACATATACATCAATACCGGTATTAGTAGTACTACCAATATAATTGCTTAAAGCATATGTTTGATATAACTTTACTATTCCTAGTGAAATTATAATTACTAATAAAATGATAGAAATAACTATTACTATTCTCTTTTAATTCATGTAATCCTGCTCTATTCTACTCTATATGTAATTTTACCATAAAGTAGTATTTAATGCAAATGATTTATTACAAAAAAAAGATACTCTAATTGATATGAACCCCGTTTCTTGGACATAGGAAACGAGGTTTTTTATATGACTAAAATAAGTTATGAAGATAAAATAAATATTTATACTAGAATAAAAAAAGGAGAGTCACCACAAAGAATATCAAAAGAATATTCAATGAGATATGATAAAATACGATATTTAATTAGATTAATCGATATACATGGATTTGAAATATTAAGAACCACAAAAAATAAAAATTATAAAATTTATGAAAAGGAAGAAATGATTAATAGAGTTTTATTAGGGGGTGAATCTATTTTATCTGTTTCTGCGGATGAAGGGCTATTAAGTACTGGAACATTAAACGATTGGATTAAAAAATATAAAGAAATGGGTTATAATATAGTTGAACGAAAGAGAGGTCGTCCGACTATGCCAAAAGTAACAAAAAAAAGAACAATGAAACAGATAAAGAAAAAATTAAAAGATTAGAAGAAGAGAATTTATATTTGAAAGCTGAACTTGAATACTCAAAAAAATTGAGAGCCGTTGTTCAAGCAAGGAAGAATCAACAAC
>UROI01000014.1 GCA_900549325.1 uncultured Mycoplasmatota bacterium | reverse complement strand
TTGCGACAATTATTATAACTATTCAAAAGTTGCACTTGACTTTTTAATTAATAAATTAAGCTACTCTTCTAACATCTATAATAGGCATTATATACATACTTGTTACTACTATTCCAACGTTTGAATTTAGTGCGTGTACTAATTTTCCATCGCCAATATATAATGCGGCATGACATACTACTCCATCATATCCAGACACTATTATATCACCAGGCATAATATCCTCTAGACTTACATGTCTTCCAGCATAAGCCTGCTCCGGAGCACTTCTAGGAAGATATACTCCATACTTTGCAAATACTAATTTAGTAAATCCTGAACAATCTGTTCCATTAGTTAATGAATTGCCTCCATAAACATAAGGATTTCCAACGAACTGAAGAGCATAGTTTACAACCTGATTAGAAATTATTTCGTTATAGGGATTAGTTTCTTCTTCTACCGCTAAACTAATGCTATAAGCACTATTCTCTAAACTAATTAACTTTTCATCAGCTTTTTGTTCTTTTACTTCTTCTTTACTTTCTTCTTTCTTTTTATCTTGTTCTTTCTTTAACTCTTCACCAGGGATAGATAACATTTCCATGGTAATGTCTTCTTTACTTTTAATTTCACTCATAGTGAATAATTCATTAGTAAGAACAATTTCTTGTTCGCTCCCCTTAATATTGCTATCGTAAAATGCATAACATAAAACTCCTAAGATAAGAGTCAGCGCTGCAATTTCCATTTTATGTTTTTTCACTTCTACACCTCATTATTTTTTTAGCGGACGTTTTATATCTTACCATAAATTGTAGTTCCTTGTCAAATGCAAATTTATAAACCCTTATAAAATAAGAAAAAAATAGGAATTATGGTATTCCTATTTATTAACTAGTAGTTAATATTTAACTAGTTTTTTTCTTCCTAAATATTGGTAATAATCTCTTCTTTTTTGACTCATTTATTGGCATATTAATTTTATTATTTTTACTACGAAAGTATGTATAAATATTCTCTTTAAAAATATTTTCTTCACAGTAAGATATTTCTTCTTTAGCTCCTGATAAAGTGTCTTCAGTAAAAGTATTTTTAGAATTCAATTTTATAATTCTCTCTGAGTTTGGAGTGGTAATAACTAGGGTCTGATACTCCGCTCCTATGGTATGACCATCATAATTATTTATACTAGTGTTAACTTTAAGTAAGAGCATATTATCTTTATATACTTCCATTTTAGTTAGTATGTAGTATGGGTATGATGTTCTTTCTAGAGTATAATAGATAGTGTATTTATCTATTATTTCACTATATATTTTTAAACTTTTAGTATCAAGTACAGTTTCCATAATTACCTCCAGTAAGTAGTATAATACCACATATTTTTATCTTTAGCAATTACCAAAGATAATAGTTACAATTACTACTGATAAAATTATACTTATTAAGTCTGAAAGTAGACCTACTACTAGAGAATATTTTATTTTTTTAACTCCTATACTAGCAAAATACAAACTTATTATATATATGGTTGTATCAGTACTACCTTGCATTACTGAGGCTACTCTTCCAATAAATGAATCAGGTCCATAGATACTTAGTATTTCACTTAACATACTTAGCGAGGCACTACCAGATATCGGTCTTAATATAGCTAGTGATAAGAGTTCTGCAGGAAAAGATATCTTATTAAATAAAGGCGTTAATATCTTAGTTATATCTAAAATAAAACCACTTCTGGTAAGTAAATTAATGGCTATTATCATAGCAAAGATGGTAGGAAATAAATTAATACTACTCTTTAGACCTTCTTTTACTCCTAGTAAGAAGGTATCAAATATATCTACTTTTTTATATAGGCCATAAATTAGTATTATGATAACTATTATGGGTATTAAATAATTAAACATAATGTCTTCTCCAGATTAGATAGAATAATCTATCTATTAATAAACCCATCATAGTAGATAGAAAGGTTGTTATAATTGCTGCTGATATTATTTCAGTAGGATTACTTGATCCCGGGGCTATTCTAAGTGATATCACAGTAGTAGGAATTATCGTTACTGAAGAAGTATTAATTACTAAAAATGTTATCATACTACGTGAAGCAATATCACTATTATTATTTAACTCTTTTAATCTAGTCATAGCCTTTATACCAAAGGGAGTAGCAGCATTACCTAGTCCAAGCATATTCATAACTATATTTGATGATATATATGCAATAGCGGGATCCCCTTTAGGTATCTCAGGAAATATCACTCTAATAAATTTAGATAACTTATTAGAAATAATATTTAATAGTCCCGAAGAATCCGCTATTTTCATAATACCAAGCCAGAGACACATAAGTGGAATTAAATTAAGTATCATATCTATTCCTTTAGTACCTGATGTTATTAAATTATTAGTAAGATTAGAATCTCCTTTTATAATACTTATTATTACTCCTAGTACTATAAATATTCCCCATATATAGTTAATCATTAAACCACTTCTTTATCTTAGTAAAGATACTTTCTTTCTTATATTTAGGATTATTCTTTATTATATAGATATCTTCTTCATAAAGAAGAGTATTTCCTAGAAAGATTCTATTCTTACCAATCTTTTCATAACTATGATAGTCTTTTTTCTTTTCTAATACTATATGACTAGTAAGAGACTTGGTCTCACTTTTTAATAAGGGTATATAGAGATCATTCTTTATATAGAAAGTACTGTCTTTATAATAAGTATCTCCATATACTTTGAATTTATTTTTATTTAATACTTTATAGGGATAGTATTTATCTTTAGCATAATTATATAGTTCTATATGTGTATTCCAATCATCAGAGTCTCTTATTGTTACTACGATTAATTTCATATTATCGATATTTGCAGTACTTACTAGTGTCCTACCAGACTCTTCAGTATAACCTGTCTTACCTCCAGTTATATAGTCATATCTAAGTAATTTATTCTTATTATCCCAGACATAAGTCTTTTTATTGGTAGTTACTTTATATTTCTTAGTACCTACTATTTCTCTATAGATCGCACTTTTCATTGCATATCTAGTAAGAAGAGCCATGTCATAGACTGAAGAATAGTTACCATGAGGTGTAGGAAGGCCGCTGGGATTATAAAAGGTAGTATTCTTCATACCCAGTTCTTTAGCTTTATTATTCATTAAATTTACAAATTCTTCATCATTACCACTGATATAATTCGCAATCATTGTCGCAGCATCATTACCACTACGAAGCATTAAACCATATACTAAATCTTTTAATTTTATTTCTTCCCCTACTTCTATATAAACACCTGATCCATAGGCTTTTAAGACTGACTCGTCTACTGTTACTACATCTTCTAGTTTACCACTTTCAATAGCTATAGTAGCGGTCATTATCTTAGTAATTGAAGCTATTAATCTTTTACTATGCATATCTTTAGATAGTAATACTCTTCCTGTAGTTTCATCCATTAATATATAGGAAGAAGCACTACTGGTACTTGCCTTTACTCTAGGAATTAATAATATAGATAGTAGAAATAATACTACAAATATCTTTTTCATAGAATCACCTATAAAATAATATGAAAAAAGGACTTTGTTTAGTCCTTAATTTGTAAAGGTATGTGTTACTGTTCCATTAGAATTATGACTTGTAGTAATATGTCCCATTGTAGTACTATGACTTGTTATACCATTAGAACTATGACTTACTGAAGAATGACCAAAGGAACTAGTATGAGTTGATGTACCATTGGAATTATGGCTTACTGAAGAGCGACCAAAGGAACTAGTATGACTAGTTGTACCATTCGAACTATGATTTATAGAACTATGGCTAAAAGTTGAATTATTCTTACCAAGCATTATTATTTTCTCCCTCCTATTTATATAATAAATTATATCATGTATCGTTCTTTAGTTAAATAGTTCTACTTGCTTTTTATTAAATTTATCATATAATGTAAAAGTAGATATACCTTAGAAAAAGAGAACACCATAAGTATTAACCATACCAACATTATATACTAGTTCAAATATCATATATGACTATTTTTTTAATATCTTCGTAAAGTCTTTATTTATAATTTTTTAATATACAATACAAATGTATGGTATATAATTATGGCTTCTATATGATAGATATGTAGATATACTATTTATAGACTAATATAGGCTATAAATAGCACTGGAAGACTATAGGCTGAAAGTGAAAATAAAATAAAAAATAATATTATAATATTTTAAGACTTTTTTCTTAATATAAGCATATTATAATGGTATAGTTAGAGAAATTTAGCCTGTTAACCGCTAGTTAACGCTCCAGTAAAATGGCTACTCTATCAAGGTTTTTTAATTTGTTCTTGCATTTTTTATTCTTTTGTGATATAATTAGAAACTGTCTGCGGAAAAAGAAAGGAAAGATTGATTATGTTAGAAAATAAAATGTTAAGTAGTGAGAAAAAAGAAGTAGTAAAAAATTATTATTTAAATGAATATTCAGAGGCTATTAGATATATTTTAACTTTTGATGAGGATGTTAATGATAAATATGATGTATATGTAGAAAATAAAATTGCTTTTGATGGTATGTCTGCATTAATTATTAGAATTATATCTAAAAAGATTGGTAGTGTTAATGGAGATTTATTATTAAATAAAGAGATAAGAGGATATGTACCAAGTGATGTTGCCAATGAAATAGTTAAAGAGATTAGAAATCATTTTGCAGAGAATCATTATATTGTTTACTCTTCAGTTAGTACTATGAGTAGAACACAAATCTTACAAAATGAAAGATTTGCAGTTAATTTTAAATTAAATAGTGATGCTGAAGTTGAAGAAGCATTTGAATTTAATAATAAGATTAATTCTAACGAAAGACATGCTACTAGAGTAAAGAAATACTGCTAGTAACTTAATGAGAAAGTATTAAAGATAATTTAATGCTTTTTTTTATTGATAAAATAATGTATAATATATATTGATGAGGTAATGATATGAAATATATTTGTGATAAAGATGATGAGTTATTTAATTATTTAAGAGTTAATATGAGTAATAAGTCTAAGAATAATATTAAGAGTTTACTTAAGAATGAGTGTATACTAGTTAATAATATGATTGTTACTAAGTATAATTATGTAGTTAAACATGGGGATATTATTGAGATTAATAGGAATAAGAAGATTAATAGTGAACTAGATATTATATATGAAGATAATAATATTATTGTGGTTAATAAACCTAGTAAGTTACTTACTATTTCTAATAAGAATGAGAAAGAGAATACTTTATATAGAATGGTATCGGATTATTTAAAGAAAGAAAAGAAGAAGGTATTTGTAATACATAGACTTGATTATGATACTTCTGGGGTTATTATGTTTGCTAAAAATAAAGAAGTACAAGAGTTATATCAAAGTAGATGGAATGAACTGGCTAAGATAAGAGAATATACAGCGGTTGTTGAGGGTACTACGAATAGTAAGGGACATATTGAGTCATATCTTAAACAGACTAAGACACTTCTTGTTTATTCTTCAAAAAGGAAGGATGGCTATTTTGCAGTTACTGATTATGAAAGACTTATGTATAATGATAAGTATTCACTACTTAGAATTCATATTTCTACGGGAAGAAGAAATCAGATTAGATGTCATATGCATGATATTAAACATCCTATACTAGGAGACTCCCGCTACAACTCTAAGGATAATCCTCTTGGTAGACTTGCTCTTCATGCTAATAAACTTGTTATTACTGATCCTATTAGTAAAAAGGAACTTACTTTTGTTAGTGAAGTCCCTTTGGAATTTTATAATTTAGTTAAATAATTTTTTATGGCACTTCAAGTCTTAGGTCTTGAAGTGTTATTTTTAGCCTATAGTCTAAAAATAAGGTCTATTATATATAAGCTAGGTATAAATACTTATAATTTATTCAATACTAGTTAATATTTCTTTTACTACCTTCTGTAATTCTTGTCTTTCGTTATCGTCTTCAATATCCTTAATAGTATCATAACCATCATTATCTTTTACAAGTCTTGATACGAGAATATTTGAGTTCTCTTCGTCACTATCTACTGAATATACTAAGTATTCTTTTTCTTTGTATGTAAAGGCTGTTATTACTTCAGCATCATGCTCTATTCCTTTTTCGTCTACTACTTTGAATTTATTATCCATTATTTATCACTCCTATCATATCTTGCACTACTTCCATAGCTCTTTTTAATGTTTTTTCATCTTCTATTTCTTCAATATAATCATAGCCATCACTATCTTTTTTTATATAGGCTACATTTAGTGAAGCACTATCTCCATCAAAATCTGATATGGAAAATAAGGCTATCTCCCTATCATCATTGGGAAGTTTGAATATTGAGATTATATCCCCTAATTTAAATTCATTCTTTTCATTTATTATATTAAATTCCATATTATACCTACCTATTTATTATACTACCTATTCCTATAAATATAATGGCCGCTAGGGCAAGAACACCAATTACGGTTATGGCTACTGTGCCTACATAACCGGCATTAGTACTTACTTTTATTCTCTTTAGAGCTTCTTGTTTTTGAATATTGGCCCTACGAACTTCGTCTATTCTGGCTTGAAGTTCTGCTCTTTGGACATCGTTTTTCATATTTTCTCGTAAGTAATCAAATGGCTTTTTGATAGCTTCGACTACTGATTTAGTTGTTTTGAAAGCATTTGACTCTTTTATTCTATGACAAGTGTTTTCTTTAAAGTTAACGGTTCTATTTATTATTTGATAATCTAAGTGCTTGTCTACTTTTTCACCATAGACTTCTTCCATGGCTGACCTTCTGGTATAGCCTTCTTCTTTTCTTAGTCTAGTTACTTCTTTCTTTTCTCTAAAGTAATTACTGAAATCGGCATATTTACCTTTAATGTAGTCTTTAGTTCTCTTTGGTATATTTGTTACATATGTTTTAGCACTATCATATTTATGAATAGCTTTATTAGCAAGGTTAACTGTAGTTGTTTTAATAGCTATTTTCTTATCTATTAACTTACCATTCATCTTATCAAAAGCTAGTATTACTTGTTTATCTATATTCCATACTTTTGGTAATAATTTTTTAAAGTTCTCTAAACTTACTTTGCTCTTTATACAAGTAAAGGCTTTACTTATGTTTATTTTATTATTTCTTCTTAATGTTACTGGTACGGGATGTAATGTAATGTTATTTTTTTCACATAAACTAATTAGATCAGGAAGAGTTACTTTTTTAGGAGCTATACTAGGCTGATAATGACCATATAGATATGGATTTTCTTCTTCAAATGGTTCTTCTTTTTTAGCAGGTGTTGCTATTACTGGGGCAGATGTAGTTTTATCTGGGGAATCATATAGTTCATTTAATTTTGCTTCAAGAGAAGCCGCTACCTCTAGCGGAGTTGGTGCAGGAGACGCTTTACTCTCTTCATTTTTTGAAGTTTCTTTTGATGTCATGCTCTTCTTTAAGGTATTTAGTTCTCTTACTGTTTCATTAAATCTTCCTTGGTAAATTTTAGGGATAGTATATTTTTTACCATCATAAGTAACAATTACTTTTTTTCCTTGATTTGGAAGAAAAGTACTGTTAAATATTCTTTGAAGACGTTCCTCTGTCTCTTTTTGTTTTTCTTCTGGAGTTAATTCTTCATAGCTTCTTATAGGTAATTCATACTCTCTAGTGGTAACCATTTCAGTATTTTCTGTTGCTTCAGGAGTATTTTGTATTAATGCAGTAATACCCTCTAGTTCCTTATATTCACTATTAAATCTTTTTTGTAATTTGCTTTTCTCACTAGCAAGTAAGTTATACTCTTCAAGAAGGGTATTATCAATATATTTTTTTCTTCCTTCGCTAGATCTAGTTTCAGACTTTTCATCTTTACTCTTTTTAGATAATTTTTCAATAGTTTGTAGTTCTCCTACTAATCTATCAAACTCTTTTTTAGTTTCGTAATATCTTTGTACTTTAACTATTTTTTCTTCATCATATATTTGAAGACTAGTATTTATTTTATTTAACTGGCTACCTATTTCATTTATTCTACTGATACTATCAGGATCATTTTTACCAAGTAAACTAACTAGTTCAATATTTAAAGATTCGTTATTATTTTTTAGATCTTCATATTTTTTTATTTCTTCTAATAAATTATCCATACTCTATTACTCCCATCTGAAGGTTCTTATTTCTTCAGTTTCAATACCATATTCTTTTATATATTCGTCATGGTATTTTAACTTATCTTCCATTTCTTTTATTATTTTAGTACCCTTTTTAGTCTTATATATATCTAGATGTTTAACAACATCAATAACGATATGATATCTATCTATTTCATTTTTAACACGCATATCAAACGGAGTTGTTATCGTTCCCTCTTCCATATAACCATGGACGGAAATATTTTTATTTTCTCTTTCATAAGTGAATTCGTGTATTAATGTTGGATAACCATGATAATTGAATATTATTGGTTTATCTTTAGTGAATAGTTTATTATATTCAGAATCTGTTAGACCATGTGGATGTCTTGTATTTGGCTGTAGTTTCATTAGGTCTACGACATTAATAAATCTTACTTTTACTTCTGGTAAGTATTCTCTTAGTAGTTTAACTGCTGCGATGTTTTCTAGTGTTGGAGCATCTCCAATTGAAACTAGGACGATATCGACACCATTTTTATCGTTACTAGCAAACTCCCACTTACCTAGCCCTTTAGCGCAGTGTTCTTTAGCCTCTTCCATAGTTAACCACTGGGGTCTCATATGTTTGGAAGCGACAATTACATTGATATAATTCTTTGTTTTGATAATATGGTCATAGCATGATAATAAGCAGTTAGTATCGGGAGGCAAGTATACTCTTACGATATCGGCTTTTTTATTAGCTAAGTGATCAATAAAACCGGGATCTTGATGGGTATAACCATTATGATCCTGCTGCCAAACATTGGATGTTAAGATATAGTTTAAGGAAGCAATATCTTTACGCCATGGTAGCTCGCTACAGACTTTTAACCATTTGGCATGCTGACTAGCCATAGAATCTATTATTCTAATAAAGGCTTCATATGAAGCAAAGGTTCCATGTCTGCCTGTTAATAGATAGCCTTCTAGCCAACCTTCGCAAGCATGTTCGCTAAGATATGAATCCATTACTCTACCATCAACGCTTAAATATTCGTCAGTATCTTTCTTAGTTAAATACCAGTCTCTATTTGTTACTTCAAAAACTTTATTTAATCTATTACTCATAGTTTCATCTGGTCCAAATATTCTATAATTAGTAGGATTTTCTTTAATAATATCACGAATAAACTCTCCTAGTACACGCATATCTTCTTTTTCTATAGAACCTGGTTTATCTACTTTGACAGCATATTTATCGATACTTGGTACTTTTAATTCTTTTAAGAGAATTCCTCCATTAGCATAAGGACTACTACCCATTGGATGGAATGGTACTAAGTCTTTAATATATTTCTTAATGCTGCCATCTTCATTAAATAGTTCTTCTGGATGGTAGCTTTTTAACCAAGATTCTAATAGTTTTAGATCTTCATCAGTATCTAGAGTTATTGGTACTTGATGACTACGGAATGTTCCTTCAATCTTTAAGTCATGGACTACTTTAGGTCCCGTCCATCCTTTAGGAGTTCTTAGAACAATCATCGGCCATCTTACTCTTTCTACTTTATTATTATATCTAGCATTATATTGTATTTTCTTTATTTCTTTTATTATGGTATCTAAAGTATTAGCCATACTTTTATGTAATTCATAAGTATTACTGCCACTTACTAAGTATGGTTTCCAACCGTAGCCCCATAATAATGACGATAATTCTTCGTCACTTATTCTGGATAAGATAGTTGGATTACTTATTTTATAACCATTTAAGTGTAATATAGGAAGGACTGCTCCATCTGTCTTAGGATTTAAAAATTTGTTTGAGTGCCAGCTGGTGGCTAATGGACCTGTCTCGGCCTCACCATCGCCAATTACACAGGCTGCGATTAAATCTGGATTATCAAAGACTGCTCCAAAAGCATGAAGTAGTGAGTAACCTAGTTCACCACCTTCGTTAATTGATCCTGGTACACTTGGAGCTACATGAGATGATACTCCTCCTGGAAAGGAAAATTGTTTAAATAATTTCTTTAAGCCAGCATAATCTTCAGTTATATCTTTATATATATTGGAATATGTTCCTTCAATATAAACGTTTGATATAAGAGCATTTCCTCCATGTCCTGGTCCTGATATATATATCATATTTAAATCATTATTTTTTATTATTCTATTTAAGTGGGTATAGATAAAGTTCTGTCCTGGTACAGTACCCCAGTGACCGACGATTTTCTTCTTAACATCACTCCACTTTAACTCTTCTTTTAATAGAGGGTTATCTAATAGATATAACTGCCCTACTGATAGATAGTTAGCACATCTAAAATAGGCATCTAACT
This sequence comes from uncultured Mycoplasmatota bacterium, assembly GCA_900549325.1. Classification (GTDB taxonomy): domain Bacteria; phylum Bacillota_I; class Bacilli_A; order RF39; family UBA660; genus CAG-302. Next base: position 22,319 of record UROI01000014.1, on the reverse strand, counting down.
GTTTTATTTCATTTCTTTTAATACTCATGTTCTCACATCCTTATTATTCTATAATTAGTATAGCATAAATAAAAAAGTCATGCAATAAGTATTTTAATTTAATTTTTTTTATGGTATAATTGTTAGCGGAGGTATTATATGAAAATAATAGAACTTACAGATATTCAATTTAAGAATTATGCTAAAATACATAGTGCGAGAAATTTTAGACAGACTACTGAGTATGCTAATTCAATGAAGAACTATGGTAAATTATATTTAGGTTTTATTAATGAAAATGATAATACTCTTATGGGGGCTACTCTACTTTTAGAAAGAGAGATATTAAGTTTTAAAGTTGGATATGTACCTGGTTGTTTTTTGATTGATTATGATAATGATAACTTATTTAAAGATTTTATTAATACTTTGAAAGATTATTTAAAAACTAGGAAGTTTGTATTTTTAACTACTGATAATATTACTACTTATAAGATGTTTGATAAAAATGGTGAAGTAATATATTTTGATACTAATATTATTAAAATTATGGACGAATTATCTTTTAGAAAGAATGAAAAGACTTCAATGAAAAAGGTTGTATTAGAGACTGAGAAGACTCCTAATGAAACTTATAAGATGTTTAATTCTAATACTAAGAGAAATATTAATTTGGCTCTTCAGAGGGCTATCACTATATATAGAGACGAAAATAATAATATTGATACTATTCTTAATATAGATTCTACTGCTGATAGAGAGAGAATTAAGAATATACTAAATAGTTTCACTAGTGAAGATAATAAGGCTGAAATATATTTTGCTAAAATAGATCCTGAGAAGTATATTAATAATTATCGTTTTCTATTAAAAAAAGAAGATGAAATTAATGATAAATTAAATAGTATAATGCAAGATCTTTCTATTAATAAAACTACTTCATTAATTAATAGAAAAATGGAATCTGATAAAGCTATAACTAAATATAATAATGAAATTATTAAGGCCACTAATATATATACTAAATTTACTAAGGGTACTAATATTGGTGCTATACTTATAGTTAAGAATAATAGAGAGATATATTTTATGGACGAAGTATATAATAAGGACTTGGCTAAATTTTATTCTTCGCACCTAATTAAATGGGAAATTATTAAGAAGTATCTTGATGAAGGATATAAAATATTTAATTTTGGTCCTATTAAAAATATGGATAAGAACAATGGTAACTATTTATTTAAAATGGGATTTGGTGGAAAAGTATATGAAACTATTGGAAGTTATGATTTAGTAATTAATAAATGGTTATATGGTATTATTAAGTTAATTAGTAAGATAAAGAAATAAACTACCCTGTTGGTAGTTTTTGTTTACATAAATTATTAATATACTTGGTATTTAAACTTACTCAGTGTCCTGACCTAATCTCTTTTCTATATCTTCAATACTAGGAAGGGTATCTTCGAGAAAGGCTGGTATTTCTGATAGTATTTTATATTCACTTATACCGATCGGTTTGTTAATATCCTTTAATGCAAGTTCCGCAGTTATTTTTTTCTTATCCTTACAAAGCAATATTCCAAATGTAGGATTGTCATTTTCACCTTTAATGTATCTATCTACTGCACTTAAATAGAAATTAAGTTTGCCTGCATATTCTGGTTTAAACTCTGTTGTTTTTAGTTCGATTACAACATAACTTCTTACCTTTAAATTATAAAACAATAAGTCTATATAATAATCTTCATTTTCTATTTCTAAATGATACTGTCTTCCAACAAAGGCAAAGCCACTGCCTAGTTCTAATAATAACTTAGTTATATTGGCAATTAACTGTTTTTCGATATCTAATTCTTTTAAATCTTTGTCAGCAGTTATGAAATCAAATATGTAAGGACTTTTTAATAATTCTTTTACTTGATCATTATTTGGAGATGGTAAGGTTTCATCAAAATTAGTAGTTTTATTTTCTAGCAATGCTTGTCTTTCATATAATTTACTTGCAATTTGATGAGTTAATATTGAAACAGACCAGCCATTTTCTAGTGTTTATTTTGCATACCATTTTCTTATTTCTTTATTTTTAACTCTATCTAATAATACTTGATTATGATTCCAAGATAATTTTGCAAGGACTCCTTGCAAAAATTCATCATTATCAAATTCTGTTGCAAATTTTTGCATATATCTTAAGTTTCTAGCGGACATTCCTTTTAAAGTTGGAAACTCAATTTTTAAATCTTTTGCTAATGTGTCAATGAATGATAAGCCCCATTTGTTATTTTCAGCAAGTTTTAAGCCAATATTGTAATACATTAAAACTAATTCTTTATTGACATTTTCTACCACTTTATTTCTAGTAATAGTCAAAGCTCTCTTAATATCATTTAAAACTTCAAAATATTTATCGTTATTTTCTAGCATAATATTCCTCCCTGAGTAAGATTTTACCTGATATAAGTATATCAAATATGTTAAGAAAAAGATACCCTTTTATAATAATATTTTATTAAATATTATAGTAAGGATAATACCTAGAAAGACTCCTAGTAATGTCTCTATAGGTTCATGACCTAGTCTATCATTTAAGTTAGAATTAGTTATTTTATTTAGTATATAGGCATGTTTACTACTTTCATATCTTATACCCATAGAATCATATATTGTTAAAAGAGAAAATATTATTACTATACTTGTTAATGGATTATTTATTCCATAGTTTAAATAAATTATTGTACTAAGAGAGGATGTGAGACTACTATGAGTACTAGGCATTCCACCCATTCCATCAAATAGTCTTAATATATTTATTTTCTTTGTTTTAATAGTTTCTATTATAAATTTAATACACTGGGTAATTATTCCCACCAAAAGAGGAATAATAATATATTTCATTTATATCACCTAGTATATTTTATTTAATATAGTCTAATAGTGTTTTACTTTTTAAGTATATTCCTGAATATCTATCATAATAATCATTAATAAAATCTTCTATTTCTTTCAGTATTTCTTTGGATATATCTAATTTGGTTATTTTAGATATATCGACATAATATAACATTCTTATTAAACTTATTGTTTTAGGTGATACTATTTTTTCATTTCGGTAGCATTCCTTGCAGACATAGCCACCCAAATAACTAGATATTGTTACGATATTATGAGTATTACCACATTCAATGCATTTATCTATTACTGGTTTAATGCCAAGATAGTCTAATAATTTTAATCTTAATATATTAAATATTATTTCATAATTATAGCCTTCATTTATTTTATTTAAAGATACTAAGTATAAATCATATATACTACTACTTGGTTCATGTTTATATACTTTTAAACATAATTCTGTTATATATGTTACGTAGGTTACTTTATTTATATCTTTCTTGATAGTACTATAATTGTTTATAATATCAGCATCTATTAATTTAGATAGTCCTTTTTCTTTATACTGAATATTAAATATGCCTAAAGTAAATTTATTAGTAACCGCAAAAAGGGGGCTTTTTATTTTTTTAGCTCCCTTTGCTATTATGTTATATTCTCCATCTTTAGTTAATATATTTATTATTTTACTGCTTTCTTCAAAAGGGTATTCACTAACTATAACACCCTCTATTTTTTTGTACATATTATTTTCCTTCTTTGCCATAATTTTTATACTTTAAATAATATTCTATTTTACCAGTATTTTTAAATAATAGCCATAAATCCTCTTTATTCATTTCTTATCACCTATTTATATTTTGTGATATTTATAGATTATTTATTCAAAAAATCTTTATATCCAATCATATTTAAGAACTTTTCTTTATCACGCCATTTTGGTATTACTTTAACAAATAAATCTAAGTATACTTGTTTACAAAAATATTCTTCAATATCTTTTCTAGCTCTTATACCTATTTCTTTAATCATATTACCATTCTTACCAATGATAATTTTTTTTAAGTTTTCTCTATCGACGATAATTGAGGCTCCTATATTTATGATCTTTTCTTCTTCATATAATTCGTCTACAACACAAGTTACTGAATGTGGTACTTCTTCGTCAGTAAGTTCTAGTACTTTTTCTCTTATTAATTCGGATATTGTAAACTCTGGAGAACTATTAGTTACTGTATCTGAATCAAAGTATTTGATATTATCAGGTAGATATTTCTTTATTACCTCAATTAACCTATCTACATTGTCTTTCTTTTTGGCAGATACTGGTATTACTTCAGTAAAGTTATATAGAGACATATACTCTTCTATTTTGGATAGTATTTCCTCACGAGGTAATTTATCTATTTTATTTATTACTAAGAATACTGGTTTATTTTGAACATTTTTTAGTATATCGATAACAAATTTGTCACCATTTCCTACTTTCTCAGTAATATCCACAACCATAATTATTATATCAACATCATCTATAGTAAAATATGCTTGTTTATTTAATACTCTTCCTAATTTAGTATGTGCTTTATGAATACCTGGAGTATCCACAAAAACTATTTGCGTATCATCTTCATTATATATTCCTTGTACTAAATTTCTTGTCGTTTGAGGTTTGTTTGAAGTAATTACTACTTTCTTATTTAATATACTATTAAGTAATGTACTTTTACCTACATTTGGTCTTCCTATAAAACTTACAAATCCGCTTTTCATAATGCCTCCATTAATTCTTTAGTGCCGTTATCGGTACTACATATACTCCATCCGGTCTTTGATATGCCGCATTTGTCATACCACATATAACGCAAAGAACTTTAGGAGTTTTACCTTTATTTTCTTTTATTCCAGCACTTATTTTAAGTAAATTATTTGCTGCAGAGTCTATTTGATTTGCTCCTAATTTTATTTCAAAAGCACACCAGTCACCATCTTCTAACTCTATTATTTGATCTATTTCTCTGTTTAAGTAATCTTGATAATGATACGTTTTGGCTCCCATACTTTCGGCATATACTTTCAAATCTCTTTCTACTAATGCTTCAAATAATAGGCCAAACGTTTCTAAGTCGTTAATTAATTTGTCTTCAGACAAGTTTAATAGGGCTGCTGTAATTGATGGATCCGCAAAATGTCTTTTTTCAGCCTGCTTTACTCTTACTGAAGAATGTATATTTGTAGAAAATGGTTCATCATTATCTAGTAAGAATAATTTGTCTAAAGCATTTAGATAAGAAGAAAGAGTATTCATATCAATATCTTCATTATCTACCTCATTAATATCATTTTTTATTGTCGAATTACTCGCAGTAGTACTTTCATTTCTTGCTAAAGATTTTAATAATAATCGCATCTTATGCTTATCTCTATTTGTACCATCTAATCTGTATAAATCGTCGTTAATAATTAGATTTAAATATTCATTTACTACTTTCTTAGATTCACTGGATGTTAGATTTAAATTAGCTGGCCATCCTCCTCTAATTATTAGACTGGCAAGATGTCTTAAGTCTACTTCGCCAGTAGATACTTCTATTTTTTTGCCGTCGCAAATATCTTTTAATGATACTAACCCTGAAGAATCTCCTGATTCGTATAATGACATCGTTCTTAAATAAATTTTGCCGTAGCGTCCTGCACCGCTATGAGATATGTTATCTCTTTTTGGCGTGCTTGATCCAGTAAGAATATATTGTCCTTTTAGACCAGTTTTATCGACATCTATTCTTATCTCATCCCATAAATTTGTAGCTTCTTGCCATTCGTCAATTAGCCTTGGCTTTTCTCCTTCTAAAACTAATTTAGGTGATATTTTGGCTAGTTCAACCTCGTTTGATTTTTCTCCTTCTTTTTTTTGAAGAAGTGTCTCACTCTTGGCGTGTTTTCTGCCTAACCAAGTTTTTCCACAATATTTTGGGCCTTCTATACATACTGCTCCAAATAGTTTTAAATATTCTTCTACCTGAGAATCTGCAATTCTCTTTTTGTAATTAGCATTTTCCATATATGTCTCCTCTATACATACATTATACAGGATATTTTGTAATTTTGCAATACTTTTTATAATCTTATCCATTCATATTTCACTATTTCATTCAGTCATATTTTACTATTTCATTCAGTCATATTTTAACATTTTATTCAGTCATATTTTGCTGTTTTATTCAGTCGTATTTTTATCTATGTATATACCCTCGCTTATATATAATAGATACGGTTGGTATATTAAATTAAGACTTAAAATAAGGCTTAATCTAACACTATTAAGACTAATGTAATTAGGCTTAATGTGAACAAAATAAAAAGAACCTTAGTCCTTTAAGTCTTCACTTCCAAATGGATAAGGACATAGTTCTTTTACTGTATATACTTCTTTATCACCATCATTACTATACAATGTTACTTCTGAATCTATACTAAAGAATTCACTAATTACTTGCCTACATATAAAGCAACAACTAGAAACCTTTTCACTATCACACATAACGTATAGTTTGCTAAAATCTCCTTTAGTATAACCACTGGCAATCGCGGTATCTATAGCTACTCTCTCAGCACATATTGTAGCCCCATAAGAGGCATTCTCAATATTTACTCCACCAAATGATTTACCATCTTTCATTAAACATATCGCAGCCACTCTAAAACCAGAATATGGACTATAACTATTTTTTAATAATCTCTTTAAACTTTCTTCCATTATAAGCCTCCTAGTAAAGTAATTATTTTAGGTATAAATATTATTATTCCTATTATTAATGCAAAAATACTTGTTACTAATACACTACCTGCGGATACATCTTTAGCTATTTTAGCTAGTTCATGGTATTCTTTGGTAACTAAGTCTACTGCTCTTTCTATCGCGGTATTTATTATTTCGGTAGTAAGTACTAAGCATATCATAGTTAAGACAATGATAAACTCTATTTTATCTATTTTTAGTATGTACGATAATATTAAAGCTATAATACCAAGAGCTATTTCTCTTTTGAAATTTTTTTCACTCTTTGTTACATAGCCTATGCCATCTAAGCAGTTTTTAACACTACTTTTAAATGTTCTTTTATCTTTTGATTTCAAATTCATTTAGTAGTTCCTCCTGCTTACTAAACATAACTTTCTCTTCTTCTTCAGTCATATGATCATATCCAAGTAGATGAAGTAATCCATGTGTAGCTAAGAAGCATACTTCTCTTTCTCTAGAATGATTGTATTCTACAGCCTGATCATAAGCAACATCTATAGCTATATAGATATCTCCTAGTAGTCTAAAGGAATCATAGACTATATCTGGGTTGTCTTCAAGAGCAAAGGATATAACATCAGTTACTCTATCAGTATGACGATATTCTAGATTTATATTATGTATTTCTTCATTACTTACAAAAATTATATTAAAGATAGCCTCTTTTAATTCTAACTTTTCTACGACAAAATGCATATATTTCTCTAATTTATCTAATTCTTTTATTTCTTTATTGGTATTATTTATTATTTCAAACATTATATTATTCCCCCTATCATACCAAATATATTTATATTAAATGAATATAGGATAACTAATACTAAAATTATTATTATTAGAATATCTAATACAGTATCATTTCTGAATATTTTTACTTTATTTCTAATGGCATCTAATCCTATGTATATTAAGAAACCTGCTATTCCACCAATTAGATTTAGAATGATATCGTCTATATCAAATACTCTGCCAATGTAATACTGTACTGTTTCAATGGTAAGTGAGGCTATTAGGGTTAAGATGGTTACTATGCTAAATTTTCTATTTTTTAATAGATATGAAGATAGAAAACCAAATGGTACAAAGAGCATTATGTTACCTATAACATTTCTTATGAATTTTGGTGAACCTATACTATATCTAAATATTTCTTTGAATGGTACAAAGTTAGAGGCTCCATAATTTATATCTTGAAATGTTACAACATGGAATAAACATAATAAGTATATTATTGATATTAAGTATATTATCTCTCTATGTACTAAAAACTTCTTATGTTTGGTTATTAAGTATGTTATTCTTAGACTACATACTATTACTAATATTATTATTAGCATTGGCCAAACATCTGGGAGTACTTCCATAACAGTTTTCTTTATCACTAATACCATCTCCTTTTTATTACATATTAATTATATCTTTTTTTTGATTTTTTATCAATATGTTTAAAAGAAAAAAATACCAATAATGGTATTAATTATCTAAATCATATTTATCTAAGTCTTCTGCTATTTCAAGTTGAGATTTTATGATGTTTTTTACTCTGTTTTTATATACAGTAATATTCTTCTTTAGAAGCATGGCTTCATGTTCGGTTTTTTCAGCATTTAAAAGGGCTTCATGGACTATAGAATTAGCATTGTTTCTAGCCTGATCGACAATCATGTTTGCTTCTTCACGAGCAAGAGTTTTGATTCGATCGGAAGTCTGCTGAGCGGCAAGAATGGCTTCGGATAATTTTACTTCTTCTGTTTTTTTCTCTTTTAGTTGTTCCTCTAATGAAGAGATCTTTACTTGTAAAAGAGAATTATCATTATTTAATTTTTCTAGTCTTTTAATGACTATATCAATAAATCTATTTACTTCTTCAATATTATAGCCATTTTGTACTATAGTAAATCTCTTCATAAGTCACCTACTTATCTTACCATTCTAAATCTATATCTGTTTTCTTTTTATTTTTATCGTCTTCTTCGCTGATTGTACCTTCAACATTTACGTTTTTAGGAGTACATAAGAATATTCCCATGCCTATCTTTTGAAGGTCTCCTCCAAGAGCGTATACTGTACCACTTAAAAAGTCTACAATTCTTTTGGCTTGATCTGGTGTTACTCTCTTCATGTTAACTACTACGGTATTTCTTTTCTTTAGGTGGTCTGCAATCTGCTGACTCTCAGAATAAGCTCGAGGTTCTAGTAATATCATTTTTCCATTTCCTGGTACTACTGCTTTATCAGTATCATAATATTCGTCTTCATTATTTTCATCCATAACTTCTTCAGTTACAAACTTTTTTAACTTACTTAGTGCCATAATAATCTCTCCTATTCTTCTTTAATTCTATCATATATTTTTTTAAAATACAATATTTAACTACAATTTAATTTAAAATCATAACTAAAATCTTTGGTACTGCAATTATATGTAACTTTGATTGTACTATTTAATGGGATATTTTCACCGCTGGCAGGATTGACTAATTTATTATTAGAAAGTTTTAGGTCTCCCGCATCCACTAATGTTTGAATGGTTATTTCTTTGGCTGTATCACAGCTAAATCCTAACTGATATTTATTATTTGTTACATATATTTTAGCGGCATTCTTAACGCTATCTTCTATACTTTGACATGATTTTGTATTGTTTTTATTAATTAATAAAATAACATTGGGTACTAATATTAGCATTAATACTCCTAATATGGCTATTACCATAACTGTCTCAATTAATGTAAATCCTCTTCTATTCATAATATCATTCCTTTAATATTTTTAACCATATGTAATGGTACACTTAGTACTTGCTGTTACTGAGTCTATTGTTATTGAACCATTAGTGCCTGTGGTATTTAGGTAGGCCTGCTGGTTATTCGTGCAAGTTACTGATAAGTTACTAGTTGGTGTAGTAAATGTCTCACTATATTTATTACCTTTGGTTAATGTTGTAGTACCTTTATCTTCGTCGTCTATTATTAGAGTTACGGTAACTGCATTAATAGTTGATGTTCCAGAAATCATGTTTACCATATTAGTGGTTATTTTACTACTGCAGGCATTTTGAAGAGAGTTGCACTTATCTAAGGTGTATCCTAATTTAGCGGTGGCATAGTAGGAATATATTGTTCCATACTGGAGTGTCACTGTTATGGTAGTAGTACTACAAGTGTAGGTACTAGTATCATTTGTTTTATAACAAACAGAATCAACACCTGTTCCCGCAACTAATCTTAAAGTATAACTCTGTAGTGAACCTGTTATTGTTAATTCTTCGGTACCATTTTTTATTTCTACTGTGCAGGTTTTGGCTTTACTAGAACAATTAGTGAAGTAATTAGTACTAGCGGTAGCATAATAGTAGATAATATCGCCTTTTACTACATCAATTGGAGAATCTACTAGTGTAAAATTTATGTTATCTTTAGAGTAATATATAGCACTTATTCCTTCACCTTTTTGAAGGGTTAAAGTGTATTTGCCGCTATAAGTGTTTTCGATATTTTCGACGATACCATCTAATCTATTTTTTCTAGCAGTTAATATTGTTAAATAAGAACCCACTAGAAGAGCAAATAATATAAGTAATCCATATAATATTCCAGTTATAGCAAATCCCTTATCGTTTAACTTCATATTTATTCCTTTCCTAGTAGGTAATAATCTTCATATTTGTTTCTACTAATTTATCTTTATTACTTTCTTTGATGGTTATTGTATTAGGATCGCCATCGGATATGTATCTATTTTTTTCTAGGTTTTTAAAGACCATTTCTATATCAAACTCTTTACCATTGTTATCATAAGCTCGGCATCTTTTTAAGAAAGTTTTATCAAAGTCTTTATCAAAGCAAGATACTTCTGGTTCCCAACCTACTCTTAAAGCAGCTTCAGTATCATAGGTTTTATCATTATAAGTAGTGGATAAGACATATTTAAAATTATCATGTGTTTTAACATATGGACTACCAAAAGGTAGAGCTATTATTTTTACATATTTACCTGGTATCATTTCTTCTAGCTTATCATAAACATAGGCTATTTCTTTTTGAACTCTATCACTACTTGATTTCTTTATATCTAAGTGAGTTTGAGTGTGATTACCGATATCATAACCATTAGCTACCATCCACTTTAGTATTTTTTCATTATATTCACTTTGATTAAAGATACCACCATTTACAAAGAAAGTGGCTGTAACATTAGCATCGGGGTGTTTCTTTTTGAATTCTTCAAGAATACCAACAGCACTATTTTTATCAATAATAATATCACCATTTTCATCTAATCCTGTTACTTTGATATTATCTTCATTGCCATCGTCAAAGGTAAGTATTATTGGGCTTTTTCCATATTCGACATCTACTTTGCCATTAATATAATCGTCTAATCTTATCATTCTATAACCATTTTCGTAATAAAATTCTAGGTCTTTTCTAAAGGCTTCTGGGGTTCTATTATAACCATCTTTATCGACATTACCACCTGTTGTACCAGTACTAGAACTAGTTCTTTCTCTAATACCGTGATACATCATAATTGGTACTTTACCCAATTCATTTATACCATCAGAAGCTAGTTTTTCTTTATCTATTTTTCCTTTTGATACCACTATTACAATGGTATCAGTATCTTTTAATTCAGTACCCTTTTTAATATTTTGAGATATTACACTATCTTTTTCTATCTCATCACTATATTCATAACTTACTTCTAGTTTTAGATTATTATCTTTGGTAAAAGTATTGGCTTCTTCAATAGTGGTTAATTCTATCATAAGAAGTTTTTTATTTTCACTACCTTTTTTTACTATAAAGAATACTCCTAGTACTATGATTATTACTACGACAATTAATACTACTACTTTACTAATATTTAACTTTCTTTTCTTTTTCATTTTGTAGCCTCCTATTCATATTAATTATAATACATTTTAACTTTTTTGAAAAGAGATAAATATTATATTTTTAAGAACTAGTAAATAAATATTAAAAAAGCAATTATTAGAATACCTAAACTAATAATTACTTATAATTAACTAACTGAGATAACATTGGTTAAACTACTATAATTAGTATTTAGCCAAGCTTTTTCAGTAGCACTTTTAACATATATAGTAGCATTATTTGGTACTGTATAAAACATACTATTAGCGTAAAGAAGATTACTACCAAAAGTCATACTTCTCATATCAATATAGGTAAGTTTACTATTATAAGAAAACATACTATTCATATTAGTTACATTCGATGTATCAAAGTTACTTATATTTAATTTAGTAAGTGATGTACAATACTGAAACATATTAAGCATATCTGTAACTTTAGAAGTATTAAATTTGCTTAAATCTAAATCTTTAAGTGCATAACACTTTACAAACATTCCATTCATACTAGTTACATTTGAAGTATCAAAATTAGATAAATCTATACTTTCTAGAGAATTACATCCAAAAAACATATGATACATACTCGTAATTTTTGATGTATTAAAACTTGATAAATCTATACTTGTTAATTTGTAACAACTTTCAAACATAACTTTCATATTGGTAACATTACTCGTATTAAACATACTCAAATCTAAACTAGCAAATGATTCACAATGATAAAACATTCCCTCCATATTGGTTACATTGCTTGTATTAAAATTGCCTATATTTAAGCCTACAAGTGATGTACAATATCTAAAAAGGCTTTGCATATCTGTTACTTTTGATGTGTTAAAATTACTTAAATCTAAACTTTTTAGTGAAGTACAATTTGCAAACATATACTTCATATCTTTTACATTTGATGTGTCAAAATTAGATAAGTTTATACTTTTCAAACTAGAGCAATCATTAAACATATGATTCATATAGCTTACTCTTGAAGTATCAAAACTACTTAAATCTACAGAAGTTAATTTTGTACAACCATTAAATAATTGCGCCATTCCAGTTACCTTACTCGTATTAAACATACTCAAATCTAAACTAACTACTGACTCACTTTTTTTAAACATATCATCCATATATGTAGTATTTGAAGTGTCAAAATAAGTAAAATTCATAGAAGTCGTATTGGTCAAATAACTAAAGTACATATAAGTACTTGCTGGAGCATATACCTTTCCTCCTTCTGCACCTATATATACATTATATAAATTATCACTAGTTCCTTTTGTATACCATAACATAACAGTACCATCATTATTCTTTGACACATCAAAGCTACCTAAAGCATCTGCTGAAACAAGATTATCATTTGTTATAGTTAGTGTTTCTATAGTATTTCTAACTAAAGATGTATCTAGAAAGTTAGAAGTAGCACTAACACTACCTTCAGCATTTTTTAGTGTATTTACTAATTTAACTTTATTTTTTACAAGTGTTACTCCGTTTGGTACTATTAAATCGCCACCATTTTCATAACCTAACACTGTACTTAAAGTAATAGTACTACTCGTAGTACCATTATTTATTAGTTTTAATTTAATAAACTTATTTTCCATATAATCTATCAAACCAGTTTCACTATCAACTGAATCTTCATATACTTTAGCTTCTACATTAGTTCCTGAATAACCTATTCCATATCTTACTACTCCATTATTAGTATTTGTTAATTTATAATATACCTTTTTTGATGTTCTCGCAGGTAATTCTATACTTGTGTTATCACTAACATTAACTACATAAGTATCATTTTCTTCAGTTATTGTATTAGACATTGCAAATGTTTGATATAAAAATCCTATTAAAACTAATATTACTATTATTAATACTATTATTACTCTCTTCTTCATTTAATCCATCACCTCAAACAAAAAAGACTATAAAGAAAGACTAATATTTCTATTAGTTTTCCCTTATAGTCCTTATATTATTTAATAAATTATTTCCCTTTATATTAGTATGGTAGTAAATTGACCCCCCCCCTTGACGAACAAATGTACTTGATAACTTAGACTCATATCTACTACCTCCTTCATTAAAAATATTTTGTGAAACACCAAATTTTCTGTTGTGTTGATTTGCGAATTAATTGGTATCGAAACTCACGAATTATTTGGTATTTTTCAATCATTCAAATATATTTTTTATTACATATTAATAATACCATAAGAATTCAGTTTTTTCAATAAGTTATTAGGCCTTTTTATAAATACTTTAATTAACTAACTGCAATAACATTGGTTAAGCTACTATAGTTAGTATTTAACCAAGTTTTTTCTGTATTACTTTTAACGTATATAGTGGCATTATTTGAGGCACCATAAAACATTGAATTGGCATCAGTTAGTTTACTAGTAAAAGTCATATTTCGCATATCAATAAGTGTAAGTTTACTATCATAAGAAAATATCGCGGACATATTGGTTACATTTGATGTATTAAAACTACTTATATTTAACTTAGTAAGTGAAGTACAATACTGAAACATAGCATTCATACTTGTTACTTTTGATGTGTTAAAAGTGCTTAAGTTTAATTCTTTTAGAGTATAATTTTTCAAAAACATTGTTCTCATGGAGGTAACGTTACTTGTATCAAAATTAGATAAATCTATGTTTTCAAGGGATTGACAATTACTAAACATACTAGTCATATTGGTTACTTTTGAAGTATTAAAACTAAATACATTTAAGCTCGTCAAAGCATCGCAGTGATCAAACATACTGCCCATATAGGTTACTTTACTCGTATCAAACATACTTAAGTCTAATTTTTTTACTGAAGTACAATATTTAAACATTGACTCCATCCAGGTAGCTTCTGATGTATCAAAATAAGTAAAGTCCATTTTAGTAACACTGGTTAAGTAAGAAAATAAATAATAACAATTTGTAATGTATACTTTTCCACCTTCAGCACCTATATAGACATTATATAAATTATCACTAGTTCCCTTTGTATACCAAAGCATAATAGTGCCATCATTATTCCTTGATACATCAAAACTACCTAAGGCATCTGTTGAAACAAGATTATCATCTGTTATTGTTAATGTTTCAATGGTATTTCTTGTTAAAGTAGTATTTAGAAAGTTAGAGGTAGCACTAGGATTTGTCTCGGTGAGTTTCATAAAGTTTACTAATTTAACTTTATTTTTTACAAGTGTTACTCCGTTTGGTACTATTAAATCGCCACCATTTTCATAACCTAACACTGTACTTAAAGTAATAGTACTACTCGTAGTACCATTATTTATTAGTTTTAATTTAATAAACTTATTTTCCATATAATCTATCAAACCAGTTTCACTATCAACTGAATCTTCATATACTTTAGCTTCTACATTAGTTCCTGAATAACCTATTCCATATCTTACTACTCCATTATTAGTATTTGTTAATTTATAATATACCTTTTTTGATGTTCTCGCAGGTAATTCTATACTTGTGTTATCACTAACATTAACTACATAAGTATCATTTTCTTCAGTTATTGTATTAGACATTGCAAATGTTTGATATAAAAATCCTATTAAAACTAATATTACTATTATTAATACTATTACTACTCTCTTTTTCATTTGATACATCACCTCAAGCAAAAAAAAGACTATAAAGAAAGACTAATATTTCTATTAGTTTTCCCCATAATCTTTATATTTAAACTATCTATAATTCCATTATTTATATAAGTTAATAGACTTTTAAGCCCCCCCCCCAATTAACAAATAGTTAACATTTCTAATTACTATTTTTTTCATAAGAAGGACCTCCTTTTCACTATTTTTTAATACATACTAATAATACCATAAGTAATTATATTTTACAATAAGTATTTAGAAAATAAATAAATTTCACAATAAAGACCTGGGCTCTATTGTACCTCTTAAGACTATATAGGCTTAAGAGGATATTTATTAATTATTTCCTAAGTACTCTAATACTTCATTAAATGTATCTACTTTGATTATATCCATATCGTAGTTATATTTTTCTTTGACCCTAATAGCTTCTTCATAATTAGCACTTGGTACAAAGACAATATCCATTTTATTATTACCGGCTCCCATTATTTTATATTTTATACCATCTATTTCGCCAACAGTACCATCTAGATTTATAGTACCTGTACCAGCAATATTTCTTCCTTTGATTAGGTCTTCACCCGATATAGCATTATAAATAGTAAGAGTTAACATTAAGCCTCCAGAGGAACCTGATTCACTATTTTTAAACTTGATAGTTATTTCTGGATCTAGATCATATTCATAGTCGGTAGTTATGATAATACCTATTATTTTTCTATTATCCTCTAGTACTACTTTACCATCTACTTCTACCTCTTTATCATCTCTTAGTACTTTAAATTTTATTACATCATTTTCATCACTATTATTTATTATTTCTCTAATAGCATTTACATCTTCACAAGTAGTATCGTTTACAGTAAGAATAATATCTCCTACTTCAAAATCATTATCATTAGTCTTAGCCATAACTATATTTTTCTTACTTTTGATATTTATAGTTTTACCTGCTTCTTTGTAGGCGACAATAGTGGCTGTATCTAAAGAATTATCACGCATTATCTTATTTCTTTTATTTATATCTTTAACACTTTCATTAGATATTTGTCTATCTTTATTACTATTTATTTCTTCTCCTTTTATTTTGGCTACCAGATAAGAAAATGGCGTAGCATCGTATTCACTAACATATAGCATATTAATAGATCCTTCTTTATCTTTTTCATAGCCAGTCATTTCTACTCTATCAGTAATATTTATAGTACCACCAGTAGTCATTATATAGTATGGTAATCTTATTGTGGTAAATAATACTAATAATATTAATACTAATATGAACTTATAATTTTCTTTAATAAAATTTTTTATTTTTTCTTTCATATTCTTCTCCATTTCTATTTTCTTATGTTATATCATATAATTTATTATGAAAAAATATTCTAATTTAATTATTGTTATATTAACTTTTATTATTTTAATAGTCATATTATTTAATAAAACTATTATATCAGAAACTATTATTAATTCTTTTTATATTTGGTTTAATACTTTAGTTCCTTCAATGCTTCCAATGTTTATTATTTCTGATATATTAATTAATTATAATTTTGCTAAGTATATACCTAATAAGATAATTAATTTTATATCTAAAATATTTAATATTAGTAATAATGCTACTTTAATAGTATTACTTTCATTGGTATCTGGTTTTCCTCTTAATGCTATGAATATTATTACTAGTTATAATAATAATTTAATATCTAAAGAAGAAGCAGAACATTTATTATTATTTAATCATTTTCCTAATCCTTTATTTGTTTTAAATACTGTTGGAGTATTATATTTAAATAATAATAAATATGGAGTAATTATACTTATTAGTACTTATCTAAGTAGTATTATACTTGGTATTTTAGTTAGAAATAAGAATACTCTAACTAATAATAATTGTATAACTAAACGTAGTAAAAGTCAAACTTTTACAGAGATATTTTCTAGTTCTATTAAGAAGAGTATTAATTCTCTACTTATGATATCTGTTACTGTATGTTTATTTTTAATACTTAGTACTTTAATTATTAATATATTTCATTTAAATAGTTATTTATCTTTAGGTATTAAGGGTATATTAGAGATGACTATGGGATTAGAACATCTATCTAAGATGAATATTAGTAATATATTTAAAGTTATATTATCTTCCTCTATTATATCTTTTGGGGGATTATCTATTCATATGCAAGTTATATCTATTTTAGATGAAAAGATAAGATATAGAAATTATTTTATTGGTAGAGTATACCAGGTATTAATATCTTTGGTTATATCTTTGATACTATTTTATATTATATAAAAGACTGGATATTACTCCAGTCTTAGTATTTAATATGGTGACCTGTATGGAATTCGAATCCATGAATGTTGCCTTGAGAGGGCAATGTGTTAAGCCACTTCACCAACAGGCCATTAATAATGTCTTTTTTAAAGGACATTATTATTTTATCATAATTTATTTGTATTTACAATCATCTTTTTGTTTTTTTATATACTTTTACATATTTGTATTCTTTATTTTCATGTATTAGGCCTAATTTATAACATTCTATTAACATTTTTAGGTTGTTTATTTGACTCTTTAGTTCTTTTCCTTTATCAGTATCAGCGATAGTAATACGGCACTCTGGATTTGTTTCTATATCTATAGATGAGTGAATATCTTCGTTATTTAATATAGCACTTTCTAAAGAAGTAAATGGTTCGTGAGCGATAATTCGCATACCTGTTGAACCTGATACCAACGTATAGCCAGCAATTCCTGTAGTTTTTTGATAGGCTTTAGAAAAGCCTCCATCAATTACTATTACTTTACCGTCTGCTTTTAATGGTACTTCTCCATTTATTCTTTCTACTGGAATATGACCATTTATTATATGAGCATTATTTAAATTTGTAATACCAAAATCTTTCATTATATTTTCCATAACTTCTTTATTTTCTTGATACTGATAATAATAGTTTCTTTTTTCTTTATGTGATTTCTTATCTTTTATCAATACCCTTTCTAGAGTGGTCATTTTGTCTTTACCAAAGAATGGTGAGTCTGGACCACACCATAGATACCACATTAAATCTAATTCTTCTTGATTTTGTGTTCTACAATAAAACATTTTTCTAACTAATAAATCTATATAGTCAAATAGTTTTTTACCTGATGTTGTAACATTATTTATGGTTACTTCTTTTAGTGTTCCATCTTCATTTAGTGGTACTAAGGCATGATACATTAAATTATTATTAACTATTTTATACATGCTTCCTTTTTCAATAAAGATATTCATATGTCGCTGCAACGACTCACTATTTAGGAATGATTTTACTAAGTCTGAAATTATTTTTTCTTCTTCTTTAGTTAATTTATATGGATCATTCTTATCAATAGTAGGAAAGTCTGTATCTTCAAGATGATATGTATTACCATCTATTGTTATTTCTTTATTTTCATAATCTATTTTATCTAATAGTCTACGATGAGTCATTTTGTATTCAGGGTGTTTTTCTGCGAAGATACCTTCGAGTTTATACATTATTACTGATATAGCTTTATGTATTTTGGCTGATTGTCTTACATTTAAATTAGTTAAATAGTCTTCATCTTTAGTATGTCTTGGTTTCCAGACCATGGCATCTTTATATGTTTCTTCAGCAAAGTTTGCTAATGGCCTTAGATTAATACCATATATATCTTCGAGGATATCTAGATTATTATGACGAACACTATTGGTAATAACTCCTGATACACAGATATTACTTCCAATAGCGGCTCCCATCCATAGTATATCGTGATTACCCCACTGAATATCTACTGAATGATATTCTTCAAGACTATCCATTATTTTATGTGGTTCTGGTCCCCTATCATATATATCTCCTACTACATGTAAAACATCTACTGATAATTTCTTTATTATAGAGGATAATAATATTATTAGTTTTTCACTATATCCTAGTTCTATTATGGTATTTAATATTTCTTTATAATATTTATCTTTATTTTCTTCTTCTATTTTATTATTTAATAATTCATCTACTATATAACTTAAATTATCATCTTGATACACTTTTCTTACTTTACTTCTTGTATATCTAGAAGAAAACTTTTTAGTTACTTCGATTATTCTAAGTAGATTATCATAATACCATTTTTCTTTATCTGGTACTTCAGTTAATACTATTTGCATTTTTTCTTTTGGATAGTATATTAATGTAGCCAATTCATCTTGTTCTTTTGGGGTTAATGTACCATTAAATAACTGCCATATGCGGAATTTTATTCCTCCCGCAGAATTATTTAAAATATGAGTGAAAGCATCTGCTTGCCCATGTAAATCACTCATAAAGTGTTCTGGTCCTCTTGGCAAAGCAAGTATAGCATTTAAATTTATTATCTCTGTTACAGCGTCATCCTTAGTAGGAAAACGATTAGCTAATTCTTGCATAAATTCTAACTTGTTATTTATTTCTTCTCTATTCATATAATTCCTTCCTTTGGACCCCTTTTATCTTTTTATTAATCTATATTTATAAGTTCGTAATTACTATTACCAAATCCTATTGAAGCTGCGGCATCAATTATATGATTACCTTGTCTTGATTCTATTCTTTCTATTAGATGATTTTTTCCTTTATCACTACTATTATAGACTAAATCTAGGCAAGCTTTATCTATAGCTACTGGATCTGTACTTGCTAGAATACCAATATCTTTCATGCAAGGATCTTCTGCTACGGCACAGCAATCACAATCTACACTCATGTTTTTCATTACATTAATATAAGCAATATTTCCTTTGAATTTATTATGGACTGCTGAGGCCGCATCTGCCATTGACTCGATAAATTTTTCTTGACTTGGAATATTATTCCATAAATCATTCATATCGGTTGTTTTACCAGCAGTATGGATATAGGTTTTTCCTCCACTTGAAGCAAAACCTATTGATAATTGTTTAAGAGCTCCACCAAAGCCTCCCATTGGATGACCTTTAAAGTGGGATAATACTAAGATACTATCATAATTATTTATATGTTTTCCTACATAATCTTTTTTGATTATTTTACCATTCGGTATATCTAGAGTAGTATCTCCTTCACTATCCATAATATCTACTTTATAATATTTATTCCATTCATGTTCTTTCATTAATTCTTTATGTTTTTCGGTAGTATTTCTTGTTCCATCATAAGCTGTATTACACTCTATTACGATGCCTCCTACTTTATCTATTAATTCTTTCATAAATTCTGGTCTTAGATAATTTTGATTACCTTTTTCTCCTGAATGTAATTTTACTCCAACATTTCCTTTTAATTCTATACCTAGTGCTTCATATATTTTTACTAATGATTCACTAGTTATTTCTTTTGTAAAATATACTTTACTTTTATTCATGTTAACAATCTCCTTTATCTATATTTAGATTATAACATATTACTAAATATTTATACAAGTATTTTATTTTTTATATTCAGTTCAAGCCTTACTATGTAAGTCTTTCACTGCTATATTAAGCCTAATTCTTAGTCTTAATATAATATATCTACATATCTATTATATATAAGCTATAATTATATACTAAAAGAAAGATATTAGTTATACCTTTCTTAATTATTACTCTTACTCTTATATGTTAAATATCCAGTAGTATAGTTAGCCATAGTTACATCTATTTTAGTACTATCGAATGGTATAGCACCAACTAATAATTTGCAAGCAATAAACATATTTGTAGAACTAGTTACACTATTAGTATTCCATAAATCTGATACATATATTTTTTTTAAACTAGTGCAAGAACTAAACATATAATCCATATTAGTGACTTTTGAAGTATTAAAGTTTGATAAATCTAAGCTTACTAAATTTCTACAGCCAATAAACATATAATCCATATTAGTGACTTTTGAAGTATCGAAGTTTGATAAATCTAAACTTGTTAGCGATATACAATTATAAAACATATTACTCATATTAGTTACTTTTGAAGTGTTAAAGTTTGACAAATCCAATGTTATAAGCGATGTGCATCTTAAAAACATATAATTCATATTAGTTACTTTTGAAGTATTAAAACTTGATAAGTTTAAACTGACAACCGAACTACAACCAGAAAACATCAAAGACATCGTAGTTACATTTGAAGTATCAAAACTTGATAAGTTTAAACTGGTAAGCGAACTACAACTAGAAAACATCGAGCTCATCGTAGTTACTTTTAAAGTATCAAAGTTTGATAAGTTTAAACTTATTATTTTAGAACATCCCCAGAACATTTGAGACATATTAGTTACTTTGCTTGTATTAAAATTAGATAAATCCAAACTTGTTAGACTGGAACATCCTCCAAACATAGCATTCATATTAGTAACATTTCGTGTATCAAAATTAGATAAATCTATTGATTTTAAACCTGAACTATTATAAAACATCCTAGACATATTTGTTATGTATGAAGTATCTAGTTTTGATAAATCTAGTTTTTCTACATTAGTTAAATAGGCAAACATACCTGAAGCATTTGTTCCTGTTTGTAATACTCCATTTTCTCCACCTATCCACATATCATACATTGTCTTAGTTGTACCATCACTTGATGTTACTTCTTTTGGTGTATACCATAACATTACTGTTCCATCTTGATTTTGTGATATATCTTTTGATACTACTCCTTCTATGTCTGGTACTGTGTTATCCTCAGCAATGGTAAGTGATTGTATCTCTTCTCGCATTACTTCGGTATTAAAGAACTTTGAAGTACTTGCACTCGGATTATCTGAAGCAGTTATTACATTCTCTTTATATATGGCTCCTTCTCCTGAGCCCCATAATTTAAATAAGAAGTTTTTACCTGCCATAGTACCAGGATTATCTTGATTACCGTCTATATAGATATATAAAGTATATGTATCTTTACTTGTATTTAATACTTGATTAGAAAGTAATGTTATAATGTTACCTTGTTCTCTGTTTGAAAAGTTACCACTTACTACAGGTGTACTATCACTATTTTTATATAACTCATAAACAAAAGAAGAATCTGATAGTTCTGTAGGAAATGTAGTTAACTCTAAATATAGATTCATAGTTACATCTCTATTACAAGTACTATTCTTTTTTACTTCAATATCTT
>UROI01000013.1 GCA_900549325.1 uncultured Mycoplasmatota bacterium | reverse complement strand
TAGATAATTCATATAATCCATTTTTATATTTTAGATTTTAAGGAGGTTATACATGGGCGATAAAATTAAAGATATAGTTGTAACTATAATATTTCTTTTTACTATAATTGCTTTGTTTTTGATCAATATTATAAAAGAAGATACTGATATTTCAGTAGCAGAAAGAAGAAAACTTGCTACTATGCCAGAATTAACTACTAAAAGTTTGTTTGATGGTACTTATTTTAAGAAGTTTGATTCCTATGTTACAGATCAATTTGTAGAAAGAGATGCTTTTAGAAAAATTAAAATAAATATAGAATTATCTACTAAAGGTGAATATAATAATTTATATTTGTATGATGATTATATTATTGAAGAAATATTTCCTTTAAATAGTAATTCTATTAATAATTTAACTAATAAGATTAATTATATAAAAAATACATATTTGAATGATAATAGTAATATTTATTATACTATTATACCTGATAAAAATTATTTTGTTAATAATGGTAATTTAAAACTTAATTATAATAAATTACAAGATATGATGAAAAATAATTTATCAAATATTAATTATATAAATATATTTGATAAATTAACTCTTGATAATTATTATAAGACTGATACTCATTGGAAACAAGAAGATTTATTTAATGTTGCAAATACTATTGCTAATCAAATGAATTTTGATATAAATAATAATAATGTTGTAAATACTATTACTACTTTTAAGGGTAGTTATGCTGGTAGATTATCAGTAACTAAAGATATTGATACTATAAAAACTATATCTAATCCATCTACTCTTAATAGTAGTGTGTATAATTATGAAACTAAAAAATATACAGATATTTATGACTATACTAAAATAAATTCTCTAGATAAGTATGACATCTATCTATCAGGAGCAGTACCTTTAATAGATATAATTAATAATAATTCCAGTAGTGATAAAGAATTAATTGTCTTTCGTGACTCCTATGGAAGTAGTTTGGTACCATTACTCATAAGTGGTTATAAGAAGATTACTGTTATTGATATTAGATATATTTCTTCAAAAATATTAAATAAGTATATAGACTTTAATGATCAAGATGTTCTATTTATGTATAGTATTTTAACTATAAATAATAGTTTCAGTATTAGATAAAATAAAAATAACTATTTATAAACTAACTAGCTATTTGGCTTAAGTTTAATAATAGTTATTTTTTTATTAATTCTCTTTTTTAGTTTTAACATCCATAACAATAGGAAGAATAATAGGTACTCTACCAGTCTTATCAGAAAGAACTGGAATTAAACCATTAATTATTTCACTCTTCATATCATTATAATTAAAGTACTTACTCTTTAAACACTTATTAATAATATCTTGTGATATAGACTGAATATCTCTAATTAAATCTTCATTTTCATTAACAAGAATATACCCTCTAGTGGTAACTGCTGGAGTACTAAGTAGAACCTTATTCTCAGTATCAATATTAGCAATAATAACTAAGATACCATTATTACTCATAAGAATTCTATCCTTAATAACAGCACTACCAACTTCACCAATTCTAGAGCCATCTACATATACTTCGCCAGCTTGTACCTTACCTCCAGGAGTGACAACGCCCTTACGAAGATTAAGTACATCACCATTTTCTAGTACGAAAGTATTATTTTTATTAACTCCGCACATAACACCTAAGTCAGCATGTGTCTTAAGCATTCTAAATTCACCATGATAAGGAACAAAATATCTAGGTTTAAATAATCTAATCATAAGTTTAAGTTCTTCTTGATTAGCATGTCCTGAAGAGTGAATTTCACTCATAGCATTAGTAAATACTTTAACACCCTTTTTATAAAGTTTGTTGATTGTTTTAGATACAGATGCTCCATTACCTGGAATAGGAGATGAAGAAAATATAACTACATCATCAGGCATAAGAGTAATTTGTCTATGTGTTCCAGAAGCAATTCTTGATAAAGCCGCTAGTGGTTCACCCTGACTACCAGTACATAACAGGCACACTTCATTAGGCTTCATATGATTAGCCTCTTCAGCAGTAATAACAATATCCTTATCCTTAAAGTAACCACATTTCAAAGCCACATCAACCATATTTTCCATACTTCTACCAAATAGAGCAACTTTTCTATTATTCTTTTTACAAGTTTCCATAATATGTTTAATTCTATAAACATTTGAGGCAAAAGTAGCTAAAATAATTCTACTATCTTTACAAGAAGAGAATATTTCACCTAAGTTCTCATCAACTACAGATTCACTAAGTGATACTCCGGGTACTAGTGCATTAGTAGAATCACTCATAAGTACACTAACCCCTTTTTCACCAATCTTAGCCATCTTATGTAAGTTAGACATAGGACCAATTGGAGTCATATCAAATTTAAAGTCTCCCGTCATAACAATAGTACCATCAGGAGTATGAATAACTACTCCATGAGAGTCTGGTATCGAGTGTGTTGTTCTAAAAAATTCAATATTAAAATATTTAGTTTTTATAATAGTATTTTCATCATAAACAAATAAATTTTTATATATAATATTTCTTTCTTCTAATTTTTTATCAATAAGTTCTTTAGCGTTACTAGGAGCATATATTTTAGGAATATCCACAGTCTGTAAAAGAAATGGAATACTACCAATATGATCTTCGTGTCCATGAGTAATAACTAAAGCTTTAATTTTATTTTCATTTTCTTTTAAAAAGGTATAGTCGGGAATAACATAGTCAATTCCAAGAAGTTCATCATCGGGAAACATTACACCAGAATCTACGATAATAATCTCAGAATTATGCATAACTACATACATATTCTTACCAACTTCCCCAAGTCCTCCAAGAGGAATAATTTTTGTATTCATTAAATTCTCCTTTCATAATTTTTTCTTCGTTAAATAAAATAAAACTAAATAAAATAAAAAATTTTAAAGAATAACCACTGCATAAAATTATACTACATAATTATAAAAAATGCAAATGGTAATTTTATGGTTAGTTCGAGCCTGTAGTCTCTCACTATTTTTGAAGCCTGTAGTCTTCAAAAAGAAATTAATAGCCTAAGGTCTATTAATTTAATAATCCATTGATTTTACATTAATTTTACATACTATAAAATAAATAATATATTTATAGTTAAAAAAAAGATGATAAAATTAAAGTAGGTGATATAGGTATGGAAAGAATATACAATAAATTAGTTAGAGATAATATTCCTAATATAATAAAGGAAAAAGGTGAAGAACCTATTACTAGAATATTATCAGATGAAGAGTACAAGAAAGAATTAGAAAAGAAATTAAATGCAGAATATCAAGAAGTACTAGAGGCAAGTGGTAGTGAAAGAGTAGAAGAACTAGCAGATATGCTTGAAGTAATAAAAGCACTAGGAGAATTAGAACATACCACTTTAGAAGAAATAATAAATGTAGCCAATACTAAAAGTATAAAAAGAGGAGCATTTAAGAATAAAATATTTCTAGAAAAGGTAATCGAAGCAAAATAATAAAAAAATACTTGTATTTACTTATAAAACTATGTTATAATATAGGTGTCTTGAGAAAGAGTGGCATGAAAATCCACTCTTTTATATATATTTAATGGAGGAAATATGCATATTGAAGATGAAGTAAAAAATCTACTTGAAAAAGAAGTGGAGAAAAAAGGCGTAAGAATAGATAGTGTTAAACTAGAAAAAGAAGATAATAATCTATTCTTAAGAATAGTAATCGATAGTGAAGAAATAATAGATGTTGATAAATGTGTAGAAGTAACAAATATTATTAATCCATTACTAGATGAAAAAGATTTAATTAAGGAGTCATACATTTTAGATGTATCCACTAAAGAGAAGGGAAGATAGAAATGAATAGTAAGCAAATGAAAGAGTTTATGAAAGCTCTAGAGTCTATTGTGGAAGAAAAGAAAGTAGACAAAAAGATAGTTATTGATTCTATGGAGCAAGCTATGGCAGCAGCCTACAAAAAAGAAATTGGTATGCCTAATGTAACTGCCAAAGTAGATCCAGTAACTGGAGATATTAGATTATATTCTAATAGAACTGTTGTAGAAGAAGTAACTAATGAAGAAACAGAAATATCATTAGAGGATGCTCAAAAATTAGTAGAGGGTATCGAACTAGGAGAAGTAATTATTGGTAAAGAGCTTCAAATACCCACTAATTTTGGTAGAGTAGCTGCAGGTACTGCAAAACAAATTATTGTTCAAAGAATTAAAGAAGCAGAAAAGCAAAGTATTTCAGAAGAGTTCCAAGATAAAGAAGGAGAACTAATGGTTGGAACATTATCTCGTGAAGACCAAAACAATTACTTTGTTGATTTAGGAAGATGCAGTGGTATCTTACCAAAAGATCAAATAATACCTGGTGAAAAATTAGAGATGGGTTCTTCAGTAAAGGTTTATGTATCTAAACTAGAGATAGGACCTAAAGGACCATTTATAATGTTATCAAGAAGTCATTATGGCTTTGTTAAAAGATTATTAGAAATTGAAATACCAGAATTATCTGATGGTACAATCATGCTATACTCAGTAGCTAGAGATGCTGGAAGTAGAAGTAAGATAGCAGTTTACACTGAATATGCAAATGTTGATCCAATAGGAGCGGTAATTGGTGAAAAAGGAAGAAGAATAGCTAACGTATTAAAAGAATTAGGTGGCGAAAAAATAGATGTAATTCTATATGATAAAGATCCTGTTAAATTTATAACAAATGCATTAAGCCCTGCTAAAGATGTTAAAGTGTCAATTAAAGATGAAGCTAAGAAAGAAGCTTTAGCTTTAGTAAATGATAAGAACTTATCATTAGCTATTGGTAAAAAAGGACAAAATGTTAAATTAGCTTCTCGTCTTACTCATTATAAGATTGAAGTTAAGCCAGAAGAAGAAGCAAATACTGAAACAACTGCAGAGGCTTCAGTAGAAGAATAAGGTGAGCATATGAAGAAGATTCCCCTTAGAAGATGTATAGTAACAAGAGAGCAGTTACCTAAGCAAGAATTACTTCGTATCGTTAGAGATAAAGAAGGAAAAGTAAGTGTGGACCAAACAGGAAAATTAGGAGGAAGAGGAGCATATATTAAAAAGGATATAGAAGTATTAAATACTGCTAAAAGTAAAAATATATTATCTCGTGCCCTTGAAGTAAATATTCCTGAAGAAGTATATGAAGAAATAGAAAATATAATAAAAAATCACTAGGAGGTGATACATATGATGAGTGTATCTGAATATGCATTAGATGTAGATAAAAGTGTTAGTGAAATACTTAATCTATGTAAAAAATTAGAATTATCTATAAGTAATGAAGATGATATGTTATCAGATGATGATATCATTATGTTAGATAATGAATTAGCTTCACTTGAAAATGAAGAAATTGAAGATGAAGTACTTGAAGAAACTGAAGACGATGAAGAGCTTGAAGAAGACTACGAAGAGGAACTAGACGATATAATTGAAGAAAAAAATGCTAGTAAGAAGAAAAAACAAAATAAAGTAGAATCTTCATCTAAGAGCGACTACCGTGAAAAAAGAAAAGAAATGTATAAGCATAAAGAAAAACTTCAGTCAAATGTTACTGAAGATGATGAAAATATTGTTTTATACAAAGATGGTATGACAGTATCAGAATTAGCTTCAGCACTAGGAGTATCAGCTACTGAAATAATAAAGAAATTAATGTCACTAGGTATGATGATGAATATTAATGCTTCATTAGATTTTGATACAGCTGAAATTCTAGTAGGAGATTATAACAAAGTACTAAAGAAAGAAAGTACTAGAGATGAAATAAACTTTGAAGAATTAGAAATAGTAGATAGAGAAGAAGACTTGCAAGAAAGACCACCAGTAGTAACAATAATGGGTCATGTTGACCATGGTAAAACAACACTACTTGATACTATTAGAAAGACAAATGTTGCTTCAGGAGAAGCCGGCGGAATAACACAAGCAATTGGTGCCTATCAAATAGAATATAATGGTAAAAAAATAACCTTTATTGATACTCCAGGTCATGCAGCCTTTACTGAAATGCGTGCTAGAGGAGCATCTATTACTGATATTGTTATCATTATAGTAGCAGCAGATGATGGCGTAATGCCTCAAACCAAAGAAGCAATAGACCATGCTAAAGCTGCTGGAGTCCCAATCATCGTAGCGGTTAATAAAATAGATAAACCAACTGCTAATGTTGAAAGAGTATTAACTGAAATGTCTGCAAATGGTGTACAACCTGAAGCTTGGGGTGGAGATACAATGTTTGTAAATATCTCTGCAGTAACTGGCGAAGGAATAGATGACTTACTAGATAGAATACTATTACTTAGTGAAATGGCTGAATTAAAGGCTAATCCAAATCGTTATGCTATTGGAACAGTTATCGAATCTAAAGTAGATAAAAATTCTGGAGTAATAACTAACATATTAATTCAAAATGGTACCTTAAGACTAGGAGATCCAATTGTAATAGGATCATCTGCAGGTAAAGTTAGAACATTAACTAATGATAGAGGTGAGTCACTAGTAGAGGCTCTTCCATCAATGCCTGTATCAATAACTGGTTTATCTGAAAGCCCATCAGCAGGAGATAAATTTATGGCTTTTGAAAGTGAAAAGAAGGCTAAAAAAGTTGCAGAGCAAAGAAAAGAAATTGAAAAAGAAAAAAGAAATAAACCTAAAGGAACAATATCTTTAAACGACTTATTTAGCAGAAAAGAAGCTGGTGAAAAAGAAATCAACATTATCTTAAAAGCAGATGTTAAGGGTAGTGAAGAGGCTGTAAAGAATTCATTATTAAAGTTAGATGTTGAAGGCATGAAAATAAATGTTATCAGAAGTGGTATTGGTGCCATATCAGAAAGTGATGTTGTATTAGCGGAAGCATCAAATGCTATCATCATAGGTTTTAATATTAGACCTGATCACAAGATAACTGAAATAGCTAAAGATAAAGGAATTGATATTAGATTATACGATATTATCTATAAAGTAGTTGAAGAAATGGAAGCAGCTCTTAAAGGAAAACTAGAGCCAGAGTATGAAGAAAAAGTACTAGGAGAAGCTGAAGTTAGAAAACTATTTAAATTCTCTAAAGTAGGTACTATTGCAGGTTCTTATGTAACATCAGGAATAATAAGAAGAGGGGCTAAAGCTAGAGTAATAAGAGATGGTGTTGTTGTAATAGATAGTACCATTGGCAGTTTGGCTAGAGAAAAAGATCAAGCAAAAGAAGTAAAACAAGGACTAGAATGCGGAATAACTATTGAAAACTTTAATGATATTAAAGAAAAAGATATAATTGAAGCATATGAACTAGTAGAAATAAAGAGGTAGGTAAGATTAAAATGAAAGAAATACCAAAAACATTATATGGAAGTGCATATTCTTCCCAAAAGAAGTCACAGCCGACAAGAAGTGCCATCAGTGCTGCCAGAATTGGAGAAGCTGAAAGTGAACGTCGTCATGAAGAGAGGTTCAAAGAAAAATATGCTAAATATGGAACTGGAAGATTGATTTCAGAAGGTACAGTAGCTAGATTATCAGGAGTACCATACCCTAATTTAAATAAAGTGAGTCAAGGTGATGCTCAAAGTTTTCACTATGGATATTATGATAGAGGTAATACCAATCTTATAATATTAATAGGAACTGGTAGTACAAGTATTCCATTACTTACAGATAATATAACCAAAGTATATCAAGAGATAAACAGAGCATTTGGCTTAAATAGAACAGAAATGCCATATGAAAAACTAGAGGAAAATGTAAAATATAACGAAATTCTAAGAGTAATAGGTTTTACCGATGGAAAGAATCCAGAAATTGTATTTGAAAATCTAGATGAAGCAATAAAAAACTGTCCTTCATATAAAGAAGGTTATGAATTAGGTAAAAAGTTTAAAGAAAATGTAGAATATCAAAAAACAACTTCGAAAGGTGTAAGAAAATAAGTATGAAGGGATTTGGACAAGCTAATATTGAATATAGAAAAGATAAAAAAGAAACATTAGCAAGAGAATCTGCCAGAATAAGAATATCAAATGTAACTAGTGATATAAATGAAAAGTTCTATGCCAAAAGAAATCAAGAAAGATTAGAACAATATGGCGATAGCGGATCCTTTAGAAACTTAGGTTCTGATGATAGAGCAAATGGTAAAGTCTACAACAACACTGGAACTACAGAATCTGAAATCAAGTCATATACCGCTGGATACTACATAAATGGTGAGAAGAGAGTACTAGCTAAATTAGACAAATTATCTCAAGAAGGACGTGCTTCATTAGGGATTTATGAACACGATGTTTTAGGAATAACTATGGAACAACTAAATTTATTAAAGTCCAATGACGATTATATGGCTGGATATATGACTGCTGTAATAATGGATAGCGGAACTAAAAAACATAGGTAGGAGATTAATATGGAAAAGTTAAGCGTACATGTTAATTATCTAGTAAGAGACAAAAGACTTGAAGAAAGCATGAAGAAGCAAGCTAGTCATAGATTATCTGGAAATGAAAAAGCATTTGCGGCTAAAATAAATAAAATAGGAAGAAAAGCTTATTTTGACGAATACTTTTATGGTATACCATTAGAAGTTCAAGATTTACCTCAAATTGAGGGAATCACTGATATAAAAGCGACCCAAACTTTTCAAGAAGGTTACAAACGAGGAGCCTTTCTTGTAAGCATAGGAAATGTACCTGAAGAATATCAAAATATAAATAATAGTAATAAACATAGATAGGAATGATATTATGAGTATAAAATTAGATAGATTAAATCATATTCTAACTGAAGAAATATCCAAAGTAATAAGTGAAGAAGTAAAAGATACTGATGTCCAATTCGTTACCATAACAGCAGTAGATATTTCTAGTGATTTATCATATGCTAAAGTATACTTTACTAATTTAATAGATAAAGATAGAGAAAAAGTAACTAAAGCATTAAATAATGCTAGTTCCTTTATTCGTGGTAAATTATTTGGTAGAGTAGAAATAAGAAAGATGCCTGAATTAACATTTGTATATGATGAGTCAATTGAATATGGAAATAAAATTGAAAAGATAATTGAGGAAATAAAGGAAGATGGTGAGTAATGAACAATATTATTAGCGAAATTAAAGTAAGCAATAATATTGTTTTACTTTGCCATAATAATCCTGATGGTGATGCTATAGGTAGTACTATAGCTATGTATACACTATTAAAAAGATTAGGTAAAGAAGTAGATATCGTCATAGATACTTTACCTAAAAGGTTTAATTTTCTAAAAGAGTATCAAGATATAAAGAAAGAGAGTACTAAAAAGTATGATACAGCAGTTATACTAGATACTGGAAGTATTGACAGAGTAAATAGTGCCTATTTACTTGATACTGTGTCAAAGATACTAGTAATTGATCATCATAAGACAAATACTATGTATGGTGATGTAAACCTAGTAGGAAATTATCCTGCCTGCTGCGAGATAGTATATAATTTAATAAAAGAAATGAATGTTACCATAGATAATGAACTAGCAGTACCTCTAACTATAGGCCTGCTTACTGATACTGGCGGTTTTGCCCACCAGAATGTTCTTCCTAGTACTTTTACTATGGCCGCAGAACTATCTTCACTAGTAGATCTTTCTGACATATATAAGAAAGTACTAAGAACTATTACCATAAATCAGTTTAATATCAAGAAGAAAGCCCTAGATAATCTAGAACTATATAATAATAATGCCCTAGCAGTTTCTTTCATAACTTCCGAAGATATGAAGAAATATAATGTTGATGAAGATGAATGTGGTATTCTCGTTGGTATTCCTCTTGAAATAGATACTGTTGAAGTATCAATATTTTTAAGAAAATATTCTAATCAAACTAGAGTATCCCTTCGTAGCAGTCATATTGATGTCAGCAGGATTGCCTCTATCTTTGGCGGAGGAGGTCACATAAATGCTGCTGGTATAACAACTGTTATGCCTTATGAAGAACTAAAAGAAAAGTTAATAATAGAAGTAGGTAAGAGTATAAATGAATGGAATAATTGTCATAAATAAACCTAAAAACTATACCAGTAGAGATATAGTAAACATAGTATCAAAAAAATTAAATACCAAAAAAGTAGGCCATACAGGAACATTGGACCCATTAGCCACAGGTGTATTAGTACTCCCCATAGGTAGAGCCCTTAAAGTATCTGAACTCCTAACTAGTAATACCAAAGAGTACATTGCAGAAGTAATACTAGGCTACGAAACTGATATGTTAGATATAACCGGAACAGAAATCAAAAGAAACATACCCCATGTAACTAAAGAAGAACTACTAAAAGTACTAAAAAGTTACATAGGTAAATATAACCAAGAAGTTCCCCTTTATTCAGCAGTCAAAGTAGGAGGAAGAAAACTATATGAGTATGCCCGCAGTGGTATTCCAGTAACTCCTCCAAGTAAAGAAGTAGAAGTATACTCTCTAGAATTAATAAGTGACCTAAAACATATAAAGGGTGCAGTAGAGTTTACTATTAGATGTGAAGTAAGTAAAGGAACATATATAAGAAGTTTAATTAGAGATATAGCCTATAGTTTAAATACTTATGGTACCATGAAAAGTCTCATAAGAACAAGACAGGGAATATTTACTCTAAAAGATGCTTATACACTAAAAGATATTGAAGAGAATAACTATAAATTACTTAGTATCAAAGAGTGTCTACCAAATATAAAAACTACTGTGCTAG
This sequence comes from uncultured Mycoplasmatota bacterium, assembly GCA_900549325.1. Classification (GTDB taxonomy): domain Bacteria; phylum Bacillota_I; class Bacilli_A; order RF39; family UBA660; genus CAG-302. The sequence goes on along the minus strand of UROI01000013.1, from coordinate 25,195 downwards.
AGGAGCCCTTACTTACTAAAGTAAAAAATGGTATGGTACTAGATAAGTTTTTTGAAGAGAATATGTCTCTATTACTAGATAAAGATGGAAAAGAAATAGCCATATATATAGCAGGTGAAAATAATAAAGTAAAACCATATAAAATGATTGAGGTGTAGTATGAGTAGAATAAAAGTAATGAGTGAACTACTATCAAATAAGATAGCGGCAGGAGAAGTAGTAGAAAAAGTAGTATCAATAGTCAAAGAACTAGTGGAAAACTCTGTTGATGCCAAAAGTACTGAAATAAAAATAGACCTAAAAGAAGCCGGCCTAAGAGAAATAGTGGTTACTGATAATGGTATAGGTATGGATAAAGATGATGCTGTTTTAGCCTTTCAAAGACATGCCACTAGTAAACTATATACCGATGATGATTTGTTTAACATAAACTCTCTAGGTTTCCGTGGTGAGGCCTTACCATCAATCGCCGCAGTATCCGAAGTTCTACTAAAGACATCCCAAGGCGAAGTAGGAACAGTTGTCCACATCAAAGGTGGAAAACTTCTTGAAAACAAAAATGGTGATGCCAGAAAAGGAACACAAATAACCGTTACCAATATGTTCTATAATACCCCTGCCAGATTAAAACATCTATCCAGTCCATATGCTGAACTAGCGGGAGTTACTGAATATGTAAATAAAATGGCCCTATCATATCCAAGTATTAAGTTTAGATTAACTAATGACGAAAAAGAACTATTAAATACCGATGGTTCTGGTAATTTACTTAAAGTAATAAAATCAATATATGGTTTAGAAATAACTAAAAAGATGCTTGCAATAAATGGCTCTAATGACGACTATGATGTATCAGGCTACATTTCCTTACCTGAAGTAAATAGAGCCTCAAGAAATCATATGACAGTCCTAGTAAATGGAAGAGTAATAAGAAATCAAGTACTAAATAAAGTAATAAATGATTCTTATTCATCATTCAAAGAAGATACTAGATATCCAATCGTGGTAATTAAAATAGATACTGATCCATCCCTAATTGATGTAAATATTCATCCTTCTAAACAAGATATCAAGTTTAGTAATTTTGAAGATTTAAAAACACTTATATCAACCTTAATTGTGGATACAATAAAAACAAAATTATTAATACCAAAGATAGAAGTAAAAGAAGAACCACAAGTAAAGTATGAAAATCTAGCATTAAATTTAGATCGAAATACTATAAATGAGCCAAGTGAAGTAAATCCTGATAAAGAAAGATTAACTAACTTAATTAACTTTAACTATGAACAAAATAATGAATATGATACTGAAGAGGAAGAAGAATATATTGAAGAAAGACCTAAAGATACCCTTCCTGAATTATATCCTATTGGACTAGCCTTAGGTACCTATATAGTATGTGAAAATGAAAAGGGAATCTATCTAATAGATCAGCATGCTGCTGAAGAAAGAATTAATTATGAAAAAAATTCTTATTTACTTGCCCATCCCAGTGGTAATACCATAACACCTCTTATTCCTATCATAATAGAACTACCTAATAATGAGTTTATAAAAGTAAAAGAAAATATTGATATTTTAGATAGTTTAAATATCAAAGTAGAAGAGTTTGGTAGTAATTCATATCGTATTCTATCACATCCTACTTGGTTTACTAAGGGTAGAGAAAAAGAAATAATATCTAAAATATTTGAAGATATAACAAATAAAGGTAAAGATTTTAGTTTAGCCAAGTTTAATGATAATTTAGCCAAATTAGTAAGTTGTAAAATGAGTATTAAAGCTAATACTAGAATAACTAAAGAAGCCCAAGAAGAGATAATTAATAAACTTAGAAAGTGTAATAATCCATTTAATTGTCCTCATGGAAGACCTACTATAATACATTTTACTACTTATGAAATAGAAAGGATGTTTAAAAGAGTAGTATAAGTAAGAGCCTAAGGTCTCTTACTTACATAAAAAGCCCAAGGTCTTTTTATGGTAATTTAGAGCCTATTGTATAGTCTCTAAATTAAAAAATATTTATATTGTAAAGAAGGTAATATATATGAATATAGATTTTGATAGAATAGAAAAAATTTATGGTAGTAGTATAATTAATTCTATTGCCTTATTAAAAGAAGATGTAATAGATAACATTAAGTATTTTATATCATTAGGTTTTGGAGATACTGAAGATATTTTTGAAAGACAGGTACTAATATTTATTTGTCCAAAAGAAGAATTTAAAATGAAAATAGATAATTTAATTAAAAAATTAGGAAATAACTATATAGAAGAAATAGAAAATGATATTTCACTATTAGATGAACTTTTATAGGAGGTAGTTATGATTGAGGCTTATACATTAGAAAGCTTGTTAAAAAAATATGATATAGATGCTACAAAAGTTATTAATAAAAATAACAATATATTAGAATATGGTGAATACCAAGATATAGATAGAACTCTAAATTATTTGGTAAAAGAATTACACATTAGTGATAGAAATATAGAAAAATGTCCTAGTATTATGTATATGGCTGTTAATAATATCAAAGAAAACTATGAATTTTTAATAACAACAAAAATAAATACAGGCAATATAGAAACAACATTACATATATTAAGCACTAATCCAAAAGATTTAAAAGAAACATATAATTATGTATTAAATAACTATGGTATAGAATATATAAATAGAATAACATCAATACTAAGCATTTCTGTTGATAGGATAAAACAATTAGAAGAACTACTTAACGATAAATCATTAGTAATATCAGCAGCCATATCAAGAAATAGTATTGATGAAATAAAAAGGATAATTAAAGTATGCAATAAAAATAATATACCAATCACCAGTAGTGTATTTAAGAAAACATCTGAAGAAATAGAAAGAATAATTAAAGTATGCAGAGAAAATAATATACCAATTACCGGTAGTGTATTTCATAAAACGGCAGAAGAGATAGAAAAAATAATTGAAGTATGCAAAGAAAATAATATATCAATCACCGGTAGTGTATTTCATAAAACGGCTGAAGATATAGAAAAAATAATTGAAGTATGTAGAAAAAATAATATACCAATCACTGGTAGTGTATTTTTAAAAACATCAGAAGAGATAGAAAAAATAATTAAAGTGTGTAAAAAAAATAATATACCAGTAACTGGTAATGTATTTTTAAAGACAGCCGAAGAGATAGAAAATATAATTAAAGTGTGTAGAGAGAATAATATACCAATCACTGGTAGTGTATTTTTAAAGACATCAGAAGAGATAGAAAAAATAATTGAGGTATGTAGAGAAAATAATATATCAATCACCGGTAGTGTATTTTATAAAACCGCTGAAGAGGTAGAGAAAATAATTGAGGTATGTAAAAAGAATAATATACCAATTACTGGTAGTATATTTTTAAAAACATCAGAAGAAATAAAAAAATCAATTGATTATATAAAAGAAAATTATGGACAAGCGTATTTAACACCATTAATTATTAGTAAAAATGTAGAACATTTAAAAGTTGTATTACCATATTTAGAATCACTAGGAGTATTACCATATGTAGTTAAAAGTGCTTCAATATTAACTTTAACACTTGAAGAAATAAAAGAAAGACAAGCTCTTATTGAATCAAATAATGATACATTAATATTAGCAAATGGAAGATTTAATACTATTTTTGGTTTATCTAGATCTAATTATAAAAAATTAACTAACAAGAGTAGTATGACTAAATAATTTTATAAAGGTGGTAGATAATTATATCTACTCCTTTTTAAATTGGAGACACCGTCAATTAAACATTAATGTTTGACATAGAACAGGGGTTATGCTAAAATATATGGCTGTAAAAAACGGAACGTTTTTGGGGGTAAATATGATTGAAAAATATACATTAGATAGTCTGTTAAAAAAATATGGTATAGACACAAAAAAAGTATTGGGAAAATCAAATAGTATTTTAGAGTATGGTAAATATCATGATATAGATAAAACATTAAATTATTTAATAAACGAATTACATATTAGTGCAAAAAATATAGAAAAATGTCCCAGCGTTATGTACGAAAATGCTGACAATATAAGAAAAAATCTTGAATTTCTTGCGGCTACTAAAATAAGAGTCAGTAGTATAGAAACATCATTGCATATATTAAGCACTAATCCAGCAATCTTAAAAGAAACATATACTTATATATTAAAAAATTATGGTATAGAATATATAAATAAAACAACATCAATTTTAAGAGTACCAGTAGATAGAATAAAAAGAATTGAAAAAAAGCTTAATGATAAATCATTGATCATGTCAGCATCAATATCTAAAAGAAGTATAGATGAAATAGAAAAAATATTAATGATATGTCAAGAAAATAATATTAAACTTAATCATACAATATTTAAACAGACTTCAGAGGGCATTGAAAAAATAATTGAAATATGTAAAAAAAACAATATTGAGATGGTTGGAGGCGTGTTTTTAAGAACTCCTGCAGATGTCGAAAAGATAGTTGAAATTTGTAAAATACATAAAATAAAAATAACAGGAAGTGTGTTTATAAGAACATATAATGAATTTGAAAAGATAATAGTAATGTGTACTAAATATAATATTCCCATAATGGGTAGTGTATTTTTAAAAACACCAGGCGAAATAGAAAAGATAATTGCAGTATGTAATAAATATAATGTTAAAGTAACAGGAAGTGTATTTTTTAATTCTCCAGAGGAACTAGAAAAGATAGTATTGGTATGCAATAAATACAATATTGAAATAACTGGAGGTATATTTCTAAAATCCCATAGTGAAATAGAAAGAATAATAATTATATGTAATCAGTATAACATACCAATAACAGGAAGTGTATTTTTAAAATCTGCAGCAGAATTAGAAAAAATAATAAAAACATGTAATCAAAATAATATTTCATTAGCGGCTAGTATATTTTTAAAATCCTCTGAAGAACTAAATAGCTCAATTAATTATATAAAAGAAAATTATGGTGAAGAGTATTTAACCCCATTGATTATAAACAAAAGTGTGGAGCATTTAATGATTACTTTACCTTATTTAGAATCATTAGGAGTATTACCATACGTAATTAAAAGTGCCTCAATACTAAGTTTAAGTATTGATGAAATAAAAGAAAGACAAGCTCTTATTGAATCAAATAATGATACATTAGTATTAGCAAATGGAAGATTTAATTCTATTTTTGGTTTATCCAGAGCAAAATATCAAAACATGATTAATCAAGATATTCGCAAGGTGAAGACTAAGACAAGAATCAAATAATCTTGTCTTTTTATATTATCTATGATATATTAATCTTACAAAAAGGAGTAATCTATGAATAAAGTAATTGTTATAACAGGCCCTACTGCGGTAGGTAAAACTAAATTAAGTATAGAATTAGCTAAAAGATATAATGGTGAAATAATAAATGCTGATGCTGTCCAAGTATATAAAGGATTAGATATCGGAAGTGCTAAAGTAACTGAAGAAGAAAAAGAAGGTATTCCACATCATCTATTTGATATTAAAGAAGTAGATGAAGAATATACAATTTATCATTATCAAAAAGATTGTCGTAAATTAATTAAAGAAGTCCAGGATAGAGGAAGAACTCCCATTCTAGTGGGAGGTACAGGTCTATATATAAAAGCGGCCCTCTATGATTATAAGTTAACTGAAGAGAAAGAAACTAATACTTATGATAATTTAAATAATGAAGAATTATATAATAAATTATTAGAATTAGATAAAGATATAGTAATAGATAAAAATAATCGTCGTAGACTAATAAGAGCCATTAATTATTATAAAGAAAATAATAAATCTATTAATACCAATACTACTAATAAATTATTATATGATACTATATTCATTGGTTTAACAACTGATAGAAGAATATTATATGATAAAATAAATAATAGAGTGAATGTTATGGTTAAAGAAGGTCTACTTGATGAAGTAAAAGCTTTTTATGATAAGAATATTAGAACTAAACCACTACTTAATGCTATTGGTTATAGAGAAATATATTCATACTTTGATGGTGATATGTCTCTTGAGGAGGCTCTAGACAAAATAAAACAAAATTCAAGACATTATGCCAAAAGACAATATACATTTTTTAACCATCAACTACCAGTAGTATGGTTTGAAACAGACTATAGTAATTTCAACAATACTGTTGAAAAAGTAATTAATTACATTGAAAATAATTAATTAAAAATGATTTTCAAATAAATATAAATATGCTATAATTAATCTAGCATAACATAGAAAGTATGCGTAATGGCAGGAGGTGTAGTATGTCAAAGTTTTGTTCAAATTGTGGTAATGAACTAGTAGAAGAAGCAGTAATATGTCCAAAATGTGGTGTTGCAGTTAGTAAAAATATTATGCCAAGTAATAATAATAGTGAAACGTCAAACGGAATGGCAACTGCTGGCTTTATCTTATCATTTTTTATACCATTATTAGGTTTAATATTTTCAATAATGGGGCTAAAGAAATCAAAAGAAACTAGTACCGGCAAAGGCCTATCAACAGCAGGTATAATTATTTCATCTATTACAATGTTTATCACTCTAATATTACTAGTAGTAGCAGTAATAGCTTTTAATACAATAGATGAAGTTGACTACAGTGATGGATACTATAATTACTATCAAAATTATAATCGCTATGAATAATAAAAATTAGATGGTTGAACATCTAATTTTATTCTTTTTCTATAAGGAACTTAGTTAAATTACTAGGTTCTTTTTCATTAACAATAATATCGTAAATAAGATTAATAATAGGCATTTTAATTTTCTTATTTTTAAGAAGTTTTTTGATAGAGTATAGTGTATATAGCCCCTCTACTGTAGTACTTTCTATATAATTATCAATTTCTTTTTTACTTTTACCTTCACCGATTAATTTACCTAGAGTATAATTTCTACTTTTAGTACTAGTACAAGTAAGTAATATATCACCAAATCCAGCAAATGATAATATAGTTTTCTTATTACCTCCCAGTGCCTTGATTAAAGATTTAATATCATGCAAAGATTCAGTAATAAACATAGTACTAGTAGATATAGGATATCCCATACCATCGATCATACCAGCGGCTATAGCAATAACATTTTTAATAGAACCACATATTTCTGTACCAATAATATCTCTCGTATGTCTTATTTTAACATAGTCATTAGCTATAGCTTTAGTAATAATATTCTTAGTATAATTACTTCTTGAGGCCAAGCTAAATCCGATAGGTACTTTATTAATAATATCAGTAGCAAAAGTACCACCAGATATAACACCTATATTTGAAGTGTCAATGTTATTTCTAATAATGTCATATAGAAATAAACAAGAACCTTGTTCTATACCTTTTGACGCAATACAAATAACTTGATTACTTTTAAAATATTTATTTAGTTCTTTTGTAGTACTACCAACAAACTTCGCAGGTACTGCTACTACTATAATATCAGTATCAAGAACAACTTCTTCCATATTAGTGGAAATAATAATATCACTAGGAATATAAAAATCTATCTTATCACTCTTTCTATTACTAAGAAGCATATCCTTTTCTTCTTCACTATTAGTCCACATCTTAATATTACATTTATTATTATAAAAAATACTAGCTAGAGCCATACCAAATGCTCCTGTGCCCAAAATACTAATTTTCACTAATTATCATCTTCTTTCCTATTTCAATATCAAAATAATTACTTGGAGTTTCAAATACTTTCCTTATATTTTTCTTTGGTAGTATAATTTTATTTTTACCTAAATTTCTATAATAATATAAAATATTATTATCTTTATCACACATAATAACATCTATATTTTCTTTCATAAAAAAAGTATGAATACTATTACATTTATCAAATAAAAGAGCCTTATTAATATTCTTAGTAAACATAAATCCTCTTAGTCTACTAAAAAAAGATTTACATTCATATAACACTATTTCTTTACCATTATATAATAGTCTCATTCTATCACCATAATCTAATTATATAAATAACTTGATAAAAAAGCAAGTCCTTGATAAAAAAATATATTTATGGTAATATATATCTGGAGGAAAGAAAATGAATAGAAAAGGATTTACTTTAATAGAATTACTTGCAGTAATTGTCGTATTAGGCCTAGTAGTATTAGTATCAGTACCAATAGTTTCAGATGCTTACTCTAAAAGTAAAGTAAAGTCAGAAGGCATATTTGTTGATAGACTTAAAGAAAGCATAGATAGCTATGTTAAACTAAATGAAATAGAATATACGATAGTAGGAAATGGAAGAAAAACTGAAAATGGTAAAGAGTATGATATAACTTATCAAATGGGAACCATAACTATTAATGATATTATAAATGATGGTATAATAACTAAAAAAGATTTTGTCAATGCTGGAAATAAAGAAACTACATGCAAAACTAGTGCTGTAGTAGAAGTATATAAAGATAGTGATTTTGTATACTGCTATAAGATGCATAAAGATAGTTTAGGCTGTCTTACAGAGGAATATAAGTCCACCATTGATGGTGATTATGCTATAAATACTTGTATATGGGAGTAATAAATGATAATAATAATTTTAAGTATAATATTCGTAATAGCAGATCAAGTATCTAAACTAATAGTTATAAATACTCTAAGTAAGACAAAATCAGTTGAAGTAATAAAATCATTTTTCTATTTAACATATACAAATAACAATGGAGCAGCCTTTAGTATACTAACAGGTAAAAGAATACTTCTAATTATTGTAACCCTTATTGTTATAGGAATACTAGTGTATTATATAAGAAAAACAGAAATAAAAGAAAATATAAATAAAATAGCCTTATCTCTTGTAATAGGAGGTTCTATAGGTAATCTAATCGATAGAATAGTAAGAGGAGTAGTAGTAGACTTTCTAGATTTTAAAATATTTGGATACAATTATCCAATATTCAATCTAGCGGATACTTTCATAGTACTAGGAGTATTTCTCTTACTAATAGGCATGTTTAGAAAGGACAAAAATAATGATCGTAGACATAAATAATATAGGAAAAAGAATAGATAAATATCTTTGTGATAATACGGAATATACAAGAAGTAAAATACAAAAAATGATTGAAACAGGAAATATCTTAGTAAATGGAAATAAAGTAAAAGATAGTTATAAAGTAAAAGAAAATGACAATATAGAAATAACTGAATTAATTGAAGAGACAGATATATTACCAGAAAATATACCATTAGATATCTATTATGAAGATGATGATTTAATCGTAGTAAATAAGCCAAGTGGTATGGTAGTACATCCTGCTCCAGGTAACTATACTGGAACTCTTGTCAATGCTCTTTTATACCATACTAAAAATCTAAGTACTATTAATACCTTAATAAGACCAGGTATAGTTCATAGAATAGATGCTGATACTTCGGGATTGTTACTAGTGGCTAAAAATGACAGGGCTCACAATATCCTCGCAGATGCTATTGCCAAGAAGGAAGTAGTAAGGGAGTACATAGCACTTGTGGATGGTATTATTGCAGAGGACACTGCCACTATTGATGCACCAATAGGAAGAGATGTTAATAATAGAAAGAAAATGTGTGTAACTAGTGAAAATTCCAAAGAGGCTATAACTCATTTTAGAGTGGTAGAAAGACTAAATAATGCAACTTTAATTAGATGTAAACTAGAGACAGGAAGAACTCATCAAATAAGAGTACATCTAAATTATATAGGCCATCCTATCGTAAATGACCCCGTGTATGGTAAGAAAAAATTAATAGATGAAAAGTTTGGTCAAATGCTTCATGCTGAAAAGATAGGCTTTGTTCACCCAACTACCAAAGAATATATGGAGTTTACTGCTCCAGTACCAGATAGATTTAAAGAAATATTAGAAGAATTTAGATAAAAGCTATCCAAAAAGAAAAAAAGTTAGTTAAAATAATAGACAACAAATTATATAAATGATATAATGACATTAACAATTACTTACCATAATATTGATAAAACAATTTAGACGATAACTTATATTTTTAGGTAAGAAAAATATATTTATTCGAGCATATTATACTTAGGTATATATGCTCGTTTTTTATTAGATAAATAAAGAAAGGGATGAAATTATGAATAGTAAAAACATAAAAACAGAGATGGTTGTTAAAGAACAATCAATACAGATTTTAATGATTAATAATGAAGAATATATTTCATTAACGGACTTAGCACGATATGCTGATAGTGAAGAACCTAGACTACCAATTAGAGATTGGATGAGAAATAAAGAAGTTATTTCATTTTTGGGATTATGGGAAACTATGCACAATGAAAAATTTAAAGGGGGCGAATTCGCTACGTTTAAAAATGAAGCTGGTAGTAATAAGTTTAAAATGTCTCCGCAAAAATGGATAAGAGAAACTAATGCTATTGGTATAATTTCCAAATCAGGTAGGTATGATAGTGGAACATTTGCACATTCAGATATTGCACTAGAATTTGCAAGTTGGTTAAGTCCAGAATTTAAATTATATGTCATTCAAGAATTTCAAAAATTAAAGAAAAATGAAGCATATCAAAACAAAGTAGATTGGCATGCTAATAGATTATTATCAAAAGTTAACTATATTATTCACACTGATGCAATCAAAGATGTAATTGTTCCTACACTAACAGAAGAGCAGAAGAAGTATATTTATGCAAATGAGGCTGATGTCCTAAATGTTGCATTGTTCGGTGTAACAGCAAAGGAATGGAAAAATACTAATCCAGACATTTCAGATAAAGGAAATATAAGGGATTATACCGATCTATTACATTTAGTAATACTAAATAACTTAGAAAATATCAATGCTGAACTAATTAAAATGGGATTTTCTCAAAGTGAAAGATTAGTTAAATTAAATAATATTGCCAAAAATCAAATCAAACTTTTAAAAAACAATAAAGTATTTGATAATTTACAATATATTGAAAATAAAAATAACAAATAAATAACATACTCAACCATAAACACTTTATATAAACACTGAATAAAAATCTCTAAAAGTATTCATAATGAATATGAAAGGAGATTTTTTATTATGTCACGCCATAAAGTAGAAATTACTGGTGTGAATACTGCGAATATAAAAGTTTTAACTAACGAAGAAACATTAGAATTATTTAAAAAGATGAAGGACGGTGACCAATTTGCCAGAGACGACTTAATAAATGGTAATTTAAAACTAGTATTAAGTATCTTAAGAAAATTTAATGGTAAAGTAGATAACCTAGATGATTTATTCCAGGTAGGCTGCCTAGGACTAGTAAAAGCCATTGACAATTTTGACACATCCTATGATGTAAAACTATCCACCTATGCCTGCCCTATGATTGAAGGAGAAATAAAAAGATATTTGAGAGATAACAATAGTATTAGAATATCACGTAGCATCAAAGACTTAGCCTATAAGACCTTAAGATTAAAAGAAGAACTAGCAGTAGGAGGTAAAGAACCAACAAATGCCGAGATAGCCAAAATACTTGGAGTAACCGAATGTGATATAAGAGAGGCCCTAGATTCACTCCGTGAGCCAGTGAGTATGTATGAACCAATATACAATGATGGTGGTGATACCATATATCTATATGACCAAATAGCAAATAGAGAAGAAGAATATGGACTTGATAGCAGACTTGCCTTAGAAAGAGCTATGAATAATCTCAAAGATAGAGAAATAAACATTCTAAATGAGCGTTTTATCATTGGAAAAACCCAAATGGAAATAGCGGAAGAATTAGGAATATCACAAGCCCAAATATCAAGAATAGAAAAAAACGCTATAAATAATTTAAAAAAATATATAAAATAGTTACCAAAACCCTCAATGTATGATACAATTAACTAGGAGGGTTATACAATGATTAAAGAAATACTAAGCAAATTTAATATTGAAGGTGAACTAATAAATGTTACTGAGAATAATTCTGGTAATATAAATAAAACTTTTGTGGCAACCTTTAAAAGAGAAGATGGTAGTGAAAGAAAATATTTAATTCAAAAAATAAATACCACAGTTTTCACAGAGCCATATAAATTAATGAAGAATATTGAAGGTGTAACTACCTATTTAAAAAGACAAATGATAAAAAATGACGATACAACTCATCAAGTACTTGAAGTAATAAAGACTAAAGATAACAAATCACTATGTTACGTTAATGACGAAACAGGTACAAGAAAATATTATCGTATCTATGAGTTTATAGAAAATGCCATATCATATGACCAATCACAGGATAAACAAATAGTCTATAATACTGGAAAGGCTTTTGGTAATTTTCAAAGACTACTAGAAAACTATCCAATGTCTAAGCTTGAGGAGACTATCAAAGATTTCCATAACACCAAGAAAAGATATGACAAATTAATGGATGATATTAAGATAGATTCTGAAGGTAGAGTAGAAGAAGTAGCAAATGAAATAGTATTTATTCTTATGCGTGAAGATATTTGTTCACTAATAATGGATGACTTAGGTACTGAAGAAATGCCATACCGTGTAACACACAATGACACCAAAGTAAATAATGTAATGATGAATAAAGATACTGGTTCTTTTCTAGCGGTAATAGATTTAGATACCGTTATGCCAGGTAGTATGTTATTTGACTATGGTGATGGAGTAAGATCAACAGCTTGTACTGCTAAAGAAGATGAACATGACTTATCTAAAGTAAAAATAGATCTAGATTTATTTAAAGCCTATACTGATGGCTATTTAAGTGAAATGTCTGAAAGCTTAACATATGAAGAGTTATCGCTAATGGCAGAGGGTGTAAGAATAATAACATTAGAACTAGCTATAAGATTCCTAAATGATTATATCAATGGTGATACTTATTTCAAAACAGATTATGATAAACAAAACTTATATCGTGCAAGAGCTCAAATAGCATTAGTAAAAGATATTGAATCAAAGTTAGATTATATGGATAACTATATTAGAGAGAGTTATAGCGAGAAATATAATGGAAAATATGCAAGGGTACTAAAAAGATAGTACTCTTTTTATATGAATAAACATATATTTTTATAGGTGATATAATGCGATTATCAGAATTACAAACAAAAGAAATAATTAATATGTCTACGGGTAAAAGGTTAGGATTAATAATAGATGTAATAGTAGATAATACTGGTGTAGTAAAGTCGTTGATACTTGAAGAGAAAAGAGGAAAAAGATTTTCAAGAGAAGAGTATGAACTAGATTGGAGTCAAATAGCTAAAATAGGTGATGACATCATCTTAGCCAAAGATAAAGTATAATATATTATGCACACTAAGAGCCTATACAATCATAGTCTCTTTAGTGTTTATTTGAGCCAAGATATTGTCTCAAATAAAAATGTCAGCCATATCAGACTATAAAAGCCCTACCGCTATTTGATTAGTAATAAATAAATGTAAAGAAAAGTATATTCAAAACACCTAAACTATGGTACAATAAATATAGAAAAGGTGGTACAAATGAATAAAAAAGGATTCACATTAATAGAATTACTTGCTGTAATAGTGGTATTGGGAGTAGTATTAATATTAGCCATGCCTAGCATTTTAGATTCAATAAATGCCAGTAGAAATGCATCTTACAAAGTACTTATGAGCAATATTAAAACGGCCGCAGAAACTTACTATCAAGAATGCGAGTATGGTGATTTAAGTAACAAAGCCAAATATGGAAACTATGCCTGTACTATAAATAATAATACCATAACTACCACAATCGGAGCCTTAGCTAACACTGGTATATTAAAGGTGGCCGCAGATGAAACTGGCAACTTAATTGTTAATGATCCTAGAGATACCACTAAAAATTTAAATAGCTGTGGAATACAAATAATAAAAACAGTAGATAGTAATTTTAAAGTAACATATCAAATAAACGGCAGTGATCAAACAGGCTGCCCGACAAGTGAAGATTTACAATAGGGAAGTGACTAATATGCAATTAATAGGAAATAGTTGGGATAGTATTCTAAATGATGAATATCAAAAAGATTACTTTAAAAGAATAGTACTATACATTAATAAAGCTTACAAAGAAAGACCTATCTTTCCTCCTAAAAATTATATATTAAGAGCTTTATCATTAACAGATTATAAAGATGTAAAAGTGGTAATATTAGGGCAAGATCCATATCATGGAGTAGGTGAAGCCAATGGATTAGCCTTTTCAGTAAATGATGGAATCAAATTACCACCATCACTTCAAAATATATATAAAGAATTAAATAGCGATTTAAACATACCAATAAGCACTAAAGGTGATTTAACCTGCTGGGCTAAAGAAGGAGTATTACTTTTAAATACTGTTCTAACTGTAGAAAAAGATAGACCTGCTTCTCACAAGAATCTCGGCTGGGAAAACTTTACAGACGCAATTATAAAGAAAATAAATGAAAAAGATACTCCAGTAGTATTTATATTATGGGGTAACTTTGCTAAAAGTAAAAAAAGTTTAATAACCAATCCAAAACATTTAATAATAGAATCTTCTCATCCATCACCATTTTCTTGTAATTATGGATTCTTTGGAAGTAGACCATTTTCTCGTGCCAATAAATTTTTAAGAGAAAATAATATTAAAGAGATAGATTTTACTGTAAAATAAGCATAAAAGAATTCAAATAGGATATCTTAATATTGGTGATAATATTATGTACTATTTAAATTCTTTTTTATTATATGGTCTATTAGGCTTCATCATGGAAAGCACATTATATAAAATAACAGATCCATCAAGAGTAAGTGGCGTATTATATGGCCCAGTAACTCTAGTATATGGACTTGGCGGAATAGCTCTAATATTAACAAATAAATATATTTTAAGCAAAATTAAATGTAATAAAATACTAAAAATAATATTATCTTTTATAATTATAGCAGTTATTTTAACTACAGTTGAACTATTATCAGGCTATTTATGCAAAATAATATTCAATACTGAAATGTGGAATTATCATGATAAAGTATATCATATTGGAAAATACATTTGTCTTGAATATGTACCAGTATGGGGATTACTAGGAACATTAATTGTATATGTATTAAAACCATTCTTTGATAAGATAATAAAATTAATACCCAAAGAAGCAACATACTTATTTTATTTAATAATGACTTTAGATATAATAATAACACTATTTACCAAATAAAAAAAGACTATAATTTAAAATCTTCATAGTCTTCGTCACTCATATCTTTTCTATCAAAGAATAGTTTTTCTTTATATTTACAAAGCATAGCCACCATATTAGAAGGAAACTTCTTTATCAAAGTATTGTATGTAGTAATATTATCATTATAGTAGTCAGTAGAATTATCTACTTTAGCATCAATTTCTTTTATTTCTTTAATAATCTTCTTAATTTCTTCACTTTTATCAATTTCAGGATAAGTATTTTTTAGTCCCTCTAATTCAATAGAGGCTTTTTTTAATATTCGATATAGTTCAAAGTTACCGATTTTTCTACTTCTTAACTTGACTACATCTTCAAATACTTCTCCACCTTTATTGATGCTACTTTTAACAATAGGAATAGCCCTATTGATTAAGTCATACTTATTTCTAAGCAAATTATCAATAATAGATTCAACCTCATTAATTCTTATAACGTAGTCTTGAAACTTGTTATATATAGTAGCATAAAAAATAGCCAGAGCACAAATAATAACAATTATAACCAAAACAATAATTAATAAACTTTCCATATTGTCACATCCTAAAAAAATTATATCAAAAAACTATATCTTTTTCAAGAGCTAATACATCAAAAAAATAATACCGAAGTATTATTCTTTAACTAAAATCTTTTATAAAATTAATAGGCTCGTCAAAAGTAACAAAATCTAGATAAATCATTAGTACCAAATACCATTCGCCAGTATTAGGATTAGACATAATTACATGATCTCTTCCTGACTGCTCTATAATCCCTTCAAAAACTCTATCTTGCCATAGAGTAGAACCTGGCACAGTAACATGAAGTTTTGCTTTCTTACCTCTATTTAATCTTAAAATATTTTCTATATATGACTGCTCAGAAGTAAGTGGATTAACCATAGTTTGTGTCTGCTCATAACTAGGAACAGACTGCTGATTAGGAACAGTATTGTTATTAAGCCCTACACCAGGAAAAACAGGATTTTGATAGTAGCCACCATTATTCATATATTTTCACCTCTAATTAAATATATGATGTATATTTTACGATATAACTAAAAATAATGTCAAATAAAAGAATAAAAGTTTACAATAAATAAAAAACTTTTTATAATAAAAATGAGGTGATATTTATAAATGAATACAAGAATAGGAATATCAAATAGACATGTTCATTTAACTCGAGAAGATGTAAATGTTTTATTTGGCAATAATTACGAATTAACAAAAAGAAATGATTTAGACCAGCCAGGTCAATATGCCGCTAATGAAACAGTAACACTAAAAACAGCCAAAAACATAAAGGAAGGAGTAAGAGTGGTTGGGCCAATAAGAAGTTATACTCAGGTTGAAGTATTAAACTCCGATAAAGAATATTTTGGTATTAATCCTCCAGTAAGAAATTCAAAAGATTTAGATAATTCTGAAGAAATAACAATAATAGGACCAAAAGGACAAATAACAAGAAAAAATATATGTATAATTGCCAACAGACACATCCATATTAATACTAGAGATAAAGATAAGTTTTATGAAGACGAAATAGTAAAAGTAAAAGTTGGAGATACTATTTTAGATAATGTTCATATCAAAATTGCGGATTCTTATGCTACATCTTTTCATATAAATAAAGATGATGCTATAAATAACAACATAGAAGCTAGTATGACAGGAGTTATCATAAAGGAGGATTAATATGTTCTCTAATACAAAAAAAATATTAAAAAAAGCTAAGAAAGAAGTAATTTTAAAAACAATTACTTCTCTTTTTATTCAAAGTCTAGCCTTAATAATACCAGTTTTCTGGAGTAAAACAGTAAATGAGGTAACCGATACAAATTATAAAGTTGGGTATTACCTAATAATAATAACAGCTCTTCTTACTATATTTTATTATTATTGGTCATATCTAAATCAAAAAACATGGTTTAGATTATACAACAAACTATATAATGAATATACATTAGAAACAATATCAGAAACAGCTAACATAAATAAAATAAATCTGGGCGAATATACCAATATTTTAAATAATGATATAGATATAATATGCAATTTTTTTTGTAATTTAGTAACAAGAATATTTCAGGTAATAGAATTCTTTGTAATATACGCCTACTTTCTAAGTTTTAACTTTATAATATTTTTTATTACTGTTATAATATCAATATTAATGGTAATAGTATATTTTAAGTCAGGAAAAAAAGTCCAAGATTTAAACATTAAGAGAAAAGCTACTTTAGATAGTAAAACAATAATGCTTCACAAGTTATACTCCTCATTATCAAACAAAAAAAATAATACTAATAGTATTATAACTTTATTTACCAAAGATAATAAGGCTTACTTAAAAGCAAATTATAATTATAACGTTATAATTCAAGGTATAATTTACACAGTTCTAAGTGTTATAGAATTATCAAGATATTTTATTATTTTTTATTCAGTATATTTAGTAAAAATAGGTACAATAGAAATAGGAACTATTCTCTTAATATATAGCTACTATGATAACATAATAAATAATTTCAATGTCCTAGGGACAATAACTGCCGACTATCAAAGTTTCATTGTATCACTAAGAAGATTAAATAAAATATCATCACTATCAAGTGGTGTTGCCAAATAAAAGCTATTATGTTAAAATAATTTCGTGATTTATATGAAGAAATTATTAATAAAATTAATTAGAAAATATCAGAGTATACCTTTTAAATCCCATGATAGTTGTAAGTTTATTCCCACTTGCTCAAACTATATGATCGAAGCCTTAGAAACTCATGGCTTAATAAAAGGATTATACCTAGGAATAAAAAGACTATTAAAATGTAATCCTTTTACTAAAAATAAATATACCTATGACCCCGTACCTAAGAAAAAAACTTAGGTATTTTCATAATTACCATTTTTTGATAAAATATATTCAGGAGGGATAATTATGCCTAAATATGACTTTCACAATCAAATGGAACCACATGAATTTCAAAGATTTGCTATTGATATTATTGATACAAGAGAAAAAACACATTTTGAAGTTTTTTCTGAAGGCAAAGATTTAGGTATTGATGCCTATAAAAAAACAAAAAATGGTATTACAATAATAGTTCAAGCAAAAAGGACTGAAAATTTTAAAGATTTACTAAAAGTTTTAAAGAACAGCGAACTTGCTAAAATTAAAAAACTAAACCCAGACAGATACATACTAATAACAAGTAGTGCAATAAGTAAAACTCAAAAGCCTAAAATAATAGAACTATTATCACCATATATCAAAAACTCTGGTGACATAATATCAAAAGAAGATTTAAATAAATATTTAACTAAAGAAAAATATAAAAAAATAGAATTAAATTATCCAAGTTTATGGTTTAACAGTGCAAATACCTTTTTAAAAGAAATGGGTGATGTAGTAAACCATTCTATTTATGAAGAATCTCTTGATGAATTAGAAAAAGTAAAACAATCAATGAAAAATTATGTTATACCAGAAAATTTTTCTACAATAATTAGTAATCTGGAAAATGATAGAGTTATCTTAATAACAGGTAATCCCGGTATAGGAAAAACATCTTTAAGTAGAGCAATAGTTAGTTATTATATTATTAAAGATTATGAATTAATATATACAAAAGAGATAGATAAAGCCAATCAAGTTTACAAAAGAGAAAGCAAACAAATTTTCTTCTTAGATGATTACTGGGGATCATCATTCAAGGATAAAAACTATTCACATATTGAAAATACCAAGTTTATTAATTTTGTTGATAAAATATCAAGAACAAATAATAAAATATTAGTAATAACTTCAAGAGACTACATAATAAAACAAGTGGATAATGATTTAAAAAGAATATTAGGTAATAAAGAATACCTTCTAGATATAAAAAAAATAAGTCTAAACCTAAGATATAAAATACTTTATAAATACTTATCCACATCAAATATAAATTATAGTTATATAGAGTATATTTTAGAAAATTCCGAAATGATAATTAAACATAACAGCTTTAATCCTAGAATAATAGAAATGTACATAAATAGCGATTTTCATTTAGAAGTAACTAAATATAAGTACTTAGAATACTTAATAGAAACATTAGATTCACCAATAAGTTTTCTAGATGAAGTTTATCAAAAACAAACTAAAGAAGCACAACTATTATTATATTTAATGCTTACCATAGAACCACCAATACTGCTAAAAGATTTGGAAGAAGCATATTTAAACATAATAAATTCATCAAATAAAAATTACAATAATTATAATTTGGAAAACATTATATCTCAGTTAGAAAAAAACTTTATTAGAACTTATTATATCAATAATAAAGGTATAGTCGTAGATTTTATAAATAATTCAATAATCGACTATCTATATGACTGTAAAGATAATTTTAAAGAGTTTGAATTTGATATAATAAATAACTTAACATATTTTAATCAAATAACATTTCTTTTAAAAGATAAAGATAACTTCTGGAAACTTCCATTATTACCAAATTTATATAAAACTATAAAAGAAAAATTAATTAGTGATATAGATAATCTCAGTATAATAATAGGGACATTCTATGATACGATAGAATACTACAATATGACTAGTGAAGAACAGTTAATATATAAGTTATTAAAGCTATGCAATATAGACAATTTAGATAAAGAAGTAATAGAACTAATCATAGAAAAATATAATCAAATTATTAATGCTCTAGATAATAAAGATAGGACATACATATATGAAGATAACCTTTTTGAATTATTGCGACTATATGAAAAAATAAAAAAATATATAAATATAAACAAAAAGGAATATGTAGATATATATTATAAAAATATAGAACATACATATGAATTAAATTTATTACTAAAAAATAAAGAATTTCATGAAGAAATAAAAGCCATTGGCTTAGATAACAAGCAGAAATTAACAGAGTTATACAAAGATATGATATATTACGATTTACAATATTATTATTATAATGAGATGTATCAATCACTTGGAAATTTATATTGTCTACTAGATACAGAACTATATGATTTTTATAAAGATGATGATGAAATATTAGATGCTATAGATTATTATGATGCCATACCAAAATCATACTATGATGACAAAGAAGATATAATGCATAAAGAAAGTTTAGAAAGTAATTATGATATAAATGAAAAAATAATGGTAAAAGAATTAAAAATAAATAAAAGTATGCTAATAGATTTTAATAAATATATAAAAAATATTTTATCTAAAGAAGAAATATCAGATTTAAAAAAATATATAAGCAAAAATAAGTATCTAAAAAATTTTAAAGATACAAAGGAATCAGCAGATATATTAATTCAATTTTATAAAATATATCATTGTTTTCCAAATACAGAAGAAGACTTTTACAAAATATTGATAACTGCACCAACAATAACAATGGATATTAAAGATTTACAGTATATAATGATAACATTAGCATATCTACTATTTATAAATAATAAACCAATATTTAAAAAAGACGATATACTTGAAATGTTGTCAGACCCAAAGATAAATAAAAAAGAAGTCTTTAAATTATTAGATACATCTTTATTTAGAAGAGAAGAAGAGTGGTATTGTTTTGCTACAAAAGAACTACAAGCATATTGCTTATCATTATATATTTCTTATTTATACGAAAAAGATAAAGAAGAATTTTATAATAAATTAATAAGTATATTAATGTTGCCATCAGAAGTAGATTTTGAATATTTTGAAGATTTAAATATATTTTATGAATATTTTCAAAAAAATGATAAAGAATCATTTAATAAATATTTTATATATGAAATATTAGAAAACTATTTATCAAAAACAAATAGTGAGAAAGAATATCAAACAATAACTTCAATAATAGAATTCTTTCATTTTGAGTTAGTTTTAGAAGAACTATCATATGAATGCTTAAATGGTTATAGTTATATCAATGCTGAAACAGCGGATATCTTAGAATTAGTAACAGGAGAGTATGTTGACCTTGAAGAATTAGTATCTGAAAAGGCTTTTGAAGAATTCATAAATAGTTTTAAAGAAAATGTAAAATTTAAGTATGGCAAATATCGTATAGATTTAACAGAACTAACTAAAAATGAAAAGTTCTTCAATTGGTTAAAGAAATATAATATTGATGATAAAGTAATGAGTAGCCATAATAAAATTATTAAAGAGATGAATAACATTGAAAAAGAATTCTATATACTTCAGTAAAATAATATATAAATCATTAAAAAAGAGGGTAAATAAATCCTCTTTTAATATCTATATAAATATAACTTCAAATAACAAAAAAACGAACTAATAAATAGTTCAGAAAAATCATAAATTGGCAGGGGATGAGAGAATCGAACTCCCAACAGTGGTTTTGGAGACCATTATTATACCATTTAACTAATCCCCTAATAATTGGTACAAATAGATAATACCATAAAAATAGTTAAAAGTAAACATTTTTAAACAAAATAATATCAAATATGTAATAGCAACTTATATATAATAGATATGGCTGATATTTTATTTTTAGACCCAGGCTAAAAATAACACCCTAAGATTACAAGCTTAGGGTGAACAAATAAACAATTATTTATATTCAATATTAATCATTTTAGCATG
This sequence comes from uncultured Mycoplasmatota bacterium, assembly GCA_900549325.1. Lineage (GTDB taxonomy): Bacteria > Bacillota_I > Bacilli_A > RF39 > UBA660 > CAG-302. Next base: position 3,342 of record UROI01000013.1, on the reverse strand, counting down.
AACAGCAACTCTCTTAGTACCAGTATTATCACAAGTAGATAAAGTAAGTATTTTATCATCGGTAGTAACATCAATACCAAAATCATACACACTTCTACTTTTTAAAGTATTTAAAAACTTATCGTAAGGTTCAGTTCTAAAATTAGTTTTAAGATAATATACTTCAGGTTCAATAGTATAAACAGAAAATACTTTCCATACTGTATTAGATGTAGGAGTAGATATTTTAATATAATAATTACTACTATTACTAAGATATCCACTATAAAGCATATTAGGAATAGAACCAAACATAGTTTTATTATTCATATTGTGCCCATATATTATAGTATTTTTGCCAAAGTTTTTAAAGTCAACTCTGTAATCAGCAAAAATCCATCCTCCAGCATTACTTCTTTTATTAAAAGCATGACTTAAGTAATAATCATTATCCTCTGCTTGAACAACAGGATAATTAACCTTAGTACCATCAACCTTAATCCAACCAACAGTATCAGGATTCTTTTTTAATAATTCAGTAAAATTAACTTCCATAAAAGGAACATTCATATAATCCCAATAATCATTAGGATAGTAAACAGTAGTGTTATTTCCACCTGTATTATCAGTAGGCTCTTCAGGATCTGGTTCTGGCTCTGTCTGATTATTATTATCTGTATCTTCCTTTTCAATTATATCAGTAGAATTAATAATATCATTAGATAAATATTTGATTTTTAGCCCCTGAACATACCATCTGCTAATTAAAAAGACACAAACAAGATAAATAGCAAAAGTAGTACCAGCAATAGTCCAGGACAACTTTTTGTTTTGCTTAGATACTCTTTTCTTTTTCTTTTTACCAAATAGAGCAATAATTCCTAAAATAAAATATCTCGGAATTAAAGTAATAATATTGTATAAACCGATAAAGAAGTATTTAAAAAATTTAATAACAAATTTTATTAAAGAAATTAGGCCTAAATAAAATATCTTAAAAAAATACATATTAAATACCTCCTATCTATTCTCATATTAATTATAGCAGAAAAGAAAAAAAGTAACAAGTTATTGAATAAAAAAAAAATATATTGTATAATAAGGCTGAAACGAAGGTGTATAAACATGAATGACATAAAAGTTGGTGACAAACTGGAAATCCACTGTTACAAACATAATGGTAAAATAGATCGAATAAGTGGCGAAGCATTGGTTCTAGATGTAACAGAGGACTATTTAGTATGTGCAAATAACAAAGTGAAGATAACAGAGAGCGATGGCAAAACCCACAGAACAAAGGAAACAGCAATATTATTCTTCTATAAAAACGAATGGTTTAATATATTGGCACAATTAAAAAAGTTTGGTTTATTTTACTATTGTAATATAGCTACCCCATATATAATAGATGATAATGTTATCAAATATATTGACTACGATTTAGATTTGAGAGTATTTCCGAACGGCAGTTTTAAAGTTCTGGATAGAAATGAATACAAGTATCATAAAAAACAGATGCACTACTCTAATAGATTAGACTTTATATTAAAGTATGAATTGGGTAGTTTAATAGAAAGAGTAAGAGTAAAAAAAGATCCGTTTAATAAAAAGACTATCGAAAAATATTATGAAAAGTATCTAGAGTTGCTAAAAGAAGAAAACAACGAAGAAGCCTAGAAATATAAGAATAAAAAATGTAAAAATATAAAAATGTAAGGAGAAAACTTATGTTTTTTTCTTTATTTTATATAGTAGATGACAGCCGAGCAATTGAATTGATATAAATTGAAAAAAATGTAAATCAAGTATTTATATAAAACAAAGAATATAAATAAAAAAGTGAAAATATATGCAAAAAACATGCAAAAAACAGCAAAAAGCAAAAAAAATAAAAAATATGAAAAAAATCCTTTACAAAGTGCAAATAAAGTGATATGATATAAAACGTTGAAACGGAAATGAGTTCAATAAGCATCTTTGAAATAATGTATTTCTTATTAACTGGTTAAACACCGGCAAGGTATTAATTAGTTATTTTTTATTGCTTGAACAAATGTTGAATAAGTAGATAAAAAACACTTTACAAAGGCCTTGAAAAGTGATATCATACATATGAGTGATGTCAAAAAAAGACAACGCACAATGTATCTTTAACAGCAAAGTAAGAAATGCAAAATCAGTGTAATATCTATAATATTTAAGATAAGAAAACAAAGTGCAAAAAAACCTACTTTTTGATTAAAAAAGTGAAAAAAAGGTTGACAATGTCGAATATCTTTGGTATATTATTAATGCACTGCAAAAAAGAAGATGCAGAAGAGAAAATGTTCTTTGAAAACTGAGCAAAATGTCAATTTTGAGTAGCTAGGAAATTATAACTTATTAATTATTAAAAATTTAAATTTTTATTGAGAGTTTGATCCTGGCTCAGGATGAACGCTGGCGGCATGCCTAAGACATGCAAGTCGAACGAGATGGCCCAGTGAAGGTTGAGTGCTTGCACAAGACTGAATCTGGATCACCATCTAGTGGCAGACGGGTGAGTAACACGTGGGTGACCTACCTTTTCGTTGGGGATAACAGTTGGAAACGATTGCTAATACCGAATAAAATATGAGAGTCGATTTTATATTGAAAGGAGCCTTTAAAGCTTCGCGATTAGATGGGCCTGCGGCGTATTAACTAGTTGGTGAGGTAACGGCTCACCAAGGTAACGATGCGTAGCCGAACTGAGAGGTTGATCGGCCACACTGGGACTGAGACACGGCCCAGACTCCTACGGGAGACAGCAGTTAGGAATATTCGTCAATGGGGGAAACCCTGAACGAGCAATGCCGCGTGAAGGAAGACGGTCCTCTGGATTGTAAACTTCTGTTGTTAGGAAAGAACGACCTGTGTAGGAAATGACATAGGAGTGACGGTACCTTTCAAGAAAGCTCCGGCTAACTACGTGCCAGCAGCCGCGGTAATACGTAGGGAGCGAGCGTTATCCGGATTTATTGGGTGTAAAGCGTGTGTAGGCGGTTACTTAAGTCTGTGGTCTAAGCCTGGAGCTCAACTCCAGTTCGCCATGGAAACTGAGTTACTTGAGTATGGTAGAGGCAAGTGGAATTTCTAGTGTAGCGGTGGAATGCGTAGATATTAGAAGGAACACCAGTGGCGAAGGCGGCTTGCTGGGCCATTACTGACGCTGAGACACGAAAGCGTGGGGAGCGAATAGGATTAGATACCCTAGTAGTCCACGCCGTAAACGATGGATACTAAGTGTCGGAGGATCCGGTGCTGAAGTTAACACATTAAGTATCCCACCTGAGTAGTACGGTCGCAAGGCTGAAACTCAAAGGAATTGACGGGCACCCGCAC
>UROI01000012.1 GCA_900549325.1 uncultured Mycoplasmatota bacterium | reverse complement strand
AAGTGATTAAAATGGATATGTATCAAAAAAGAAAAATGAGACAAGAAAAGAAAAACAATGGTAGCCAAGAAAGTTTTTCAAAGGTTTCCATTTCGTGGTACCCTGGCCATATGGCTAAGACCAAGAGAGAAATAAAAGAAAAGATAGATTTAATTGATATAGTATTTGAAGTGGTAGATGCTAGAATACCATACTCTTCAAAAAATAAAGAAATCGAAGAAATAACTAAAAATAAGCCTAGAGTCATTATAATGACGAAAATGGATCTATGCGACAAAGAAAAGACAAATAAATGGATTAAATATTATGAGAATAAAGGATATATCGTTGTACCAATGGATTTAATAAATAATCCAAATGCTAAGATAATATTTGACAAAATAAAGCCTATAGTTGAAGACATAAATAACAAAAGAAAAAGCAAAGGTCTAAAAGAAAGAAAAGCCAGAATTCTAATAATGGGAGTACCAAACGTTGGCAAGTCAACCCTAATAAATAGACTGGTAGGTAAAAAGGCCACTAATGTAGGAAATAAGCCAGGTATTACCAAGACTTTAGAATGGATTAGAATTAATGATAAAGTAGAACTTTTAGATACCCCGGGCATATTATGGCCAAAACTAGATGATACCACAGTCGCCCATAATTTAGCTAGTATGACTGCTGTCAAAGAAGAAGTACTAGAACTTGACGATCTTGCTATCTATATAATACAAAAAATGCTATCTGATTATCCGGACAGCATAATAAACAGGTACAACCTAACAAAAACAGAAGATATCGTGGATACCCTAGATGAAATAGGTAAGAAGATAGGAGCCATTCGCAATAATGAAACAGATTATGATAGAGTATACAAAAGAGTAATAAAAGATCTGCAAGATGGCTACCTAGGCAAAGTAACATTTGATAATATAAATTAAAAAAGTATAGAAACAAAACTCTATACTTTTTATCTAATAATTTTATCCAGTATTCCATAAGATATAATACTCATAATAATGCTAGCAAGTATTACTCCAAGGAAGATAAAGATAGAAGCCTTCTTCCTATCCATTCTTAGAAGTACCGCAAGTCCAGCCCCTGTCCAAGCACCAGTACCCGGTAGCGGAATACCCACAAACAATAGAAGACCTAAGTAACCATATTTTTCAATCTGTGCTTTCTTAGATAGAATTTTATTTTCTATTTTAACAACTAACTTCTCAGTAGTTTTAAATTTCTTAAGCCATTCAAATATTTTATCTAAAAATATAAGAACAAACGGAATAGGTAGGCAATTACCCAATATACTTATAATGTAAGCAGGTATAAAGTCCATTCCTATAATAGAAGCTGCAAGTAGGCCTCCTCTTAACTCAAGTATTGGTAGCATTGAAATAATAAAAACAGCAATCTCTTTACCAATACCACTTCCAAATAAATCCACAATCTTTTGTACTATTCCTTGCATTATATCATTCCTCTCATCTTTTTAATTATAACATTAATGCTCATATATGTAAATTACTTTATCATTACTTGACACTTCGTTTAAACTTATGTTGCCTTTTTAAAATTTATACGATATAATCATAAAGAGAGGTATAAATATGAAAGATAAAATAATGAAACAGTTACCTAATATAATAACAATTACTAGAATAATAAGTCTAATTATAGGTTTTATTTTATTCTGTAATGGAGCCTTTGTACCAGCAATTATATTCTATATATATGGAGCAGTATCTGATTTTATAGATGGTTATTTAGCTAGAAAGCTAAATGCTTACAGTAGGCTTGGTAAATATTTAGATGCTGTAAGTGATAAAATGTATTCTCTTTCTGTAATGATACTACTAATTATCCACCGAAGTCCTTTAATTATTATTCCACTACTTTTAGAGTGTATAATTTCACTAATAAATTATAAAATAATAATAAAACATAAAAGTACTCATACTGAGAGGGTAGGCAAGCATAAAATGAACTTAGAATTTTTAATGTTAATATTCTCAATGATATCTATTAAGATAAAATATTTTTCTATAGCATTTTATATATTTTTAATACTAACAATATATTTTCAGGTTCAAAGTATATCTTCTTATGTCAATCAGTTACACAATAAATCTGAAGAAGAACGAATAGATTTAAATGGCAAATCTCTTATAGTAAAAGTTAAATTTTTATTTGAAGAGTTTATCACATACTTAATACATCCTGTTAAAATAATTAAATAATATTTATTTCTTATTATCACTCTAAGCTTGTAATCTTAGAGTGTTCTTTTAAGCCATATATTTCATTATAAGTCTTAAAAGAATGCATCAATATGCCTATTATATATAAGCTAAAACTATCTATTTAAAATTATTATTATTTCTTTAAAATATCTTGAAAAAATAATGATTTTATAGTACACTTAGTTATAGAGTATGGAGGCTAGATATTTTATGAATGATAGATTAAAGAAAATAGTAAATAACAAATACTTTATTGTGGTATTGGTATTATTACTTATAACCTTAGTAATAGGAACAGGCACTTATGCTTGGCTTACTTGGTCTAGTCCTAGCACAACAAAATTAACAGTAAAAATAGGTAATATTGGAGATGTTATATTTGATAATGGTAAAGAAATAAGTACTACAGGTTTAGCTCCAGTATTTAATTCAAATGATGGTGAAAAGACCAAGTTTTCAATAGTAAAAAGAAGTAGTGCTGCAAGCACTAATATAAACTATACAGTAAAATTAAATGTAACTAGTATAGCAACAGAATTAAAGTCTACTAGTTTTAAATATATACTATTACAAAATGGTGAGCAAGTTAAAGAGGGTAATTTTAGTACTATATCAAGTGGTAGTACAATAGAACTAAGTTCTGGAACATTATCAGATACCCGAGCAGATTTTACTTTTATAATTTATATAGATGGTAATGCAGAAAATAACTCTAATATGATGGGTAAAGCCTTTAAAGCTACAATTAGTGTTACTGCTGAAGAAGATACAAGTGAAAAATTGGCCCAGCATATTACTGCACTATATAATGATAATATTGATGGTACAATATCAAATAATAAAATGGGAACAATTTATAATGTATCAGCTGGTGAGATGCTAATGAACGATATGAAGGGCCAAAAGGAAGACAATGGAAATATCAGATATTATGGGTCAGAGCCAAACAATTATATATATTTTAATTGTGATACTTATCCAAATGAAAATTGTGAATTATGGAGGGTAATTGGAGTATTTGATGGTAAGGTAAAAATAATACGGAACACTCAAATAAGTTCAATAACGGTTCCAATGAATATAGAATCTGATGATGGAAACTGGAAAACATCAACAGTTGGAAAGGCATTCAATAATCAAGAAGGCGGCTGTCAAACATATTGGAATCCAGAAATTAATGATGATAGCTGTTCAATTCTCGAAACATTTGATACACTAGAAACAAACTATGGCGGATTTTTGGATGAAGTAAGAGAAAATGGTTTAAAGAATGATACAACAAGAAATATGTTAGCTCCCTTTCCAAAATATAATTATGGTATAGCAGAATTATATCAAAATAATGATGCAGGCATAGAAGCACTATATAGGATGTGGGCCGAAACGGCAGACACTAGTGCAGGTGATATTTATGTTGGAGTGCTTGATATAATTGATTATGCTTATGCTACTGATTTTAGTGGTGATTGTGATGGAATACAGTCTTTGAGTGATATAAGTACATGTGGTACTTTGACATGGCTTAACAAGCAGGTAAATGAATTCGAATACTTTATGAATGCAAACGATTATCGTGGATATGTCATTAGAAAAATTGGTACAATTGACTTTGGCACAGCTAATCAAGGCGTAGAGTTAGATACGAATGAAAGCATTTTTAGACCGGTTGTATATTTAAAAGCAAATGTAAAGTATGATAGCGGCAATGGAACACAAGATGATCCAATCTTAATAAACCCATAAGAATAAAAAAAGAAAGAAAGAGGTAATTAAAATGAATGAACAAGAAATGATGATGAATGAAAAAATCAAAAAAAGAGAAAAAGTAGATACAATACTTGCCTATATACTACTAGTATTCTTACTAGGAGCAATAATATTTATTCTATATTTAAAATTCATAAGAAAAGAAGATAATACTACTCCTGTAGAAAAGCCAAATAATTATATAACACTAAATGATATTTCTAATAGTTTAAATAATAGTACTTTGGCTAATAGATATTTAAATGACAATGTTACATTTAGTTCTAAAGTAAATGGTACTTCATTAGAAATTGATTACAAAAAAGAAGATAAAGAAGAAGTGTTAAATATTAATACTGTAGGTACAGAATTAGAGTTTACAATGAATGATGATAATAGATTAATCATCGAAGACATTTATAAAGAAGTAGCTAATATAATATGTGTATACTATAATAATAGCGAGGATTCATGTAGAAATACTTTAAATAAAGTAGATGAAAAAAATCCAGTTAACGGTATAAGATATGTTGCTTCAGATAATAATATACTTGTATATGTTAATACAACTCAAAGCATAGATGTAGAAAAGACTGAAACTTATACTGAAGTTACTAATGTAGAATTATCAAAAACAAATTATGAATTAAAGTTAGATACTGAAGTGATAAATAACATAAAAGTAGATACTACTGATACTTTAATTACTTTTACTGGTGATGTAACAACTACTAGTGAAAATAAAAATATGACTATTGTAGTAACATTATATGGAGATAATAATACTAAATTAACCGAAGAAAAGTATGAATTTAATGATACCAACAAGTTAGAGAAAAAAGGAACATTTAAAGTAGAGTTTGCCTTAAGTGATACTCTTACTAAAGATAGTATCAAAACATACAGTATAAATATAGAAAAATAGGAGATAAGTATGAGTGTACATATTGAAAGTAATAAAGATGATATTGCTGAAACTGTATTAATGCCTGGCGATCCAAAGAGATGTGAATATATAGCTAGAAAGTTTCTAGCTAATGCCAAACTAATTAATAATGTTAGAGGTATGACTGGGTATACAGGATATTATAAGAGTAAAAAAATAACAGTATTTCCATCTGGTATGGGAAACCCTAGTATGGGTATATATTCTTATGAATTATTTAAAGAATATGATGTAAATAATATAATTAGAATAGGTACTATGGGTGCATATACTAATTTAAATTTAAAAGATATTGTACTAGTAACTAATTCAGTTACAAATTCTAATTATGGCAAGTTTTTATGTAATTATCCAAATATAAATATAAATGGCAGTATTGAATTAAATAGTGTTATAGAAAGTACAGCAGCAACATTAAATTTAAAAATAAATAAAGGCAATATATACTCATCAGATGTCTTTTATGAGCAAAATAATGATTTTAATGATAAAGTAAATAAATATGCTGTACTGGGAGTAGAGATGGAATCATTTGCTTTATTTACTAATGCTAATTTACTAGGAAAAAGAGCTAGTACCATTCTAATGGTAAGTGATAGTTTTTTATCTAGTGATAAGTTATCCAGTTTAGAAAGAGAACAAGGACTTGATAATTTAATAACTTTAGCTTTAGAAACCTGTTTAAAAATATAAAACTAGGATATAATATAGGGGAAGAGGTGAATTATGAATATTGAATCACATAATATGGGAGCATATAACCTACATTTTATAAAAACAAACAAATTTAAAACAATATCAGTAGATGTTAACTTTTATCGTGAAATAAAAGAAGAAGAAATTACTAAAAGAAACTTATTAAAAATGATATTACTAGATTCTAATAATGACTATAAAACCGAGAGAGAATTAATTATTGAAAGCGAAAGATTATATGATATTAAAATATCTTCAGGCATATCTAGAATAGGAAAATTTAGTGATTTATCTTTTCAAACTAAGTTTCTAAATGAAAAATATACAGAAGAGGATATGAATAAAGAGTCTATCATCTTTTTCTTAAGCTTAATATTTAATCCTTATGTAAAAGATGGTAGGTTTGTTAACATAGACAAGCAAAAGAGTAGGCTATATCAAGAAATAAATAGTCTTAAAGATAATAAAATTAAATATTCTATGTTAAAATTAATGGAGAAAATGAAAGATAAACCATATTCATATAATCCATATGGTAATAAGGAAGATTTAGATGATATAAGTGGTAAAGAATTATATGAGTATTACAAGAAAGTTATAAACGAAGATCAAATAGATATCTTTGTACTAGGAGATTTTTCTTCTAGTGAAATGAAAGAAATATTTAAAGAGTATTTTAAAGTAAATACGTTTAAAAAAGAAAATAAAGATCTTATTATTCCAGAATTAGTACCAAGAAAAAGAATAGTAAAATATCATGAGTATGATAAAGTTAGTCAGTCTCAGTTAGTACTACTATGCAGTTTAAATAATTTAACTGAATTTGAAAGAAAGTATACTATAAAGTTATATAGTGAAATACTTGGAGGATCTTCAAGTTCAGTACTTTTTAGTAGAGTTCGTGAAGAAAAAGGCTATTGCTACTACATAAACTCAGGAGTAAAAGCCTATGATAATATTCTTCTTATAAATTCAGGAGTAGAAAAAAAGAATATAGAACCTGCGATTAAATTAATTAGAAAATGTCTTAAAGATATAAATAATGGCAAGATATCTGATAAATTACTTGAGTCGTCAAGAAATACTATTTTATCCTCAATAAAGTCTTCGTCAGATACACCATCAGGAATAATAAATACAGCATTATCTAGGGTACTTGTATCATCAGATGATATTGAAGAGAGAATAAATAATTTTAGTAAAATTACTAAAGAAGACGTTATTAAGGTAAGTAAAAAAGTTAGTCTTCATACAATTCTTACTCTAGAAGATAAGGAGGAAGAAAATGGAGAAGATTAGAATTAAAGGAGTAGAAGAAGATATCTTTTATGAAAAATTAGATAATGGCTTAGAAGTATACTTATACACCAAAGATACAGTTCATTCAAATTATGTGACATTTACTACTAAATATGGATCTGTATATAATGAATTTGTTCCTATTGGTACTAGTAAAATGACTACTTTTCCAAAAGGAATCGCTCATTTCTTAGAACATAAAGTATTTGCAGAGAAAGAAGATCCACAACCAATGGAATTCTTTGCTAGAAGTGGAGCAGTTTGTAATGCTTATACAACATTTAAAAATACAACCTATCTATTTTATGCTACCGAATCATTAAAAGAAAATATAGATTATCTACTAAATTATGTTCAGAACATCTATTTAACAGATGAATCAGTCGAGAATGAAAAAGATATAATATCAGAAGAAATTCATATGTATGACGATAGACCAATGAGTATTCTTGAAGAAAAAATAAGAAAGAATACCTTAAAGACCAATCCATATAAAGATAGTATTATTGGTACTACTGAAGATATAAGAAGTATAACCAAAGAAGATTTAGAAACCTGCTATCATACTTTTTATCACCCTTCCAATATGTTTATGGTTATTACTGGTAATTTTGATCCAGACGAAATAATGAATGTTATTAAAGAAAATCAAAATAAGAAAGAGTTCTCTAAAGAGGACAGTATAAAAATTAAAGAATTTACTGAAGAAGATAAAGTTGTAAAAGAAAAAGAAATAGTGAAAGTAGAAACTAATATACCTAAAATAGCTTATACTATCAAATTACCTGTAAAGGATATTAGACTTACCAGAAGAAAATTACACTTATACTTATATATATTATTTACTATTCTTTTTGACGAGACATCAGAGTTTGACGAAAAACTAAAGAAAGATGGTATTATAAATAATACTACTTATGTTAATCTAATTAACTGTGATACTCATATTTTAATATCTTTAATGAATGAAACAGATAAATATGAAGAATATATAAATAAAATAAAAGATAAACTAAATAATATTGAAATAAGTGAAGAAGACTTTAATAGAAAGAAGAAAGTTCTTATAAGTAATGAAGTATTTGCCTATGAAAATACAGAGGCAGTAGGAGACATTATTATTGATAACATAATCTATAATAAGCATTTAGAGGACAACCCTATTGAAATAATTGATAGTTTAAATATGAAAGAATTTTTGGATTTAATTAAGAAAATTGACATAGATAATACTTCCTTAGTTATCTTAAAAAAATAAAAGATATAGATAAAATATGTAAACTAATAAAAAATAGATTTAAAAAAAGATAAAAATATGCTATTATAATAATAGGGATGTGATGATATGAAGAAAATATTATCAAAATTAGATAAACCATTATTAATAGTAACAACTATCTTTTTTATTTTTGGTCTTATAATGATCCTTAGTGCTTCTTCAATGGAATCATATATGCGTTATAATTATAGTCCATATCATTACTTTTTTAGACAGGCTATCTTTTTAGGAGTAGGATTAATTGCCTTTCTCTTTGTAATTATCTTTCCTACTAAGAATTATAAAAAGCTAGATAAAGTACTACTAGGAGCAATCATATTGGCCTTAGTAGGGTTAATATTTTATGGTCATGTGGCTAATCAAGCTGTCAGCTGGTATAAAATAGGACCTTTTGCCATTCAGCCTTCTGAGTTTGCTAAAATAATAATAATAATCTATCTAGCAGTTTATTACTCTAAAAATAAAGACAAACTAGATAACCAGTGGAATATAATAAAACCAATGATATTTATTGTCATAATAGCAGTATTAGTAGCATTGCAACCAGATATGGGAACTGCTGTTATAATAGGTTTAATAGCTCTTGCTATGTTCTATGCTGCCCCTATGGAAAAGAAGAGTAGAAGTATCTTTAATAAAATAATTATTGGAGGAATTCTTCTAGTAGTCCTAGTTCTAGTAGTAGCAGGAGGTAAGTTTCTTCAGTCATATCAGTTAGATCGTTTTAATTATTTTAATCCGTGTGATAGGTATCAAGAAAAGACAGGTTATCAGTTATGTAATAGCTTTATAGCTTTTAAAAATGGTAGTATAAAAGGCCAAGGCCTTGGTAATTCTACTCAAAAATATTTATATTTACCAGAATCATATACCGACTTTATCTTTCCTATCATTGTAGAAGAATGGGGGTTAATCGTTGGTATTCTTATAATCTTAGTATATATGTTTGTTCTATTTAGAATAATTCAAATAGCCAGAAGAGCCAGTAATTTAAAGAATAGTCTTATTTGCTACGGAGTATTTATTTATTTTCTTCTTCACATAATGGTAAATTTACTTGGAGTAACAGGAGTAATACCATTAACAGGAGTACCACTTCCATTCTTATCCTATGGAGGCTCATATACAATATGTCTTATGATTGCTTTAGGATTAGTTCAAAGAGTATCAATAGAAACTAATATACAAAAACAAAAAGAATTAAAAAAATTATCATAACATAGACCTTAGGCTATGTTATGCCTCTTAAGACTTCGGCTTAAGAGGAAATAATAAAAAAATAAACAAAAAGAAAAGAAAATATATACAATTCTTTCTTTTTTTGTTATAATTAAATTGTATCATTTTAGGGAGAGTCGATATCATGAAAAAAATATATACTTCAATAGATATTGGATCCGATACAATTAAGTTTGTCGTGGGTGAATACTTCAAAGAGAAAGTAAACATACTATATGCTCACGAAGAAAAAGCAAAAGGAATAAGAAAAGGTTTAATTGTCGATCCTAACTTAGCTATTAATGCTATCAAAGATGGTATTAAGGTAGTTAATAATTATTTAGGTATTAATATAAAAAAAGTAGTAGTAGGAGTTCCTGACTATAATGCTAAATTTATGTTTGTAACAGGTAGTACAAATATTACAGATGAAGAAGAAATAATTACTACCGAAGATATAAATAAAGTAATAAAAGAGTCAGTATATTCTAAAATAGCTCAGGATTACGAACTAATAACAGTACTACCATTGGTTTTCTTAATAGATGGAAAACCCGAAACAAAACCATGTGGTAAGACAGGAAAAGTTCTAGAAGTTAAAGGAATAATGATTACTGCTCCTAAAAAGAATATCTATTCTGTGCTATCTGTTATGGAAGGTGCAGGACTAGAGGTTGCTGATATTACTATATCAGGTATTGGAGACTACTACGAAGTAAGAAATAGTGATTTAAATAAAAAAGTTGGAGCTATTATAAATATAGGTCATGAAACCACTAATGTATCAGTATATAATAAAGGTTGCATTATGAATACTGAGACTATTCAATTAGGTGGCACTAATATTGATAAAGACTTAGCTTATATGTTTAATATAAATATCTTTGATGCTAGGGTAATTAAAGAAAAATTTGCTTCTAGTCATAAAAGATTTATAGCTCTAAATGATGTATATATAGTAAAAAACACTGCTGGTGAAGAAATAAAATTAAATCAAATTGAAGTTACTGAAATAGTAATGGATAGAATAGTAGAAATATTAAATCTAGCACGTAAGCAAATATTACTATTGACAAAACAAGACATTTCTTATATAGTAATAACAGGAGGATTAACTGAAATAAGGGCATTTAAAAATTTAGTATATGAAATTTTTGGAAAAGATGTTATAATATATTCAGAAGATACCCTCGGAGTAAGAAATAATAAATATACTACAGCAGTAGGTATGATAAAATATTTTGCCGATAAGATGGAAACTAGGGGGAAAGAGTACTCAATGGTAGATAGAGAGGACGAAGAACTACTTATCAATCCAAATAATAAGAATAAAAAGGACAGAACGAAGATTACCAAAATATTTGGAAGTTTTATTGGTACTAAGGAGGATTAAAAATGAATAATATGTTTGGTTTAGAAATGGATCAGTTAGCAAAAATTAAAGTAATTGGAGTAGGTGGAGGCGGTTGTAACGCTGTCAATAGAATGATAGAGTCTGGTTTAAAAGGCGTTGAATTTATTGTAGCAAATACTGATCTTCAAGTATTAAATAATTCTTTAGCTCCAATAAAATTACAAATAGGTAGAGAATTAACTGATGGACTAGGGGCTGGTGCTAATCCAGAAATAGGTAGAGAAGCCGCTCTTGAATCTAAAGCTGAAATAGAAGAAGCAATTAAAGGCGCTGATATGGTCTTCATAACTTGTGGTATGGGAGGTGGAACTGGTACTGGTGCTGCTCCTGTTATTGCAGAAATATCACAAGATTTAGGAGCATTAACCGTAGGTATAGTTACTAAACCATTTAGTTTTGAAGGTAAGAAGAGAATGAGTCAAGCTGTATCAGGACTTGATGAATTAAAGAAACACGTTGATACCTTAATCGTAATACCTAATGATAGATTAAGAGAATTAATAGATAAATCTACTCCAATGCTTGAAGCATTTAGAGAAGTAGATAATGTACTACATAGAGGTGTACAATCAATATCAGACTTAATTGCTGTATCAGGATTAGTTAACCTAGACTTTGCTGATGTTAAAGCTGTTATGAAAGATAGAGGTAATGCTCTAATTGGTATAGGCGTAGGATCAGGTGAAAATAGAGCTGTAGAGGCCGCTAAACAAGCAGTATCATCACCATTATTAGAAACATCAATAAATGGTGCTACAGATGCTATAATCAATGTTACAGGAGGTGCTTCACTTACTTTATTTGAAGTAGAAGAAGCTGCTGAAGTAATTAGAACTGCCGCTAATACAGATATTAATACTATCTTTGGAGCAGTAATAAATGAAAACTTAAATGATGAAGTAATAGTTACTGTTATAGCAACAGGATTTGAAAACCAAAGTGAACCACTATATCATAGTTTTGATTCCACTAGAAGAGAAGATCTTTATAGAGAAGCAACTGGTGATATGGATAATGACTTAGATATTCCACCATTTTTAAGAGATAGAGACTTCTAATTAAAGTCTCTTTTATTATAATTATAATTATAATTAGTTTGTCAAATTTATGTAAACAGTATTGTAATTATTTATTTAGTAGTGTATTCTAGTAATAGAGAGGGAGAGTGATAGTGTGATTTATCCATCTATTGATAAAATCTTAAATATAGTAGATTCTAAGTATGCTCTTGTATATATTGTATCTGATAGAGCAAAACAAATGACAAGAACAGGTTATTACCAAAAACCTATCAAAGAATATAAAAGTGCTAAAAATATAGGTAGAGCCCTAGAAGAAGTATATGATGGACTAATACACATAGAGAAACATTAAAAATGTTTCTCTTTTTTCTTGATAAAATGAGAGTATTAATGTATACTTGAATTAGGGTGATATTATGTATTTTTTACTAGATGCTTGCAAACATCCAACAATACTTAGAGTATTATATTTTGCATATTTATTTTGGGAAATACTCGCAGTAGTTATACCAATAGGATTAATTATAATGTTAATGATAGACTTTACTAAAGCAGTAGTTATTAGTAAAGAAGATGCACAAATTAAAAGTATGAAACTTGTTTGCAAGAGAATAATGTATGCTGTCCTTATCTTTGCTACTCCATGGTTAGTTAGTCTCATAATGACTACACTTGATGGTGTTGGTGTAGAATTAGGCGGTGACTATATGCAGTGTATTAACACAGTTAAAAATATAGCAAATGGTACCGATAATATTGAAAAGTATGATAAACTTCTTGAAGAAGAGGAAAAATTAGAAAAAAAGAAATTAGAAGAACAACGTAAAGCTAATAATGACTCCAAGAAAGAATTAGCAGATGAAACCAAATATGCCAATGCCGCTACACAAATGTTAAACATAGCTAAAGGTGAAATAGGTCATAAAGGTGGTAGTAAATACAGTGGTTATAGTGATTCCACTCCATGGTGTGCTTTCTTTGCTGTATGGTTAACAGAACAAACCAAAATAAATGGCGAAGGAACGGTTCGTAATATTATAGAAAAAGAAGGAAAAATATATAGTACAGGAGCTGCTGGCGGTACAATGATTAATTTCAATACCGCAAGTAATCTAGAATTCCATTATTCAAAATATTATGGTGGAAATTATACTCCTAAAAAAGGTGACTTTATTTATTATAGATTTGATAATCATAATTGGGATAAAAAAATATATGGAAGTATGTTTGATCAAACCGATCATGTTGGTATCGTTGATTATGTAGAAGGAAATAAATTACACACAGTAGAAGGAAATATGTCTAGTGGCAGTGGTAGCGGAAGTGCTAATAATGTCGTAGCTTCAGTAAATTATTATACACTAGATAGTTCAGATATAATGGGTTATGGTTCTTGGTATAATTCATCAGGCGGCTACAGTGGCGGTGGCGGTAAATTCTAAAATAGGAGGCTCTTATGAAAAATAAATTATACTTTATTATACCATTACTACTATTACTTAGTGGTTGTACGGTTAACTATAATCTTGATATCAATAAGGATAAAATAATCGAAAATATTAGTGGTACTGTAACTAATGAAGAAATAACTCCAGAAGTAGAAGGAAAAAGCGATGTTAATCCTAAATATTATTATTTATACTTAGATGATTCATCATTAATTACAGATAGTAATGAAAAATATACCAAAGATATTACAGATACTAACGATGGTAAAAAATTCAGTTTTAATTATATATATGAAGGAAATTATGATAAATCAAAAGTAATTAATACCTGCTTTGAAAATCATACCATAAATGAAACTGACGACTACTATTATATTAAATTAAGTGGTAAATTTGCTTGTCTATACTCTGATAAAATTAATATTAATGTAACCAGTAGTTATGAAGTACTAGATAATAACGCTCAAAAAGTAGATGGTAATAAATATACTTGGGTAATAGATAATCCAGACAATGTAGATATTACCTTAACAGTATCAAAAACAGTAGAATATAAAACTCCCACTAGGGCAAAAACATTTAGTACATTTCAGTTAATAGGCCTTATAATATTTGTATTACTAACTATAATAACATATTTTTTATATAAAAAGAAAAATAGCGGCGAAATATAACCGCTTTTATTTTTTGTAAGATTTTAAATATTCAATAGTATAAAGTCAAGTCTAGATTTTTAGTGATATTTGTTATCCATTTTACTTGAAAAAAAACAAATAATAAGTTATACTTAAAGCAAGGTGATAGTATGTATTTTTTACTAGATGCTTGTCAGCATCCAACAATTCTTAGAGTATTATATTTTGCATATTTATTTTGGGAAATACTCGCAGTAGTTATACCAATAGGATTAATTATAATGTTAATGATAGACTTTACTAAAGCAGTAGTTATTAGTAAAGAAGATGCACAAGTTAAAAGTATGAAACTTGTCAGTAAGAGAATAATGTACGCTGTTCTTATTTTTGCTACACCATGGTTAGTTAGTCTAGTAATGACTACACTTGATGGCGTTGGCGTAGAATTAGGCGGTGACTATATGCAGTGTATTACCACAGTTAAAAATATATCAAATGGTACTGATAATATCGAAAAGTATGATAAACTACTTGAAGAAGAGGAAGAAGAAGAAAAATTAAAGTATGCTGCTTCACGTTCATTCAATAATCAGACCGATTTAATAAAAGCTAATTATAGTGCTAATTATGACAATTTACAACAGTGTACTGATTCAAGATGGAGTAGTTATCCAGTTTGCTTAAAATCAAAGACTATATGTTCTTCAGGATGTGGTTATATGGCTTATACTATGGTAGTTAGACATTTTGGTTATACCAATGTAACTCCTCCAAATATCGTTGATATTGCCTGCAATGAATATGGATATACTGGAAGTGCTGCTTCAATACCATTTTTAACTAGTAGTACCTTAAATGATCACTACGGAATAAAGGTAAAAGTAATAGCTAATGACTATGGTGCAAGTCCACCAAGTAAAATAAATGAAGGTAAAAAGTATTTAAACACAATAAAGAAAGGTCTGCAGGAAGGAAAAGTATATATTATCTTACAACCAGGACATTATCTTTCAATACTTGGTATAAATAGTGACGGTACCATAATAGTTGGTGATTCAGGTAGAGGTTATGGTAGTACAAATAAATATACACTAGAAAGCTTTTATGAGGCTACTAAAAACAGTCCAAATAATGATTGTGAAACTTCTTGCGGTTGGACTTTTATAGGTGAGTATAGTAAATAGAGGAGATACAATGAAAAGAAAAATAATTATTCTTGCAACAACTTTAATATTACTAACAGGATGTTCCGCTACTTATGATTTATATTTAGATAAAAATAATATTACTGAAAGAACGTACATATATGATAGTACTAAGAAGCTTGAAGGCTTAGAATATTACGATATGGATAAAGGAAATGAAATAAGCATTGACTTATATGCCAATGAAGTAGCAGCCTTTGAAAATAACTTTAAATATGAAAAAGAAGAAATAAAAACTAATAATGGTAATAATTTTGGATATAGGTATAATACTTCATATAAGTATAATGAATTCAATAAATTATCGATGGTAGCGGCCTGCTACGACAAAATAGAAATAAAAAATGATGGTAATATTTCTGTTAAAACATCAAATGAATTTAAATGCTTTGATAAATATTCTCTATTAGAGGATGTGACTATTCGAATTCATTACACAGGAAAAGTATTAAATAGCAATGCTGATAAAGTAGAAAATGATATTTATATATGGAAAATAACTAAAGATAATTATAAAAATAGCGGTATTATCTTTACTGCTGAAAAAGTAAAGACACAGATATTTAGTACATTTCAAATAGTAGGATTAATAATACTAACAATATTAATAGTAATAACATATTTATTATATAAAAGAAAAAATAGTGGTAAAATATAACTGCTATTTTTGTTCTTCTTTCTTTCTTCTAGCATATACTTTAATGTAGAAGAAAGGAATGATAAAATAAACATGGAAACAATTAAAGTTTCATCTAAGTCTAATCCCAATTCAGTGGCAGGAGCACTTGCCAATGTATTCAGAGAAAAAGGAATAGTAGAAGTACAAGCAATAGGCGCGGGAGCTCTTAACCAAGCTATAAAGGGAGTAGCTATAGCAAGAGGATTTGTTGCTCCATCGGGTAAAAACCTTGTTTGCACGCCAGCCTTTATTGACATATCAATAGATGGTGAAGAAAGAACCGCTATTAAACTAATTGTCGAAGCCAAATAGGGCTTCTTTTACTTTATAAAGTAAAATAAATATTAATTTTATTATTGATTAAATCTGCTATTTATTATATAATTATATTGAAAATAGGTGAGATAATTATGAAATATAAAGATTTAATAAAGAATAATTTGAAGTTTATTATAGCTATGTCTGTTGTAATAGCCTTTGGTATTATTGGAATAACATTTGCCATAAGTATAGATACCTTTAATCCCATAGGTATAAATGTTAGTACGGCCACACTAGGAGCTAATATAACTTATCTTAATGATAGTAGTGCCACAATTACTAATACAGGCAATCTCCTTCCAATTAATGATGTAAAAGCAGAAATAACACCAAGTACTACTGATAGTAGGGTACTAAAGATAGATTTTAAATTATCAGGAGTTTCAACTAATCCTGATAATACAATAATGGATATATCACTTAATAGTGTCGATATAAGCTGTCCTTTAAGAAATGAATATTTTAAATGGAAACTATATAAAGATGGAACATTAATAAGTACTGGCAATTTTTCACCAAAATTTGATATTATTGAAAATAATAGAATAGTGTTAACAAGTACCCAGGAAAGCTTAACAACTACAGGTAATACATATTCATTAATATTTTATATTGCCGAAAGTTGTACTGGTGATTTAAGTACTTGCAATGCCAATAACGAACAATATAATCAGTCTGGTATACTAGCAAAACATTTTTCAGCTATAATGAAAGTCGAATTATCAGCTGGTAGTAAGAAAACAAATACTAGAAAAACAAGTAATAACTATTCTTGCTATGAGGAACAAATAGCAGTTCCAACTTGTAATAGCAATTTGACATATAATGGTAGCGCCCAGGAATTAATTAGCAACGATGATGGTAACGTTAGATTTACAAACAATTCAGGTACTAATGCTGGCAGTTATACAGTTATAGTCCGTCCAAAATCAAGTATAATGTCTTGGAAAGATGGTACAACTGTTAGTAAGCCAATAATTTGTACGATTGCCCAAAAAGAAGTAACAATCACACCTAGTGCCCAGACTATAACGCAAGATGGTAAGGTTGTAAGTGATCCAACTAAACTAACTGTTACAGGCCTAGTTTCAGGTCATTCTATAAGTCACATACACTTATACACTGATCGTTATGTAACTGGTACAGGAACTATTTATGCTAGTGCAGCCCAAGTAGTAGATTCAAGTGGTAATGATGTTACCGACAATTATAGTTTTACTTATAACACAGGTACAGTTACAATTAAGTAATTAATAAGAACAAATTAAACGTTTGTTCTTTCTTTTTCTACTAAATTGTTATATAATATTTGAGAAAGAAGGAATACAATGAAGACTGACGATTTTGATTATTATTTACCAGAAGAACTAATTGCTCAAGTACCACTAGAACATAGAGAGGAATCAAGACTTCTTATTATGGATAGAGATACTGGTAAATTGGAAGATAAAAAATTTTATAATATAGTAGATTATTTACATAAAGGTGATGTACTAGTACTTAATGATACCAAAGTAATGCCCGCTAGACTAATTGGTGAAAAAGAAGAAACAGGAGCTGTTATTGAAGTATTATTACTTAAGAATATTGATGGTAATAATTGGGAATGCTTAGTAAAACCCGCTAAAAGAATACATGAAGGTACAATAGTATCATTTGGTAATGGCCTATTAAAAGCTAAATGTACTGGTGTAAAAGATGAAGGAATAAGAAATTTTGAATTTATTTATGATGGAATATTCTATGAAATATTAGATAAATTAGGTACTATGCCACTTCCACCATATATCAAGACAAAATTAGATGATCAATCAAGATATCAAACAGTATACGCTAAAAATGTCGGTAGTGCTGCCGCTCCAACTGCTGGACTTCACTTTACTAAAGAACTATTAAAACAAATAGAAGACCTAGGAGTAACAGTTTGTTATATAACATTGCATGTAGGACTAGGAACATTTAGACCTGTAAATGTTGAAGATGTTACTAAACATAAGATGCATAGTGAATTTTATAGTATGAATAAAGAAACTGCAGACATTCTAAATAAAGCCAAAGAAGAAAATAGATGTATAGTAGCAGTAGGGACAACAACTACTAGAACATTGGAAACCATTATGAGTAAATATGATACATTTAAAGAGTGTAGTGGTTGGACGGATATATTTATTTATCCTGGTTATGAATTTAAAGGAATAGACTCCTTGATAACAAACTTTCATTTACCAAAATCAACATTAATTATGCTAGTATCAGCTCTTGCGGGTAAAGAAAATATTATGAATGCTTATAAACATGCTGTAGAAGAAAAATATAGATTCTTTTCATTTGGTGATGCAATGTTTATAAAAAAGAATAAATAAATATTTACATTCTACTAAATTTATTATATAATTTAGTAGTAATGCTTGTGTGGCGGAATTGGTAGACGCACTGGACTCAAAATCCAGCGGTATAAAAGCCATGTGGGTCCGAGTCCCACCACAAGCACCATTGAATACATTAAGCCTACGTAAAGTGGGCTTTTTAAATATAAGAAAACAGAGGACTAATAACCAAATTAGTTCTCTTTCTTTGTGCAACTGGTAATGATGACTAAAAAAGCGAACACTTAACTGCAATCAAAAAAATAAAAATACAAAAAAATTGAAAATAAGAAACAATGAAAAACAGTAAAAATAAGAAAAAACAAAAAATAGTTTACAAGCATTATAACGTCTAAGCAATGATAAATGCTTATAAAACAAGGAAAAATGAAAAATAATATACAAAAAATAAAAAACAAAAAAATCTAAAAAATAGAAAAATGAAAAATAAGAAATATTAAAAAAACTAAAAAATGTAAAAAAATAAAAAAGCAAACAAAAAACTATTGACAAGTAAATTTACCTAATATATAATTAACTTGTATCGTAGGAAAGGAAGTAAAACAATGATTGAAACAGAAGAAAAATTAGAGACAATAGAAGTCGTAAAAAGAAACGGAAAAAAAGTGGAGTTTGATGGTGCTAAAGTAGCCATGGCTATCAAAAAAGGATTTGATAGTGTACTATTAGATGTCGAAGAAGACGAGAAAAAATATAATACTAAAGATATTCAAAAAGTATATCAAGCTGTAATTAAAAAAATAGCTAAAGATTACCTACCATTAGGTAAAATAAAAATAGAAGAAATACAAGATTTAATTGAAGAGAATCTTAAAAAGTATGATTATCAAGATGTCTATGAAAACTTTTCAGAATATAGACAAAGAAGAGCTAATGCTAGAATAGCTTTTAGAGATGATAAAAATATGGCTAAACTTCAAAAGAGTATTGAAGGCCTTGGCCTTAGAAGCGCTACTGAAGAAGATTCTAAGAGAGAAAATGCCAATATCGATGGTAACTCCGCCATGGGTACAATGCTTCAGTTTGGTAGTACTATATCAAGAGCATTTACTGAAGCATACTTAATGAAAAAGAAATTTGCTGAAGCTCATGATAATGGTGATATTCATATTCATGATATGGACTTTGAAGCCATGGGTACTACAACTTGTATGCAAATAGATTTAAATAAATTATTTAAAGGAGGATTCTCAACAGGACACGGTCATTTAAGAGAACCACAAGATATCATGAGTTATGGAGCACTAGCGGCTATTGCTATTCAGTCTAATCAAAATGATCAGCATGGCGGACAATCAATACCAGCATTTGACTATTATTTAGCTCCAGGAGTATTAAAGACATTTAAAAAGCAATTTAAACAAGCTGTATATGAACTTTTAGATTTTACAGATTTTATTAGTTTTGTCAATATGGATAGAGTAGAAAAAGAAATAGACAAACTAACTAGTATAGATGTTGATTTAACAGTATTTGAAGGTATCTATAAAGATAGTACTGAAGTAAAGAAAATCTTTGAAAAAGGCTATGAAACAGCATATAAGAAAACAGATAGAGCAACATATCAAGCTATGGAAGCTTTTGTTCACAATTTAAATACAATGCATTCAAGAGCGGGAGCTCAAGTACCATTCTCAAGTGTAAACTTTGGTACTGATACTTCACCAGAAGGAAGAATGGTAATGAAAAATTATCTATTAGCGGTAGATGCTGGACTAGGTAAGAATGAAACTCCAATATTCCCAATATCAATATTTAAAGTAAAAGATGGAGTTAACTATGAGCCAGGAGATCCTAACTATGACTTATTTAAACTAGCTATAAAAGTATCTGCTAAAAGATTATTCCCTAACTTCTCATTTATGGATTCGTCATTCAATAAACCTTACTACAAGGGCGATTATAATACAGAAGTTGGTTATATGGGATGTAGAACTAGAGTTATTGGCAATGTCGTAGATGAAGATAAGGCTGTAACTCCAGGACGTGGTAACTTATCATTTACATCAATTAATTTACCAAGACTTGGTATCAAGCATGGTATTGTAAGAAATGACGAAACTGATATGAAAGGCTTTTACGAAGAACTAGGAGAATTAATGGATCTAGTAAAAGATCAGCTACTAGAAAGATTTGAAATTCAGAGTAATAAGAGAATATATAACTTCCCATTCCTACTTGGTCAAGGAGTATGGATTGATTCAGAAAAACTAAAAATGAACGATAGATTAAGAAAAGTATTAAAACATGGAACATTATCAATAGGTTTCATTGGACTAGCAGAATGTCTAAAGGCTTTAATTGGAAAACATCATGGTGAAAGTGATGAAGCTCAAAAACTTGGTCTTGAAATAATTGAGTTCATGAGAAAAAAATGTGATGAGTATGCTGAAGAATATCATTTAAACTTCACATTACTTGCTACTCCAGCAGAAGGTTTATCAGGAAGATTTGTTAATATTGATAAAGCTATATATGGTAAGATTAAAGGAGTTACTGATAGAGAGTACTATACTAATTCATTCCATGTACCAGTATACTATAATATATCAATAGTAAATAAAATTAAGAAAGAAGGACCATATCATAAATATACAAATGCAGGACATATTAGTTACATTGAATTAGATGGTGATACTACTAATAACCTTGAGGCATTTGAAAAGATAGTAAGACTTATGCATGATAATGATATGGGATATGCCGCAATTAACCATCCAGTAGATAGAGATCCAGTATGTGGTTATGTTGGTGTAATTGGAGATATTTGTCCTGGCTGCGGAAGAAAAGCCTATGAAGGCGTTCCAGTAGAAAAAGTAAATGAATATAAAAATAGTTGTGATTGTTAAAGAAAAGAGGTAATTAAAATGAAAGAAGAAGAAAAAGTTAAATTAGTCGGTGAGGGTGTAGGTTTTGAAAGAATAAGAAGAATTACAGGATATCTAGTAGGAACTGTAGACAGATTTAACAATGGTAAAAGAGCCGAAGAAAGAGATAGAGTAAAACATTCTACTGAAGGCTTAATGAAGGCAAAATAAAAATGGAAATAAGATTAGCCTCTCCAGTATTACAAACAGATAGTATTGTAGATGGCGAAGGAGTACGCGCAGTTCTTTGGACTCAAGGCTGCGGACATAAGTGTCCAGGATGCCATAATCCTGGAACCCATTCCTTTGACGATGGTATACTTCTAGATATTGAAGAAGTAAAGAACCAAATAGATAGCCTTGAAGGTCAAGATGGAATAACCTTCTCGGGAGGAGATCCTATGTATCAAGTAGATGCTTGTCTTGAACTTGCAAAATACATAAAATCTAAAAAAATGAATATCTGGTGTTATACAGGATTCACATATGAAAACTTACTTAAACTAGGTGAAGTAAATCCTAAAATAATAGAACTCCTAAAACAAATAGATGTTCTCGTGGACGGACCATTCATCCTTGATAAGAAAAGTTATGACTGTGTTTTTAGGGGTTCTACTAATCAAAGAATTATTGATCCTAAGAAGAGTCTAAAAGAAAAGAAAGTATGCCTCGTAGAGAAATACTATCCTAAAGATCAAAAGAAAAATAACAAAAGAGAGCGAATGTACATTTAAGCTCTCTTTTTATAACATATACATAGAACCATCGTCCTGATAAGAATTATTATTAGCTAGTCTCTGTTCTAAAGTCTTAACCCTTGTCTCTAAACTATTTAGTCTACTATTAATATTATATAAAGTATTATTACTATTATCATAACCATTCATATTATTTTGTAGATTGTTAGGACTATAATTCATTCCCTGAGGAGCATATGGTATTCCATTCATTAAACTACCTGGTGGCCCTTGATAACCAAAATTACCATACATCATATTACCTGGCATATTCTGAAAATAACCATACTGCATCATATCTCTGTTATCCATATCATCACATTCCTTTACTTTATTATATGCAAATAACAATAAATGTGCTATAATACTATTTGTGGTGAGTTATGAGATTAAAAAATATAAAAGGTGCAAGTGAAAAAATACTATTAGGAAAATACTTTATAAATAATCCTAATGAATATAAAGGTAAATGGAATAAACTATTTAAAAATAATAATCCTATCTATATAGAAATAGGTATGGGTAAAGGAAACTTTATTATAAAGAATGCTCTTGATAATCAAAATATTAATTACATAGGAATAGAAATGTATGATTCTGTTATCTTAAGAGCGGTAGAAAAAACTAATGAGTTAGAACTTAATAATTTATATCTAATAAGAATGGATGCCAGACTAATCGAAGAAGTATTTGATAAAGAAATTGATTTAATATATCTAAACTTCTCTGATCCATGGCCTAAGGATAGACATGCTAAAAGAAGATTAACTAGTCCTAGATTCTTAGAAAGATATAGTAAGATATTTAGAGGTAATAATAGAATTATAATGAAGACAGATAATATAGATTTATTTAATTATTCAGTAGAATCATTAAAAGAATATGGTTATAATATTGATTATTTAACTAATGATTTACATAGTGATAAAGATAATATTATTACTACTGAATATGAAGATAAATTTACTAGTAAAGGTATTAAAATAAATTATTTTGAAGCCACTAAGGAGGTAAAATAATGAAAGTATTTAATAATATAGATGTTAATCCTACGGATATGAATTTATATATAACAGCAGTTACTCATTCATCTTATACTAATGAGAATCCTAGTTATCCTGATTATGAAAGATTAGAGTTTCTAGGAGATGCTGTTTTAGAGATAGTAATTAGTGACTATTTATATAAAGAAAGAAAGTATGAAGAGGGATTAATGACTAAGATGAGAGCATCTTATGTTTGTGAAGAAGCCTGTGCTACTTATGCTAAAGAGATGGGATTAGACGAAGATATTAAAGTTGGTTCTGGCGAAGAAGTAAATCAAACAATACTTGCGGATGTTTTTGAAGCCTTTGTAGCGGCTGTTTACTTAGATCATGGTTTTGACTTCGTTAAAAAGTTTGTTCTTGATATCATTGTTAAATATATTGATAGGGGAGAGAACTTCTTACACGATTATAAGTCTACGCTTCAGGAGTTAGTTCAAACTGTTAAGAAGTCTGTTACTTATGAAGTAATAGATGAAGATGGCCCTTCACATAACAAGACTTTTACTTCTATTGTTAAGATAGATGGTATTGTTATGGGAAAGGGAACTGCAGGTAGTAAGAAGGCTTCGGAGCAAGAAGCTGCAAGAGATGCTTTAAGTAAGAGATCAGAAATTAATTAATATTTAATATATATTCACTCTAAGCCTAAGGTCTTAGAGTGTTCTTTTTAGCCTGTAGTCTAAAAAGAAAATCTATTATATATAAGCCGAGAATAAATACCTATGTAAAGTCAGGTATTTATTCTTTTATTATACTAAAAACTATGATACAATTAGTGTAGATAAGTGAGGCAAGATATGAAAATAGATAGAGTTATCACTGGTTCTTTAGAAGAAAACTGTTATATACTTGGAATAGAAGATAAAGTATTAGTAATAGATCCAGGTGATAATATAGATAAGATAAATAAAGTAATAAATAATAGAAAAGTACTTGGAGTATTAATTACTCATAGACATTTTGATCATATAGGAGCTTTATCCTATTTTGATAAAAATATAATCTATGATAGAAGCAATACTGAAGAAAAAGAATATAAAATAGATAAATTTAATTTTAATGTTATATTTAATCCAGGTCATTCTAGTGATAGTATAAGTTTTTACTTTAAGAAAGAAAATATTCTCTTTTGTGGTGATTTTATCTTTTATGAAAGTATAGGAAGATGCGATTTACCTACTGGAGATTATAATATTATGAAAGAAAGTCTTAATAAGATAAAGAATTATCCATTAGATATGTTAATATATCCAGGTCATGGTAGAGAGACTACTCTTGGCTATGAGATAGAAAATAATATATATTTTAGAGAGGTTTAATTATGAATATAATGAAGTTATTTAAAGATAAGAAAGTTGTAATCGCAGGTCCTTGTTCTTTTGGTACTTATGAAGAATTAGATAGTATTACTAAGAAATTAAAAGAATTAAATGTCGATATACTTCGCGCGGGTACTTTTAAAGGAAGAACAAGTCCTTATGCCTTTCAAGGGTTAAGAGATGAAGGCGTAGAAATATTAATTGATATTGGTAAGAAATATAATATACCAGTAGTTACTGAACTAACTAGTATAGAACAAGTTAAAAAGTATGGTAATAAACTAGATATAATTCAAATAGGAGCTAGAAATATGTATAACTATGAATTATTAAAAGAAGTAGGTAAATTAAAGACTCCAGTTATACTAAAAAGAGGACTGTCTGCGACATATAATGAATGGCTTTTAGCGGCTGAATATATAAAGAATGCAGGTAATGAGAATATAATTCTTTGTGAAAGAGGAATAAGAGGCTTTGATCCTACCACTAGAAACATTCTTGACATAGCGGCAGTTCCTTATATAAAGAAGAATACTAATTATCCAATTATTGTCGATCCATCTCATGCCACTGGGACAAGATATATGATAAGACCATTATCTGTAGCCTCAATAGCGGCTGGTGCCGATGGTATAATGGTTGAGGCTCATATAAGACCAGAAAAGAGTCTTTCTGATGCAGGGCAAACAATAAATATAAGTACACTAAAAGATATAATTAGTGATATAAATAAATATGAAAATATATAATTAAGTAGGTGATATGTAATGAAAAAAATAAAATTAGGTGTAATATATGGTGGTTTATCCACAGAACATGAAGTATCTATTAATTCTGCGAAGAGTGTAATAGATAATTTAGATAAAGATAAATATGATATATATAAAATATATATTGATAAAAAAGGTGAATGGTATAAAGAAGATAATAAAATAGATAATGTCTTTGATTACTTAAGAAGTTTAGATGTTGTCTTTCCAGTTTTACATGGTCTATATGGCGAAGATGGTACTATACAGGGATTATTTGAACTACTTGGAGTACCTTATGTAGGTTGCGGGGTACTATCTAGTTCTTTAGGTATGGATAAAGTATATGCTAAAATGATATTTGATAAAGTAGGAATAGAAAATGCTAAATACATTTATATCAAAAAAGTAGGAGATAAATATATCTATATAGATGATAAATTTAATGAAAAAGAATTATCACTTCAAGATATTGCATCACTTGTAGAATCTAAATTATCACTACCAGTCTTTATAAAACCATCAAGAAGTGGATCTTCAGTTGGAATAAATAAAGCTCATACTAAAGAAGAAATAATTAAATATATAGAATATGCTTCAGGTTTTGATAACAAAATATTAATTGAAGAAAATATTGTTGGTAGAGAAATAGAATGTGCTGTATTAGGAAATAATGAAGTAGAGGCTTCACCACTTGGTGAAATATTACCTAAAGGTGAATTTTATAGTTATAATGCCAAATATGTAGATGATTCTAAAACAATAATACCAGACGATATAGATAAAGATATTAGTGATAAAATAAGAAAGACTGCAATTAAAGCATATAAGTCTCTTGATTGTTCTGGACTATCTAGAGTAGATTTCTTCTTAGAAAAAGATACTAATAGAATAATATTAAATGAAATAAATACTATGCCAGGATTTACTACAATAAGTATGTATCCTAAGTTATGGGAAAGTACAGGATTATCTTATAGTGAGTTATTAGATAAATTAATTAGTCTTGCTTTAGAGTAGGTATTTATGATAGAGATAATGATAAATATAATGATGGCATAGATGATCAAACTGATATATTAAATAGTGTTAGAGAATATATAAAGACTAAACCAAAATACAAAAGTAAATATTATAGTACTGACTATCCTAATGATGAATATGGAGTATGTTTTGATGTAGTAACCTTTGAATTAAAAGGAGCAGGTTATGATTTAAGAGTACTAGTAAATGGTGATATCATAAATAATAAAGAAGATTATAATATTGAAACTAAGGAATACCATTTATTATTCATCATGCTAATCCATATCAATTACATTATGAAGAAGATATATTAGAAAATAGAAATCATAATCTAACAGAAGAAAACAATAATTTAAAATCTTATATTTCTACCATTTTAGAGGCTATAAAGCACTTTTTTAGAAAGATACTACTATTTGGCAATGATAAGTCTAAAAGCGAAACTACAAGAGAAATAATGGAATATTATGATAGTAAAGATTTTAATTCAGATGATGTTTATGATATTTCAAGAGGTACTGATAAAGAAGATGAATTATTTGATTATGCCAATATACCTAGTTATATGAAATCTAATAAAAATACTTATAATGAAAAAGATAAAGATGATTTTGAGTTAGAAAGATAAAAAAATATGAAAATATTCAACATTTTTTAAAAAAAACATATTGACATTCCTAGAAAAAATGATAAAATCATATTGACATTCCTAGAAAAAATGATAAAATATGGTTTAAATTTATTTGGGAGGTATATTAGTATGATTAGATTAATTGATAAAATCATGATTGATTATTCAAAAAAATTAAGTGTTAGAAATAAATATTATACTAACACAATTTACTCATGCTTCTATTCATGTTCAAATAAAAATAATATTTCAAAATCGGTGTCAGTCGAAACATTATAATATGTGTTTTTTGGCACCGATTATTTTTTTATTTTACGAGGAGGTGTTTTAGTGAATAATATTACATTACAAGATTTATTAGAAAAATTAAAAGAATATAATCCAGAGGAAATAGAGATTGTAAAAAGTGCTTATAATTATGCTAATAATTTACATTCAGGACAAATGAGACAAAGTGGTGAACCATATATAAGTCATCCATTAAATGTTGCTTATATACTTACTGATATGCATGCTGATAGAGATACAATATGTGCAGGATTATTACACGATACTTTGGAAGATACAAATATTACTAAGGAAGATATATCTCACGATTTTAATCAAAATGTTGCTAATCTAGTAGATGGTGTAACGAAACTATCCAAAATGAATTTCTCTTCTAAGCAGGATCAAAATTATGCAAATACAAGGAAAATAATAACAGGAATAACAGAAGATGTAAGAATAATTATTATTAAACTTGCTGATAGGCTTCATAACATGAGAACATTACAATTTAAATCAGAATTTAAACAAAAGGAAAATGCATTAGAGACAATGGAAATATTTGTGCCACTTGCTTATTATATTGGTGCATATAGAATAAAAAGTGAATTAGAAGATTTATCACTTAGGTATTTAAAACCAGATATGTATAAAAAAATTGAGGAAAGAAAAATAAAATTAGAAGAAACAAGTAATGATTGTTTAAAAGAAATGTTATATAAAATACAAACATTACTTAATGATAATAATATTCCAAATGAGATTAAAGTTAGAACTAAAAATATATATGGAATATATAAGAGATTAAATGAAGGACATAAATTATCCGATATACATGATTTATTAGCACTCAAAATAATGGTAGATGAGGTTGCTAATTGTTATTATACATTAGGTGCAATACATAAAGAATATCATCCAATAAATGATAAGTTTAAAGATTATATTTGTAGTCCAAAAACAAATATGTATCAAAGTTTACATACAACAGTTTTTGGCCCAGATGATAGATTAGTTCAAACTCAAATAAGAACGTTTGATATGGATAGAGTTGCTTCATTTGGTCTTACTGCATATTGGGATGAGCAAAAGGGAAAAGCAAGAGATGTTATGCAAGATAATTTAAAACAAAAATTTCAATTTTTTAAATCGTTAACAGAAATTAATTTAATGTTTGGTGATAATCAACAGTTTGTGAATCAAGTTAAAACAGAATTATTTGCTGATAGAGTTTATGTTTATACAACTAAAGGTGATATAATAGAATTACCAAAAGGTTCAACCCCAATAGATTTTGCATATAAGATACATACTGATATAGGGAATACAATGGTTGGAGCATTTGTTAATGATGAATATGTTCCAATAGATTATATGCTTCAAAATAAAGATAGAGTTAGAATTATTACTGATGATTTATCTTATGGTCCAAGAGAAGATTGGATTGATAAAGCAGTTACAACATATGCAAAAAGAAGAATAAGGGAATTTAATAGAAAATAATTGAGAAGGTAATTATTATGTTAAATAGTATAAAAAAGAAGATTTTAGAAAATAAAGAAGAAATTATAAGAATTTTATCGGAAATAGAAACGCAATCAGTGGCAGTTGAGGAAATAGAATTATGCATTAAGGCATTAGATAATAATGAAAAATACTTAGATAAAAAAGTAAAAAATATATCATCATACTTACCAATGAATTTACCCTTATATTCTCTCATAATTTATGTTGTTATTCCAAAGCTATGTGCCGAAGTAAGTTATTATAGACCATCAACCAAAACAATTGAAGTATCAAAAAAAATTGATAAACTTTTAAATTTAGAAAAATATAGTATAAACTTATATGAGGGGACTAGATTTAGTTATAATAAAGAATTCGTTAAAAATTCAGATGTAGTTATATTCGTAGGTAAACCAGAAAATGCAAAGAAATTATCTGAATCGTTATCATTAAATACTTTGTTCATATATTTTGGTGTAGGACAAAACCCTGCTATTATAGCGAATGACGCAAACTTAGAAATTGCGAGTAAAAAAATTGTTGATTCAATAATGTTTAATTATGGGCAAGACTGTGCAAAACCTAACGTAATATTATGTAAAAGATCTTTATATCCAGAATTTAAAAAAAGGCTATTACATGAAATATCTAATTCAATGGATCAAAAAACTACAATTAAAAATTTAGAAACATTTAAAGATGTAATTAATCTTTTGGTTAGAGATAAAGAAAAATTGGAATTGGGCGGGAGCATTGATGTTTTAAATCAAACTATTGAACCTATTGTCATAACGAAGAATTTTAAAGATTTAGAATCTAATTATGAAGAGTATTATGCACCAGTTTTTAGAATAATGTTATATGATAATATTAATGATTTGAAAAAATACTTTTCTAATCAAAAGTATAAAGATGAAAACATGAATATATCATTGTTTGGAAATTCGAGATATATTGAAAAATTACCGTCATCATTAGTTTTAAATGATGAAGTAGTATCTGATATAGATAATGGTTTTTGTGAATATGGCGGATATGGAAAAAATACTTCATATATGTCATATCAAGGAATTGTTATTAATAAACCATTATTAATTAATAGAGAAATTAATGATTTTTATGAAAATAAAAATTTTGTTAATTTTGCTCAAGGTATTATAGGTAAAAAAGTAAAGAATGATGCAAAATTAAAGGAAATAATGTTAAAAGAATATAATCAAAACATAAAAAATATATTTGATAAAAATTTGGATTTTTCATTTGTTTTTGGTTCATATGCAAAAAATACACAAAAACCTACATCTGATGTAGATATGCTTATATGTTTAACAAAAGAAGACAAGATGGAAATTGAAGATTTTAGAAATTGGTACTTTAAATTTCATTACATGTATGGCAAGTTTCCAGATGTCTTATATCCAGGAGAAATAGTAACTAGGCAAAAATTAGAGAAAATAATTACGAATAATCCTAATATTAATTTTAACATCATTAATGATTCTGATACTTTTGATTCATTATTTTACACACAAATATTTACGGATAAAAAAACTACATTTATTGGAAATCAAGAGAGTTTGAAAGAATATCAAGAAGAGTTTAAAAGATTTGTACCTGAATTTTGTGAAAAAATATTTGAGGTTTTAAAAATCAATAATAAATTTAAGGATGATAGGGATTATATGAAATGTTTGATGGCATTGTCATGCAATGATCTTTTGTTTTTTGGAAAACGAATTGATTTTGAACAGCCACCTCAAATGTATACCGATATAATCGATGAATTAGACGATGGTTTTTTAAAAAAATGTATTAATAAAAGGCAATTATTATAATTATTTACAGTAGTAAGAAATAATGTTATAATATCGTAAATCAAAAAAAGGAAGTGAATAATATGAAAAATTTTATAAAGAAACAAGAAGAAAAACTTAAAAAAATTATTTTAGAATGTGGTTATTCAATTGATAATGTAAATATTGTTCCATCAACAAGACCTGATTTAGGACAATTCCAATTTAATGGAGTAATGGAACTAGCAAAAGTAAATAAAGTGAACCCAAAGATAATAGCTAATGCAATTGTAGAAAAATTAAATGGCGATGTGGATTATCAAAATGTAAATGTAGCGGGACCTGGTTTTATTAATATAACTTTTTCCGATGAATCATTATCTAGTTATATTGAATCTATAAGAAAAGATGTTAGTGAAAACAAAAATATGCACGAAAGAAAAAAAGTGATTATTGATTATGGAGGTCCGAATGTAGCGAAAACCCTTCATGTAGGTCATTTACGTAGTGCTAATATAGGAGAATCATTAAAGAGATTAAGCAAAGAATTAAATTGTGAAGTAATAAGTGATGTTCACTTAGGTGATTGGGGAAGACCAATGGGGTTAATAATGTTAGAATTAAAGAGAAGGCATCCAGAATGGGTTTACTTTGATGAAAATTATGTTGATGAATATCCTAAACACTTTCCAATTACAAATAGTGATTTAGAAAAATTATATCCAATTGCTAGTAATAAAGCTAAGGAAGATGAACAATATTTAAAAGAAGCAAGAGAAATTACAACTAAGTTGCAGAAAAAACAAAGAGGGTATTACGAATTATGGAAACAAATAATTGCAATTTCCACTTCAGAGATAAAACAATTATATGATAAGTTGAATGTATCGTTTGATTTGTGGAATGGTGAAAGTGATTCTGATAAATATGTTTCTAAGGTAATAGAATATTTAAAAGAAAAAGGATTGGCTTATGAAAGTGAAGGGGCCTTAGTTATGGACGTCAGTATGCCCGATGATACTACTGAGATACCACCTTTATTATTAGTTAAATCTAATGGAGCTATTTCATATGAAATGACAGATTTAGCGACTTTATGGGATAGAGTTAACAATATTAATCCTGATGAAATATGGTATGTAGTTGATAAAAGACAATCGTTACATTTTGAACAGGTTTTTAGAGCTGCTTATAAGTCTGGGATTGTTCCTAAAAATATAAAACTAGAATTTATTGGTTTTGGAACAATGAATGGTAAAGATGGAAAACCTTTTAAAACAAGAGATGGTGGTGTTATGACACTTTCTGCTTTAATAGAATCCGTAAAAAGAGAAACATTAAAAAAACTGAATCCAAGTATTGTTGGTGAAGAGAGAAATGAAATTTCTGATTTAATAGCAGTTGGTGCTTTAAAGTATGCGGATTTACTTCCTAATAGATCTACTGATTATATTTTTGATGAGGACAAATTTAGTGATTTTAATGGAAAAACAGGGGTATATTTATTATATTCCACAGTTAGAATGAAATCGTTATTAACAAAAGCTAAAGAGCAAGGAATGAGTATAGGTCCAGTTAATACTTTTGTGGATGATTCAGATAGAAATATAGCTTTAAAATTATTGGAAACTCCAATTGCTTTAGATAAAGCTTTCAGAGATAAGTCTCTTAACGAAATAGCAGAGTATTTATATCAGTTAACTAATATCTTTAATAATTTTTATACATCAAATCGCGTTTTAACAGAACCGAATGAAAAAATAAAACAATCTTGGTTAGGACTTGTTGAAAGCGTTTATAATACCAGTTCTGAATTATTAGACGTTATGGGAATAGACCAACCCAAAAGAATGTAATTAATGGAAGGAATGAGTTTAAAATGAGAAAGTGTGTACTCATAACTGGAGCTACAAGAGGAATTGGAAGAGCCACTGCTATTAAATTTGCAAAGTCTGGATATGATGTAATAATAAATTATTTGAATAATGATGAATTAGCTGAAGAATTAAAAAGAGAATTGATTTCAAGATATTCAATAAATGTTATTTTGATTAAAGCAGATGTTACAAAGGAAGAAGACGTAATTATGTTAAAAAATACGGTCTATGACAGATGTAAGAAATTAGATGTATTAGTAAATAATGTTGGAGTTATTTCTGATATAGAATTTTGTGATAGAACTATTTCTGATTTTAAAAATATAATTGATATTAACTTAACGAGTGTTTTTTTGGTAAATAAATATATTGGCCTGGAAATGTATAAAAATCATAGTGGAAAAATAATAAACGTTTCTTCTACTAACGGTATAAATTCCTATACGCCAACTACAATAGATTATGATGCCGCGAAAGCAGGTGTAATATCAATAACAAAAAATTTGGCAGTAGAATTTTCTCCTTTTATTAATGTTAATTCGGTTGCTCCTGGATGGGTTGATACGGATATGAATAAAGATCTTTCTTGTGATTTGTTGCAAGAGGAAAAAGAGAAAATATTATTAAAAAGATTTGCACAACCTGAAGAAATTGCAAATGTTATTTTCTTTTTAGCAAGTGATGAGTCTTCATATATAAATGGTCAAACGATTATAATAGACGGAGGATATTAATGTATGAATAATTTTGATAAAATAATTAAAGAAAATGATTTTATAATACCTAATTATACTAACTTAAATATTGTAGATTTAGTAAGATGTTTATATAATTATTATGGAACAGAATTTGACGTAAATAAAAATATGGAAAAACTACAAGATATAATTCCTAAAAATAAACACACTTTATTAATATTATCTGATGGAACAGGTTCTAACATTATAGAAAAATTGCCAGATAATAATATTCTTAAGAAAAATAAAGTGGATGATATATTAACAGTTTTTCCAAGTACAACTGGATGTGTTCTTACTTCTTTGGTTACAGCAGAATTTCCATCAAAACATGGTATTTGGGGATGGTATAACTATTATAGAAATAAAGATATAAATTATTATCCTCTACTTTTTTCAGAAAGAAATAGTGAAAAATCATTATTAGACTATGGGTTAAAACCGGAAGAAATATTTATTACAAAATCAAAACTAAGTGAACTTAATTGTGTAACTAATGTTTTATTTCCAAATTACATTAATGATAGTATTTACTCTAAATTTGTATTAGATGATAAGTATAGATATGGTTACGAAAATTTTGATGATATAGTGAAATTCATGAAAGAAAACTGCTCAAATAAGAATAAAAGCTATACATATTTATATTTACCAGATATAGATAATATAGAACATGATTATGGTATAGATAGTAAGAAAGTTTTTGACAAATTAAATGAAATAAGTGAAATGGTAGAAAAGTTATCTAAAATAAATGAATTAACCATAGTATTTACTGCAGATCATGGACAAATGAATGTTCATAATGATGTAGTAATGGATTTTAATAAATATAAAAAATACTTTTATTCTGACCCAACAATAGATTTTGGTACAGCTTCGTATTATGTTAAAAATGAATTGAAAGAAGAATTTATTAAAGAATTTAATAAAGATTTTAAAGATAAAATGTATTTGTTTGAAACCAGCGAATTTGATAAAAGAAAAATATTCGGTTTAGACGAATTAAATATATATTCAAGAAGTGGGTTGGGTGAATTTATTAGTTTATGTAAAAAAGATTATTGTTTTATTAATTCTTCCAATATTGAAGAATATTATCAGAAAACTTTAGGAAATCATTCTGGTTTAACAAAAGATGAAATGCTAATTCCATTGATAGTAATTAATACAAACAATATTTTATAGATTGTGGGTGTAGAGGGATATATGGAGGAGTTTTTAGGAAAAAATTTAATAATAATGGCTTGTTCTAAATGTAATATTAATTGTAAACATTGCTATGTTAGTTATAAGGGTAATAGGAGTCCTGGAGAATTGCTTCAACTTGTTACTGGCTTAAGTAAAAAATACAATATTATTTTAAATGGAGCTGAAATTTTAACAGACATAAATTATTTAAAATCTTTTGAGTACATAAATCAAAATTACTTTATGAGTAATGGAGTAGCAATATATAATAATCCTGAAATATTAGATACTATAATATCGTATGGTATAACATCAATTTCTTTATCATATCATTTTGGAATACAGGATGATATATCAGTTATGACACCTGAAAAAATAGAGAAGGTAATTAATTTAATTCTTCAAAAGGGTTTACAAGTTAGATTGTTAACAACAATCACATCACATAATTATGATAAAATCACCAAAATGTGTAAAAAGGCAGAACAACTAGGAGCTAGAGGAATAAAATTTACCAATTTTATTTTACAAGGAAATGCAACTAATATGGATGCAATGAATGTATTAACTGATAATGAAAAATATGAATTTTTCAGACAATTAGATATGGCGAGAAATCTTTATGATAAGAATAATCTTATTATTGAAAGATGTGGAACTTTTGGGGTAGATTTATATAATAAAAAAAATAACTTTAGATGTGATGCTATAAATAACACTGTTGTATTAACTCCTGATAATAATATATATCCTTGTATATTTTTAGCAAAACCTGGATATGAAATTGGTAAATTTGAAGATGGAAAGATATTTATTAATGATAAAACAGAGAATTTAGGCAATATATGTTACGCTGATGATTTATGCAATGTAAAATCTTATGCTAATTTAAAGAAAAAAATGCAATAATTAAGTGATAAATTTTTACCGTATTTTATCGTATTATAAAGGGCAGCTTATTTAAAAGCTGCCCTTTATAATAATTATTAATTCTCCAGGAGTACATTTGAGTATTTAACAAAATAGTTCAATATATTTGAACGAAATAGATTTTGTTTCGCCTCTTATTATTCTATTTAAATTTTTCGTAGTTATATTCATTTTTTGACATAACCAATACTTTGTTTTGTTAAGTTCTTTTAAACACTCTTCTATTCGCAATTTTACCAATTTCATCACCATTCCTTATAATGAAATTGTACTAAATATCATATTTGGAAATAACATAATACTAGGATTGTCTTTTTAATTAAAAAATGATATACTAAGTACATAAAGTAATAAGGAGAATATATATTATGAAGTTAGAGGAAATTATAGATATTAGTAAAACGGTTGGAAATAGTTTATTTAAAAATATTACTTATATATGGGAAGTATTACCTAAGATAGAAGATAATATTATAGATATAGGTAATTCTTTGGGTAAAGATAAATATACTATGATTGAAGAAAATATATGGGTAGGTAATAATACTAAAATAGATAAATTATCTACGATAATAGCACCTTGTATAATTGGAGAGAATACTGAAATAAGACCAGGAGCCTATTTAAGAGGAAATGTCATAATTGGAGATAACTGTGTAATAGGAAATAGTGTTGAAGTAAAAAACTCTATTATATTTGATAATAGTCAAATAGCCCATTTTAATTATGTTGGAGACTCTATACTAGGTTATCATTCTCATCTAGGAGCAGGAGTAATCTTAAGTAATTTAAAGAATGATAAAAGTAATATTGTAATTAGAGGTATAGATACGAATATGATTAAATTAGGATCTATAATAGGTAATAATGTAAATATAGGTAGTAATAGTGTATTATACCCAGGCACTATCATAGGATGTAATACAAGTATATATCCTCTAACAAGAGTAAGAGGAATAATACCGAGTAATAGTATTATGAAAGATGAAAATAACATCATAGAGAAAGGATAAAATATGAAAAGATTATTTGGAACAGATGGTATAAGAGGCATAGCCTACAAAGATATAACTAAAGAATTAGTTATAAAAGTAGCTAGTGCTATAGCCTATATATTTAATAAGGAAGATAAAGGTATTAAAGTTATAATAGGAAATGATGGAAGAGAATCTGCTGATATGATATTAAGTACTTTAAAAGAAGAACTATTATCATGTGGTATCTCAGTATTAGATGCAGGTTTAATACCAACACCAGGTATATCATATCTAGTAAAATATTATAATTATGATTTAGGTATTATGATTAGTGCTTCACATAATCCTCATGAATATAATGGTATTAAAATATTTGATAAAGAAGGAGCTAAAATATCTGATAATTTAGAATCTGATATTGAAGACTTAATATTTAATAATATAAAATATTCTAGTACTAAAAGAGGCATAATTTTAGATAATAGAGATGTAATAAAAGATTATGGTAATCATTTATTAGATTCATTAAATAAATATAATAATAATGTTAATTATAATAATTTAAATATAGGAATAGATGCCTCTAATGGAGCTTCATCTAAACTATGTGAATATATCTTTCCTAAA
Organism: uncultured Mycoplasmatota bacterium; assembly: GCA_900549325.1. Lineage (GTDB taxonomy): Bacteria > Bacillota_I > Bacilli_A > RF39 > UBA660 > CAG-302. The sequence goes on along the minus strand of UROI01000012.1, from coordinate 2,602 downwards.
TTAGGAGCTAGGTATCATATAATAAATAATACCCCAAATGGTACTAATATTAATGATAATTGTGGTTCTACGCATCCAGAAGTATTAAGTAGTTATGTCATTAATAATAAATTAGATATTGGTATAGCATACGATGGTGATGCTGATAGAGTAGTATTCATAGACGAACTAGGTAATATAATTAATGGTGATTATATATTAGCTATTATAAGTAATGATCTAAAAAATAAAAATAGATTAAATAAAAATACCATCGTAGGTACAATACTAAGTAATCTAGGACTATTAGAATATTGTAAGAATAACAATATAGAATTTATAACTACCAAAGTAGGAGATAAATATGTCTATGAATACTTAAGAGATAACAATCTCACACTAGGTGGTGAAGAAGCAGGCCATATCATTCTAAAAGATTATTGTAGTACTGGAGATGGTCCCCTTATTTCATTAATTATGTTATCTATTCTTGCCAGCAATAATATACCTTTTAGTAATTTAACTAAGATTATGCATAAATATCCTGAAATACATATAAACATTAAAGTAAATAATAAAAATGATTTTACTACCAGTAATATGATTGAAGATAGTATTAAAGAAATAAGAAATAATCTTAAGGGTAACTATAGATTAGTAGTAAGACCATCAGGTACTGAACCATTAGTTAGAATTATAATTGAAGGTGAAGATCCTAAAGTACTTGAAAGAACTACTGATAAAATAAAAAATATTATTAAAAATTTAAATATGGAGGTATAACAATGGCTACAATTAAAGACTATTTAAAATACTATAAAAGTATTTCTTTTAAAGATAATAAATTAAATATAAATGACGTTATAATATTTACAGAACTATCTTATATAGATTGGAGTAATATAGTACCTACGGGTAACAACAAAATAACTTTAAAAGAAGCTTTTACTACTTATCAAGAATTTAAAAAAGGCATCTATCTAACTAGTTTTATGAAAGAGAATATTAGTAATCTAAAAGATATTTATAATAGTAATAGATATAAAGATATTTATCTAAGTAATTATAGGAAACTAGTTGATAATGAAAAACAATTTGGAGCTATTACTATTCATTTTGCTGATAAAGTATTTATATCATTTATGGGTACTAATGGTACAGTAATAGGTTGGAAAGAAGATTTATCTCTTGCTTATAGTTTCCCAGTAGTAGCCCAAGAGTACGCTATTAACTATTTAGAGGAAGTTATTACTCCAAACGATAATGAAATATATATTGGAGGCCATTCTAAGGGTGGTAATCTTGCTATGACATCAGCGATGTATACTAAAGAAGATATATTTAATAGGATAAAAACTATATATAATTTAGATGGTCCTGGTTTTAGAGACAAAGAATATACAAGTAATAACTTTAAGAAAATACTACCAAAATTACAAGTATATGTACCAGAAGATACCATAGTAGGTATGCTTCTAAATACTTCAAATAATAAGTATATCGTAAAAAGTACTACAATAGGAGTACTAAGTCATGATGTTAATTCGTGGCAGTGTTTTGGAGAGTTCCTAGAAAAAGGAAAACAATCTAAATTAAGTATTACTATTGATAATAGAATCAAATCTTGGTTTAAAAACTATAACGATAAAGAAATGGAAAGAATGATAAATGCTATATTTAATATTCTAGAAAATAATAATATCAAAGAGTTTAAAGAAATAAAAAAATTAAAATGGAATCAAATAGTAAAAATAATTAATGAAGTAAATGATATAGATAGTGCTACTAAAAAGTTATACTTAGATACTATCAAAGATCTAATATGGGTAAACACTAAGTAATTTGCAAATTAAATAGTTTTGTAGTATAATATCTCTCGCTTAAAGGGGAATATTATGAATAAATTAAATGAATTAAATAAATATATCTATGAAGAATATAAACAATTACCCAATAGAGAGGAGTTATCTATACCTCTTCTTATTTCTTCAAATGATGATTATACCAATAATTTAGAAAGAAGAGTATTATATATTGGTCAAGAGACCAATTGCTGGATGAATTATGATGATAGTACTTATTTACCTGATGTAGATGCTATCGAAGATAAATATTTTAATTTTCTAAAAGATGGGGCTAGAAATAGAGACTTCTGGATATTTATAAGAAATGTTCTAGAACTTCAAAGAGAAGACTTATTATCGAATGTTATTTGGAATAATGTCTTTATTGCGGGTAAAAGAAGAAGTATGGGTCATCCTGAAACAAATGATAAACTAGAAGATTTAAGTATGGAATACTTATTTGAAATAACAAAGATATTTAATCCAGAACATATTATCTTTGTATGTGGTCCTACTAATCCTTATTATAGAGTAGTAACCAAATACTTAAAAGAAATTAATTCTAAGTTAGTATATGATTATCCAACTCCTGATAAATTAATAATAAATGATGATAGAGTCATTTGGACTTATCATCCTGCATATCAGAATAGAATTCATAAAAAAGATGAAGTATTAATTAAAGTAAGAAGTTTAGTTAATAATGAATAAAGAAGGACAGTAATGATGTGAACCCCAAATAGTAGACATTAATAAAAAAGAGGGTTATTAAAAAGAGA
>UROI01000011.1 GCA_900549325.1 uncultured Mycoplasmatota bacterium | reverse complement strand
TAAGAGTTAATAGACTTTCAAGCCCCCCCCCTAATTAACAAATAGTTAACGTTTCTATTTACCATTTTAATCATAAGAAGGGCCTCCTTTCCTTATATAATTTATAGATTTTACACATAAATTATATCTATCTACCTTACATATAAAATAATATCATAAATTAAATATTTATACAAGTATTTTATAGAACAATTTATACTAAATATATAGGTATGACTTATATATAATAGGTATGTAGATACATTGTTATTAGACTTTAGGCTAATAACAACACTTTAATACCTTAGGATTAAAGTGAATATAAAGAAAAGAATGTATTATCCAAATACACTCTTTTTATAACCATACTCCATATATTAAAGCTAACATACAAAGAATAAATCCAACTATCCAGAATAATTTAACAATATCATTCTCTTTCCATCCCAATCTTTCAAAATGATGATGGATAGGAGTCATTAAAAATACCTTTCTTTTTAGTAATACAACTGAAGTTATTTGTATAATAACAGTTAAAGTCTCAATAACAAATACTCCTCCAATTAATACCAAAGATAATTCATGTGAAGTAAGAATAGCTATCGTAGCCATTGTAGCTCCTAAAGTCAAACTACCAGTATCTCCCATAAATACTTTAGCAGGATTAGTATTATATACAAGAAATCCCATAATACTACCTACCAAGATAAAACAGAAAATACCCATATCTGCATTACCTTCAATCCACCAGCTACCCATTGCTATTAGACCGAAAGCTAAAAATGATATCGCAGATAATCCACCAGCAAGTCCATCTAATCCATCAGTTAAATTAACAGCATTAGAAGAACCTACTAGTAAGAATAATATAAATACTCCATAAAACCATCCTAGATTCCAATCAATACCTAAAGCAGATATTCTAAGATAAGAATCCCCCGCAGTAAATTGTCTAAATAATACATAAAAGACTAAAGCTACAATAAGTTGAAGTAATAACTTCTGAAACTGTGTAAGTCCCTTATTAGATTTTCTTCTAAGACTAATAAAGTCATCTAAGAACCCTATTAAAGCATACGAGAAGAAAACAAACAGTACAATCATTAAGTTAACCGAGTACTCTATCTTTCCCGTAAAAAGTAAAAACAATGTTATTGCAATAGTAGGAATTATAAATATAAGTCCCCCCATCGTAGGAGTACCAGCCTTACTTCTATGAGCCTCAACATAAATATTAATATTTTGTCCTGCTTTTAATTTCTTCAAAAAAGGAATAGCTATAAGTCCAAATATTGTTGAACTAATAAAACCAAGCATTAAAGCAAACAATGACTTCGTTAAAGTTAGCATTCTATCACTCCATTTCTAATATCACTTCTATTATACCATACATATTTTTAAATAAATAGTATCTTTTTATTACTTTACATCAATTTGTAAACTATTTTATTCTCAACTTTTTTACTTGACTAGTAGTTAAAGTATCAATATAATCACAAGGATTAATATTATCCCTATCATCAAATAATCTTTCAAAACATCCAATTAATTCTTTATCAATACCAATATCACTCATTCTAGTAAGAAAATTATAAAACTCATTCATATTACAATTACTAATATTGCCATTATATAAATAATTTAAAATCATTATACAGTAGCAGTAAATATCCGTATTTTTATCTATAAGATAAGAAGTAAAATAAGGATTACTCATATTAACTTTATATTTAGAAGAAGCACACCCAGTAATTAATGAATCAGGAATTAAATATTTAACTATTGGATTATTATCCTCACTAAACTTACTACCATCTAAATCAATGGTATGAAGAAAGCCATTCTTATCAATAATAAAATTATCTTCATGAATATCCGCTAGAAAAAAGTTACTTAACTCCGTATTATTTCTAATACTATCCATCTTTCTAAGAATAGTACCTATATCTTTCAAATATTCTTTCTTGTCTTCTAGAGAAACACTACTATCTCTTAGTACAGTTTTAAGACTATCACCATTAATATAAGTAGTGGCAAAATACTTAACAGTAGTATCTACTCTCACTAAAAAATCTGGTAAAACAAAATTACTAGGTAATATTTTTCTATATTTATCTAATAAATTAATTATCTTAAAATGATCTTGATATTCCTTTGGTGTAACATTATTCATTCCTTTTAATAATCTAAGTATATTATTATACTCAAAAAATAACAAATCACCCTTAGTATTAAAAAAATCAAGAGATAATTTATTTAGGTTATTAATCTTATCACTAGTCATATTAATTATTTCCATAATACCCCCATTAGTTGCGGCTTATTATATCATAATTAACTTCAAAATGCAAATTATCCCAAATATAACCTAATACTAGAACCCTCTATTAATCTAGTACCACCCTCCGGAGACTGATTAATAACATTATCCCCACTACCACTATATTCTATTACAAAATTTTTAAGTTTAGAAGTAGCCTCTTTCTTAGATAATCCTATAACATTTTCTACATCATAGTATTTTTTATCATACCATTGATATTTCTTTTCAGTACCACCATCCTGCTTTTCGATATTTAAAGCCACTATTGCATCCTCCATAATATTCTTAACAATAGGAGCACTAACTGTACCACCATACTGCGTAACCCCTTTGGGATTATCAATAGCTAGATATACCACTATTTTAGGATCATTTGCGGGTAAAAAACCAATAAAAGAAACTATATAATTACCCGACATATATACACCATTATTAACCTTTTGCGCAGTACCAGTTTTACCTCCTACCCTATAACCATCTATATAAGCATTACGACCAGTACCCAAAGAAACTACTGATTCCAAAGTCATTCTTACCTTTTTACTAGTATCATTAGTAACAATATTCTCTCTAACGATAGTAGGCTTAATCTCATTAACAATCTGTCCAGTTTCATGTTCCACTACTCTTTTAACTATATATGGTTTATACAAAGTACCACCATTAATCGCTGCAGATACCGCTGTAACTTGCTGAAGAGCAGTAACACTAACTCCTTGACCAAATGCTGTCGTAGCAAGTTCTACAGGACCAACTTTAGATAAATTAAATAAGATACCAGTACTCTCTCCATTTAAATCAATACCCGTTTTCTTACCATATCCAAATTTATAAATATAATCAAATAGTTTTTCTTTACCAAGTCTATTACCAAGTTCAACAAACCCTGGGTTGCAAGAATTTTGAACAACTTCTAGGAAAGTCTGAGACCCATGTCCCCCATGTTTCCAACACTTAATTCTTGCCCCATCCACATTAACAGAACCACCATCAAAGAATGTATCCTTAACCAAATCAACCTTTCCTTCATTAACCGCCGCACTAAGTGTCAATATTTTAAATGTACTACCAGGTTCATAACTAGCCCATATAGCCATATTTCTATTAATCGTTTCCACACTATAATCCTGATATTTATTAGGATTAAAATTAGGTCTTGAACTCATTCCAAGTATCTCACCAGTATTAGGATCCATTGCCAAAGCCCAAGCACCTTCTGGATTATATTTAGTTACAATATTATTAAGTTCTCTCTCAATAGAGGATTGAATCTTATAATTAACAGTCAAATATATATCAAGACCATCCTCTGGTTCCACATATACCGAATTTCTATCTAAATTATTCCCTTTTGCATCAGAAAAATACTGAATAGAACCATACTCCCCAGTAAGTATTTTATCATACTCAAGTTCAAGCCCGCTAAGACCTTGATTATCAATACCAACATAACCAAGTACATGTGAAAGCATCTCATCATGAGGATAATACCTCTTAGATTCCTTAAGTAAATATACTCCCTCGAAGTTAAGTTCCGCAATCTTATCCGCAATATCATAAGATAGTCTTCTTCCCTCAGGATGTACTCTTTCCATCATTGACTTCTTATATAAATGTTCTTCGATGACACTTTTATCCACTTCAAGTATTTCACTTATCTTCGTAGCTACTAAATCTTTATCTTTAATTTGATTTGGAATAAATACTAACGAAGTAGTAGTAAGATTACCAGCTACTACTTCTCCATCAACAGTATATATTTTACCTCTATCAGCCTCAATAGGTAGGTTTCTACTCCATAGTCCACTAGCTAAAGTATTAAGTTTCTTATATTCAATAACTTCAATGTAAAATACTTTCCAAATAACAAGTAAAAATATAAATATAACTATTAAAAGTACTATCTTAATTCTCTTATGTATACCCTTATCAAACATAGTAGTCTCACCTATTAAAGAATATTCAAATAAAATAATGTAATTACAATTATCAAAAATATATTTTATAATTATTGAAATATCTATTAAAATTTGGTATATTATTAATAGAGAGGAGTGAATAAAATGGATGATGCATTTGGCGTTTTAGCAGCTACTTCAATTGGCTTATTAGTTTTCATAGTAGTATTTTGTATTGCCTTCTATGTTGTTTATGCAATTGCCCTTGCCAAAATATTCAAAAAGGCTGGTGAAGATGGTTGGAAAGCAATAATACCATTTTATAATATATTTGTATTAATTCAAATAGCAGGTTTAAATTGGTGGTATTTCTTAATAGCAATATCAGGAACAATATGTACTATAGCTAAAATTGATGGCTTAGAGTATGTTTGTAATCTAGCAAGTATGGCTGTTAACTTCTTCATTTTCTATAATTTAGCAAAGAAAATGAAACAACAACCTATAGGCTTTGGCGTTGCTGGTGCTCTTGTAGGTCCAATAACCACTATGATATTAGGATTTTCAGATAAATATACTTATGATTCAAGTATCGAAGTTAGTCCTAATGGTCCAATTGGTGATAGTGATACTAAAACTTCTACAAGTAATGAACCAGAAAAATATTGCCTAGGTTGTGGTTGCAAACTTAAACCAGGAACTAAATTCTGCGAAAAGTGTGGAAAAGAAGTACAATAAAAGATATCTCGCAAAGAGATATTTTTTTATATCAAAGAAAAAGAACTCTATTTCTAGAATTCTTAACCATTAATTTGTTTAGCTACTTCATCAGCAAAGTTTTCTTCTCTTTTTTCCATACCTTCGCCAACTTCATATCTTACGAAAGATAATACTTTCATACCTTTACTTTCAACATATTTAGATACTTTCATCTTATTTTCTTTAACAAAACCTTGATCTAATAAGCAAACTTCTTCATAGAATTTATTAAGTCTACCATTAACAATCATAGGAAGTTTATTAGCATCTAATCCTTCATTTTCAGCTTGTTCAGTAAGAATAGCTCTTTCTTTCTCTACTCTTTCACTAGGAACAGAATCTTTATCTAAATATAGTGGTCTCATAGCGGCAATTTGCATAGCTACATCTTTAGCAACTTCAGCATCAGATCCTTCAAGTACAGCAAGTGTTACTATTTTACCACCCATATGAGAATAAGTACCAAATACTTGATTATCTTGCTTTTCAACTAATTCAAATCTTCTAAAAGATATTTTTTCACCAATAGTAGCAGTTTTATCTACTATCATATTCTCAATAGAAGTACCATTAACTTCTAATTTATTAGCCTCTTCTACTGTACTAACATTACTACCTAAAATAGCAGTAGCAATATCATTAACTAAACCAGTAAATTCTGGATTCTTAGCAACGAAGTCAGTTTCAGAGTTAACTTCTACTATAACAGCTTTATTACCTTCAACTTTAGCAAGAGCAAGTCCTTCAGCAGCTATTCTAGTTTGTTTTTTAGCAGCTTTACTGATACCTTTTTCTCTAAGCCAAGTAACAGCTTCTTCCATATTACCATTTGTTTCAGTAAGAGCCTTCTTACAATCAAGCATACCTGCTCCAGTTTGTTCTCTAAGCTCTTTTACCATATTTGCAGTAATCATAGTATTCCTCCTTATTTTAAATTTTCAATTAATTCTTCTTTTTTCATCTTAGAATAGCCTTTAACTTCTTTTTTCTTAGCAAGGTCTCTAAGTTCTGTAACAGTTAAAATATTTAAGTCTAATTCTGGCTTTTCACTTTTGACTTCTTCTTTAACTGGCTTTGTATCTTTTACTTCTTCAGTTTCTTTTGCTTCTCTTTTGTCTTTCTTATTTGTATTTTTTTCTTTAGAAACTTTTTTATCATCTTCACTTACATAATCAACAATTGTACCACCATTAGCTTCAATAATAGCATTAGTTAAAGCACCAAGTACAACCTTAATGCTTCTAACAGCATCATCGTTAGCAGGTAATACATAGTCAACATCATCAGGATCACAATTAGTATCAATAAGACCAAATACTGGTATACCAAGTTTTCTAGCTTCTCTTATTGCATTATATTCTTTAGTAGAATCAACAATAATAACAGCTTCAGGTAACTTAGTCATTTCTCTAATACCACCTAAGTTCTTATTTAACTTTTCATATTCCTTCTTAAGTCCTACTACTTCTTTCTTAGGAAGTTTTTCAAATGTACCATCTTTTTCCATCTTTTCGATTTCTTCAAGACGATTAATTCTTCTTCTAATAGTTTTGAAATTAGTTAAAGTTCCTCCTAACCATCTTTCAGTAACATAGTACATATTACTTCTTTCAGCTTCTTCTTTACATACTTCTTGTGCTTGTTTCTTAGTACCAACATAAAGTACTTTTCCACCATCAGCAGCAATCTTATTTAAAGCAACATAAGCTTCTTCCATTTTTTCTACTGTCTTTTGTAAGTCAATGATATAAATATCATCTCTAGAGTTAAATATATACTCTTTCATTTTAGGATTCCATCTTTTAGTTTGGTGACCAAAGTGAACTCCTGCTTCTAACAAATAGCTCATAGATACTACTGTCATAATTATCATATCTCCTTTCGTTTTTCTTCCAAATATCTCTTCTTTAACATCCACCTATATAGGCACTCGGATAATTAAATCAATATTTGTGTATATTTTTTGAAAAGCCAATAATATATTACCATATTATATGAAATTAGTAAATATTTATTTATTATTTTTCTTATTTTTCACTTTAGTTCTAAGGTACTAAAGTGTTTATTTGAGCCAAAATATTATATTGTCTCAAATAAATATATCAGCCATATCTATCATACAAAAGCAAAATATACATACAAAAAAGATATTATTAATGCTTTAAAACATCTTCTAATATCTTTATATTTCTTTTAATCTTTAATTTATATAAATAATGACCACTATTAATATTTTTAAGAATAAGCTTTAAAGTAGTTAATTCTTTATTGCATTTCTTTTTAAATAAATCATCATTTTTAGTAGTAAGTACTGGTCCTAAATACAATTCTTTATAGTTATATCTTCTCTTACCTTTAGTAAACTTAATAACAGTATATATAATATTCTTATCTTCTACTAAAATTTCGTCTTCAATATAATAACCCAGACTAGTAACATTCTTTCTAAGAAAATATAAGTCAGTATTACTTTGAATAATAATATTATTAACATTACTTAATTTAGAAGTACTATATTTTAAGATACCAACTATTGTATTGGCTCCCATACCTGCTATTACAATGGTATCAATTTCATTAGCAGCTACTACATCAAGCCCACTGCCAAGTCTAGTTTCTATTCTATCTTCTAATTTTTCTTTTTTTATATTAGTAATAGCGCTACTAAGAGCATTTTCGTTAACATCACTAGCAATTACTTTAATATTTTTATATTTATTTACTAAATAAATAGATAAAAGGCCGTGATCACAGCCTATATCAATTACTTTAGAATTATCATTTACAAAACTAGCAACTACTTCTAGTCTTTTAGATAACTTATTCATTTAAGAAGTCCTTTAATTTTCTACTTCTTGAAGGATGTCTTAATTTTCTTAAAGCTTTAGCTTCAATTTGTCTAATTCTTTCTCTCGTAACACCAAACATTTGACCAACTTCTTCAAGTGTTTTTGAAGAGCCATCATCTAAACCAAATCTAAGTCTAAGTACTTGTTCTTCCCTTTCAGTTAAAGTAAGAAGTACATCGCCAATTTCTTCTTTTAACATTTCATGTATTGTAAAGTCTTCTGGAGACATATTACTTTCATCAGGTACAAAGTCTCCTAAATGTGAATCTTCTTCTTCCCCAATAGGAGTCTCCAAAGATACTGGATCTTGTGCTATTTTAATAACTTCTCTTACTTTATCAGGAGACATTCCCATTTTCTTAGCAAGTTCTTCATCAGTAGGTTCCCTATTAAGTTCAAGAGTAAGTTGTCTTTGATATCTAGATAATTTGTTAATAGTTTCTACCATGTGAACTGGTACTCTAATAGTTCTAGCTTGATCAGCAATAGCCCTTGTTATAGCTTGTCTAATCCACCAAGTAGCATAAGTACTAAACTTATATCCCTTATCAGCATCAAACTTTTCAACAGCTTTCATAAGTCCTATATTACCTTCCTGAATTAAATCAAGAAATAACATTCCTCTACCAACATATCTCTTAGCTATAGAAACAACAAGTCTTAGGTTAGATTCAGCAAGTCTATTTTTAGCTTCTTCATCACCCTCAGCGATTCTCTTAGATAATTCAGTTTCTTCGTCTAATGATAATAGACTTATCTTACCTATCTCCTTTAAGTACATTCTAACTGGATCATTGATAGTTAATTCCTTAGCTATTGTATTATCCTTAAGAATATCTTCTAGATTACCACCAGCATCTTCTTCACTAGAGTCGTCATCTAAATCAGCCTCTGCTATAACACTAATATCATTTTCCATAAAAGCATTATATAATTCATCTAGTAAGTCACTACTTACATCAAGTCCTTTTAACTCTTCTGCAATCTCTTCATAAGTGATAAAGCCAAGTTCTTTACCCTTCTTAATTAACGTTTCTTTTCTTTGCTCAAAATCCTTAATTTCTGGTACCATTTTTATTCACTCCCCTTAACTTCATTATTTCCTCAATTATTTTTGCTTGTTTCAAAGGATCTTTCTCTTCTTTTAATTTTTTGTTTAAATCATTTATCTTTACTTCTTTATGATACTCATTTACAACAAAAATATAATCTTCAATTTCTTTTTCTTGAAAGTCATCTTTGATATTCATAGCAAAAATATCTTTTAAAGTCTTAAGTATTTCTTCTTTATCAGATATATAACTAATAAAATCAGCGACATTTATTATACCATATTTATGAAAATAGTAAATAATTTCATTAGATAATTCTCTAATATTTTTTGTTGGAAAATATCCAACTCTATTTTCAACCATATTTATAACCATATTATCTTTAAACATATAATATATTAAATAATTTTCTGCCATTCCATATTTATCATAAACCTTTTTAGGTTTTTCTTCTTTAATAATTATCTTATTATTATCATTATTTTTTTTCATACTATCATATTTTTCTTTAATAGTATTATAATCAATATTAAAATTATCAGATAACTTTTTTAAATTAAGTTCAATAACAATATCATCTTTTTCATTAACTAATTCTTTTAACATCGTATTAATATAAGAAGATATTTCTTTTATATTACTAAAATCTTTATCTTTTTTTAATATTTCCATCTTATAATCAATTAAAGTCATTGCGGACTTAATTTGATATAAGAAACTATCTTTACCCTCTTTTAAAATATACTCATCAGGATCCATATTATTAGGAAGTCTAACTATTTTAATATTAACTCCCGTATCCTCTAAAAGTTCTATAGCACTAAGCGTAGCTTTTTCACCAGCAGCATCACCATCAAAACATAAAATGATATTTTTTGCCATATTTTTAAGTACCATTTTATGATCCTTAGTAAGTGCAGTTCCCATCGTAGCTATACAGTTATTAATACCAACAGTACTAGCCCTAATAACATCCATTTGTCCTTCCATTATAATAACTGTATCATTCTTCTTTAAATGTTCTTTAGCTATATGATAGTTATATAATATTTTACCTTTTTTAAACTTATCAGTCTCTTTAGTATTTATGTATTTAGAGTTATCCTTAGTATTATATATTCTTCCAGAAAAAGCAACAACATTACCACTTAAATCCCATATAGGGAACATAATTCTACTTACAAATATATCATTACCATTATCATTAGTAAGCCCTATATCAATAAGCTTATCTAAAGAATATTTTTTATTATTAAGATATTCAGTAAGTGATACCTTCTGAATAGAAAGACCTATACCAAATTTTTTAATAGTATCTTTATCAAGATGTCTATTTTCTAAATACTCTATAGCATTTTTACCCAAACTACTATTAAGACTATTTTGATAAAACTTACTAGCTAAATCATATATATCAAAGTATTCATCTCTCTTAGCATTAACTTTTATATTTTCAGATATACTAATGCCAACCTTTTCTCCAAGTAATTTAACAGCCTCAGCAAAAGATATTTTTTCAAAGTCTGATACAAAAGTAAATACATTACCTGAAGCACCACATGAAAAGCAAGTATATATTTGTTTTTCAGGACTGACACTCATACTCGGAGAATGATCATCATGAAAAGGACACACTCCAATATAATTTTTACCAGTCTTTGTAAGATTAACATATCTTGATACTACCTCTACTATATCAGTCTTATTTCTTATTTCATTAATAGTCTCATTACTGATATAAGCCATAATATCACTTCCTTACAAAAAGCCAATATAATTATATAACAAAACAATTTCTTTGTAAAGGAAAACTTTAAAACTCTTTACATTTATCAAATATTAAATATAATATAATTAGGTGGTATATTTTGGATCAAAGAATAATTAAAACAAAAAATAACCTTTATAAAGGATTATTATTAACTATGAAAAACAAACCATTTGAAAAGATAACAGTATCAGATATATGCAAAGAAGCCAATACCAACAGATCTACATTTTATAATAATTTCAATGATAAATATGATCTCTTATCAGCTTTAGTAAATGACCTTGAAGAAGAATTAAAACAAAAGTTATCTCAAAATGAAGTACCAATAAACATTAAAGAATATTACATTAATTTAATCAATTTACTTCTAGAACACATAAATGAAAACATTGATACATATTCACTAGTTATAAAATATAATAACAACAATATTGCTAGTAATATATTTCATGATACTATTTTAAAAAATATTGCTGAGAATATTGAAAATCATCCATTATATAATGAAGAAATACCATCAGAAATAATTACTATCTTTTATGTAAATGGAGTCATAAGTATTTGCTTAAAATATATAAAAAATCCAAAAAAATATACTAAAGATAGTATATTAAAATATATAAGTAAATTAATTCCAGATAACTTATGTTAACTATCTAGCATAACCATATACCTTTCCTTTTTCTAAAGTAATTTCTTTATAATAAAATAGTTCTGGTACAGTAACAAAAGTATATCCTCTATTTTGAAGTTCCGGAATAATAATATTTAGACTATTTGCTGTGGCACTATATATATCATGCATTAAAATAATATCTCCATCCTTGACTTTATTAATTACCCTATTGGCAATTCTTTTAGAATTATGATACTTCCAATCTAGAGTATCAATATCCCATATAATAATAGGCATATCACCTATTTTTTTTATTATATTATTATAAGCACCGTAACTAGGTCTCAATAGTTTAGGATATGTACCCGTAGCCTCAAATATAACTGAAGAAGTATTATCTATTTCCTCTTTAATAACATCCTCTTTATATTTAGTTAATAACAAATGATTAAATGTATGATTACCTATTTCCATTCCATTATCATATTCTTTTTTTAATATTTCTTTATTATCTTTTGCTTTACAACCAAGTACAAAGAAAGTAGCTTTTACATTATATTTATTAAGTATATCTAACACCTTATTAGTATTATAATTTGGTCCATCATCAAAAGTAAGAGCAATCAATTTACCATCATCATTTATCTTTGTATTAGTAATAATATCATAATTAAATACCTCAGTATATACCATACTTATAGTACCGCTATCTAAATCTATCATAAAAGAATCTATATCATAACTATAAATATTATTATCAAAAAAATATTTATAAAACATAACATAATATTTATTATCATTATTGTCATAATCATAGTCAATAATACCATTATTATTTTTATATCTATTTAAATATTCATCAATAAAATTATCTATCTTTTTATTATTAAAATAAGGATAACTAATCTCTATAGTATCATTAATAATTTCCCTATTAACTAAAGCATCACTATCCATATTAATTACCCATATCATTAAAGTTATAATAATCATTGGAATAAATAAATATCTCATTTTCATAATATCACTAATAAATATTATGAAAAAAGACTTCTCATTAGAAGTCAATATTTAATATCAATACCATCAAAATCCACATTAAGAAATTTTTTACTAGATAAATAATCACATAAATGAACAAATCTTTCATATTTATCCTTAGGAATTGGTAACACCTCATTATCATTAAAATCTTTATTCCAAATTCCCATATGTGAAGACATTACTCTAGTCATTAAATCAAGTTCTTCAGCATTTAAAGATAATTTATCCTTATGCTCTCTAACAAAAGAAGCTGCAAGTAAAGGATGATCAAATCTCGTATATCTTTCTTCAGGATTACCTTTTTTCAATCCGTCATGAAGAGTAAGAGCCATCAAAATAATATCTTTTTCATTTTGTGTAAAATTATTAATTCCAGGATTATCCAAAAGTTCCTTGGCAATACGAACAGCAACCTTAGTATGTTTAACTAATCCATTCTTAGTTCCAGCAAACTCTGGGTGATATTTACCAGTACTTGAAGCAGGTATCTCAAAAAAGTAATCAGGTAGTTCACTAACTAAATACTTTAAATCTTCTTTCTTCTTTTCGTCTTTAATATAACTATATTCTTTATTAAAATAACTAACTTTATCCATATTTACTTCCTAATATTAACATCCACAGTGGTGTATGGAATATTAATTCCTTCCTCATCAAATTTTTTCTTTATCATTTTTAGTACTTCTCTTTTAATAGCATAATTAGTCATAGCCTTACAAGTAATATCAATTGCATATACAATACTAGAGTCTCCTAATTCATCTACTCCGAGTAATTTATAATCCTTAACATTTTCAATTTTAAGAATATCTTCCCTCATACTTTCCAAAACTTTCTCTAATTTGTCGATATCAGTATTATAAGCAACATTAAGTTTAAGGAAAATATCACAATTAGCTAAATTGTAATTAATAACTTCACTAAAAGAAGAATTGCCAATAGACTTTACTTCTCCAGTAAAAGCCTTTATTTTAGTAGTTCTAAGCCCAAACTCAATTACAGTACCTTGAAATCCATTAATTGACACAGTATCACCGACAGCATATTTATTATCAAATAAAATAGCAACTCCTGCTAATAAATCTTTAACAATATCTTGAAAAGCAAGACCAATAACCGCAGCAAATACGCCCAAAGAAGCAATAATACTTGTTGTATCAATACCATATATTTTAAGTATACCGAGAACTATAAATATAAGTATTAAATATTTAAATATACTTCTTCCCAAATTAATAATAGTATCTTTTCTTTTATCTTTACCACTATTACCAATATGTCCCTTAGATATTCTATTAATAACTTTTTCTATTATCAAATATAAAACAAGTCCAATAATAATATAAACTATTGGTAAATAAAACTTTTCATTAGTAATAAATTTTATAAACTTTTCCATAACATCTACCTCACATAATAATTATAAAATATTTAACTAAATAAGTAAAGAAAAAAGTCCAAATAAACCATTGAACTATTA
This sequence comes from uncultured Mycoplasmatota bacterium, assembly GCA_900549325.1. Lineage (GTDB taxonomy): Bacteria > Bacillota_I > Bacilli_A > RF39 > UBA660 > CAG-302. Next base: position 25,712 of record UROI01000011.1, on the reverse strand, counting down.
TTTTACCCTACCACGGATTTTAGGAGTTACTTTATCAAAAGTAATCTCTTCTTTTCCACAAACACTGCATTTTCTTTTATAACAATACATATCAATGTTTTCATCATTAGTATTATTAAGCCAAGCAGGATTAATAGCTTGTTTCCAATCACTAAAACTATGCCCAGCAGCTTTACATATTTCATTATTAATATCATCTAATGAATCTCTAAGTAAGTATAATTTATTTTCTAATTCAAATATTTCGCTAGAAATAGATGATTTTAATTCATATAAATCTTTTATTATTTTATCTCTATTATCCATTGTACCATCCCTTCGCGAAACAATATTTTAACACAAAGAGAAATATTATTCAAGTACTCTTACAATAATTTCATTAGAGATATACATATATTCCTTTTTAATTCTAATATGATTATTTTCCTTTACTAAATAACCAGCATTAATTAAATCATTAACATTATATATATCCTCTAAAGAAACATTAAACTTATTTTTAAATACCTCCAAATCTATACCATCAAGTTTTCTAAATCCAAGCATAACTTCATTTTCCATCCTAATATTTTTATCTTCATAAATAATTGTACCAGAATATTCTCCATTCAAATAATTTCTCAAGTTCCTAGTATTTGTTATCCTCTCATTATTTATATAACTAGTGCTAGATAAACCAAATCCATAGTATTCTTCATTATTCCAATACACCAAATTATGCTTAGATTGATACCCATCTTTAGCATAATTACTAATTTCATAATGAATATAATTATTTTTCTCAAAAATATTCTCTATATATTTATACATTTCATAGTCAGTATCTTCGTCTATGCTTTCCATACCCTTAATTTTCAAAATAGTATTATCTTCAATTATTAAACTATAAGTAGAAATATGCGGAATATCAAGTTCTAGAAAACAATTTATATCACTTTTTAAAATATTTATATCATCATAAGCAGCATATATTAAATCAATATTAATATTATCAAAATATTTTTTAACTATTTTTATTTTTTTATAGACATCATTCTTAGTATGATTTCTACCAAGTAATTTAATAACATTATCATCAAAAGATTCTACCCCAATACTTATTCTGTTAACCCCATATTTTTTCATTATTTCAAGCTTACTTTCAGTAATAGATTCAACATTACACTCAATAGTAAATTCGTACTCTTTACTAAGCTTAAATACTTTAATAATGTTCATAAGCCTAATCAATTCACTATCATTTAAACTACTTGGAGTACCTCCTCCAATAAAAATGGTATTAACAATTTCACCATTATATCGCATTTTAATTTCTTTCTCCAAATTATCTAAATAATCATTAATATATTTTCTATCATATAATATTTTACAAAAATCACAATATGTACAAATACTATTGCAAAAAGGAATATGAATATATATAGACATAATATCACCACAAATATAATAACATAGTAACATGTAAATTACAATGAATAAAATATTAAATATTATACCATTATATTAATGGTGATAAAATGAACAATATAGATATAAGAAAATATATCATTAATAATTTTAAGGATTCAAATATTGATGATATTAAAAGTTCAATTGAGGACTCAATATCCTCCCATGAAGATGATCCATTAATAGGTCTTGGCGTACTATTTGAATTATTATGGAACAATTCAAGTAACGAAGAACATCAAAATATGCTTTTAAACATAAAAAAAGGTATGTGATAAACATACTTTTTTTAATAATCTTTACCAGCAATAAAAAGTTCTAAAAGAACATTTCCATCTAGGTTATTTACCTTAATGTCTCTATCAATATCTGATAATTTAGATAAATATTTAATTAACATATCTTCACTATAGTAATAACTATCACTAAGTAAATACTTAACTCTATATACACTTTTAAATTCCAAAATCTTTGCTATTTCTTCATTAGACTTACCATTATTATAAAGTCTTTTAACTTGAAACAATAATCTTATTTGACTAGCAATAATAGCTACTATCTGATTAGGATCCATTCCATTTATAACAAAGTTTTTATATAATTTAATAGCCCTACTATTATCATTTTTTAATAGTGCACTAACTAAATCATAAATACTATTATCCATATTTTCCTCAGTTAAAAGTATAATATCATTATTATCAATAACCTTATCTTCAATTTTATATAGCATAAGTTTATTAAGTTCATTTCTAATATTATCAATATTATTACCAACTCTATTAATAAAATTATTAATATCCATACTACTCATTTTATAATTATTCTTTTTTAAATAATCTTTAATATAATCATTTAAATATTCATTATTAGCTTCTACTTTTTTCACTGTACCATTGCTATTAATAAGTTTTACTAATTTTTTTCTAGAATCAATACTATCACCATTAGATACAAACACTAAATAACTATTAGAATTATAGTTATTAAAATAGTTCTCAAGTAAATTAATATTAGCAACATCTTTCTTTTGTGATAAATAAATAGTACTATCAATAACAATAAGTTTATTAGGAGAAAACATTGAAATAGTAAGTGCCTCATTAATTATATTTTGAATATCCTCTATACTATAATAAATAACATCATTATCAGAGATAGATAACCTTTCTTTAATAAGGTCTATTTCTCTATTAACAATAGATGTATCAGTTCCATATAACAAATAAAAATTCATATTAATCACTCTGTTTCTATTTTTTTACAATCATAATTTTTTTCACTATAATATTCAAGTATTGAATCTTCATCATCAGTAGAAAAATATTCTCTTAAATCTTCTACATTAGACATAACTCTATAAGTTTTTTCTTCATCGATAAATTTATAAGTATCGCCTTCATCCATATACTTATAAAATTCACCATCATTTTTAAATTTATTATACCTAGTATCACTATTAAAAATATAATCACTAGTTACTGTTGCATTCTTAATTTTGCCTTTACCATCAAAAATAAATTTAATTTCTTCTCTGACAATCGTAGATAAAGTACTATTATTATATTCAGTACTACAAGCATAACTTTTATCTTTTCCCATAATAACCTCAGGATTAAAAAAGAAAAACGCTACAACTACAATTATAAATAAAGCAAAAAATATTCCTGATATTGATACACTTTTTTTCTTTTCATTTTGAGTAGTATCTTGTTTTACCTTCTCTTTTGGTATAGTTAATTCATTAAGCCTACTAATATCAAACTTTTCAGTAACAATTCCCTCATCAATTATTTGAGCTTCTGTTATTTTATCTAACGATATAGTCTCAAAGTTATTATCACTAGTACCGCTTAAAATATTATTTAAAAATTTATCTATTAGTTCTTCACTATCATCTTTAGATAGCATTATAACAATTTCATTATTTCTTACAAACAAAGAACCATAGTACAATTTACTATTATCATAGCTATAAACAACATACTTATTACTATTTTTTTTATATTTAAAAGCCCCATAAACATTAATAAATATAGTTTCTTGACCATACTTAAATTTAAAATCATTAACCTTTATTCTTTTTCCATTCATAAGTAGCCTCCATAACAATTATAATATAATTAAAAGAAAAAAACTAGTCATTATTTATATTTTATTTGACTAGCTGTTATATCAAATCCACCTTTAAAAGTATTACCCATTTCATAATCTTGATCTTTATAGTTTTCCTGAAGCCATATCAACACAGTAAACTTTTTCTCTTCATTATTTTTTAAATATATATTAGAACCAATTAATATTTTACCATTTTTAGGAATAATACCTTTAGATATTTTATATCCATTACTGTCATATAATGCATAGTTAAGAGCATTTTCTTCAAACTCATTATCTGTTACAAACATAGAAATATCAAGTGTTTGATCCAAAGTACCAGTACTTCTAACTGAAAAACTCTTTTTATATACAGAATATTTGGTATCCAAATTAGGTTCATTAATAGGCATAAGAGCATAAGTATCAATTGTACTACCATCTATATAATTAATGGCCAAGGTACCTGTTTTAACTTTTGTACTATCTTCCCTATCACTAGCAATTAAAGAAAAATATGTAAAAGTTACTCCAACAATCATTACAAGTAAAGTAAGAATTAAAACAATAAAATAAAATATATCAGTTCTACTTTTACTATCGTTCATATCATCGATCTCCTAGTATAATAATACCAAAAACACACAAAAAAAGCAATACTTAAATTGCTCTTTTTAATTTCATTATTCAGCAGCTTCACCAGTGATAGTTTTAGCGCCTTTAACTTCAACATTAACAGTACCTTTAAATGTAGCACCTTGTTCAGCATCATTATCAGCACCAGCTTCATCAAGCCAAACAAATAAACGAAGATTTTTAGTAGTACCATTACCAGCAATTTTCATTGTTTCATCACCAGTAGCACCAAGTAAACTAAATTCTGTATAGTCGCTTGAAGCCTCACTATAAGGAATAGTACCAGTATAAATTATGTTAGAACCATTATTAAATTCACCATCAACACCAGTTCTATCATATAAAACAAATTTTAAATGCTTAAAAGGTATTTCAGCAGGAGTAGTAACTTTACCTTCTGGTGATTTCTCTTCTTTTACTAATGCAGTAGGAGTTACTTTAGCAGTGATTTCCATTTCTGTAGGTCCATCATTAGTTAAAGTAAAATCATAATATCCACAAACGTTAAATCCATTATCATCAACACAAGTCTTATAAGTACCTTCTTTACCATCATCTTCTCCAGTTCTAGTAAATGTTCTAAGAGCTATATCTTGAGAAGCAGGTATAATATTAGTTACATTTAACTTATCACCATCTTCGTAAACAATCTTTACAGTAGCGGCTTTAACAGTTAAAGCATTATCTTCACTTTTAGCATTAATTGAAAAGTATGCTAATGATGCTCCAATTATAGCAACGATTAAAGTAAGTACTCCGATTACCCCAAAAAATATTCCTCTCTTATCTTCTTTTTCCATTTCAATATCTCCTCTCTTCTATCATAAGTTAATGATAGCAGATTTTTTTAAAAATTACAATACTTTTAAATTAAAAAAAAGAAATAGTTAACCTATTTCAAAAAATTAGTAAATTCTTCTTTAGTCATAAAACCAGTAAATCTTTTAAGTTCTTTGCCATTTTCAAAAAAAATAACTGTTGGAATTGACATAACGCCATATTCTCTAGCAATATCAGAACTTTTATCAACATCAAGTTTGACAAAGTTAAAATCACATTCACTAGAAGTCTCTTCGAATATTGGCCCAAACATTTTACAAGGACCACACCAAGTAGCATAAAAATCCACTACTGCCTTATCACTTATTAAAGAAGAAAAGTCTTTTTCATAATGTATTAATCCCATGATTACCTCCTAATTTAGTATGCTTTCATCACTTATATGAATCTTATTTCTTTCTATGAGTTTATTTAAAGAATCCCTAGTAATTATATTTTTATCTAACAACAATTTAATTACTTCATCATTTAATTCTTCATTGCTCTTATTATCTTTTTCCTTAATTACCTTATATACTTCATCATATGTATCAACCATTTTCTCAGATACTTTAGATAATATAGGTGTATTATCCAACATAAAGTTAGCAATTTTAGAATCTCTTACATAAGGAACATTTATAATAGGAAGTGTAATAATAACTAAAATCAAAAATACATAAACATACATCTCAATTATTCCAACAAAGATACCAAGTATTTTAGATGGAATACTAAGTATAACAGTAGCTTTTAGTATTTTTTCTATTAGACCAGTTACCATAAGTACAACTTTAAAAACTAAATAAAGTAAAGAGTATACTATAAGAAAAGCAATAACTTCATAAAATAGAATATTAATAGCTTCAATTCCTTTTATAAATCCTCCAAAGCTAATAAATGGTAGATTTTCATACATAATAACGGATAAATAGTTTTTTAGATAAAATGATAAGATAATTATAACAAAGATACCAACAAAGTCAGCAGTTTTCTTTATTACCCCAGACTTAAAACCACCTACTGCACCTAATGCTAATGCAATTAAAATAACAATATCTGCTACATTCATAATCTATCCTCCTAACAATATTATATACTATTATATTAAAAAAAGAAAGAAAAAAAGATGCTTTTAAGCATCTTCTTCAGAATTAACAACTTTAAAAATTAATGATTTGTTACTAAATATTTTTTTATAATGTACCTCAAATGATTTCCAGCCTTTTGGAAGTTCAAAAGCAACAAATCCTTGCGCCTTTTTACCTGAAGCTAAATTAACCGCTAGACTATCAACTCCATTAGCATTATTAAATATAATTGCGGTATCACAAGCGGCATCATCTACATAGCCATCAAAATCATAATACGAAATATATTTGTTATCACCAGAAATATTTTCTACATCGAAGAAAAACAATAAATATTCTTTACCTTCTTCGGGTGTATCAATGAAGTTACCTTCACCAATAGAATCATACTTCAAAGCTTCAGTTAAAGTTAGATTAAAATTACCATCAGATAATGTATCATCAATAGTGCCATATAAAGAAGTAGTATTTTCTTCTATATATCCATCAATTTTATCTTTAATTTGACTAGGATCTTCATTTTTAATTGCATTAATTCCAATAATAGTCAAAATAATAATAGCTACTATAACTAGTAATCCCAAACTGCCAAAAACAATTAAAATTATTGCCCATACAGGTAATCCCTTTTTCTTTGCTTTATCATCTTTTTTGACATTAGTATTATTGTTAGTATTACCTCCTATCATAGTACCACATTTAACACACATTACAGCTTCATCAACCATTTCATTTCCACAATTAGGACAAAATTTAGCCATATTTTCACTCCTCTCTACAACAATTATATATCATATCAAAAGAAAAAGAAAGTATTTTACTAAATATTTTCTTCTCTAATTTGTTCAATAATATTATGTTTCTTTATCTTATTTGTACTATACATCATCGTAAGGAGTACTATTACAAATACTGAAACAATTGAAACAATAATAGCCTTCCATGGAAGAATAACACCACTAGTACTCATCATATCAGATAATGCATAATGTATAATAAGCGTTATTCCAATACTTGTAGGTATTGCATATATTAAAGATTTAAGTCCAAAGAATAAGCTCTCAAAGAATAATATTTTATTAAAACCTTTCTTTGTAAGACCAATACTTCTAAGAACAGCAAATTCTCTCTTTCTAAGAGCCATACTTGTGGATATAGTATTAAATACAGAAGTAACACCAATTAAAGTAACCAAACTTATAAATCCATACATAAGAATCTTAACAACAAGTATCATATTATTAGTCTGTTCCATAGATTCTCTAACATTAGTATAGCTAACATTATCATATTTATCTAATTCTTTAGCTAGTTTATCAATATTATCCGTATTATCACTAACTATATTATATTTTACATTATCTATTTTTTCACCAAATACGACTTCATAAATTTTCTTATTAACAATAAGTTTGTAATTACTATCATAAAGACTATCTTCAAATATTGGATTATACTTATCAGTAATATAAATATTATTAATAGTTTTAGTACAATACTTAGTATAATCACTTTCTATATCTTCCACAGTACTATCAGCAATATTGCAAAGTTTAATATAACCATTATTCTTATTTTTAATTATTGGTATATTATAATTAATTCTCTTTTCACCATAACTAACACCTTTAAACTTATTAAGTAATATTATCTTATCAGAAGTAAGTCCAAGTTCTTTTTTATAATTATTATAAGAATTATCATCCATAACAATAACCGAAACACTTTTAACTTTTTGCTCTTCAAGTTGCTTAACTTCATCGTCAGCATAAGCATTTCTATAATATTTTAAATAATCAGCAGAATATTCATAATTATCCACTAAAATAACATTCTCCATACTATAAGAAATATATTCTTTAACATCATTACTCTTAACAATTTCATCTATTGTTTTAAGCATTTCTTCATTAGTATTTCCATTATCAAAATAATAAATCACATAATCATAAGAAACCTCACCAGCTACATCACTTGCCGTATTAATAGTATAATTCATATAAGAAGAAAATGATATAAATAATACAATACTAATAAATAAACTAACAATTGTAACTCTATATTTTTTCTTATTTCTTTTAATATTTTTAAGAGCAATCTCTCCTTCTATACCAAATAATTTATTGACAAGTTTCCCTGTTTTAATCTTTTTATTATTAATTTTTATATCATCATTTTGTCTAATTGCCTCAATTGGAGACACTTTAGCAGCCCTTCTTGAAGGAACTAAAGCTGATATAAATATAACAAGTATCATAAATATAACAGGTATAATTATAAATACAATATTAGTAACCAAATTAAGTTTTAATACTAAAATATCACCAATCAAATTATTAATAATAAGTATTACAGTACCAATACCAATATAAGCACCACCTATACCAAGTATTATTCCTATAGTACCCACAATAAGTGCCTCAAAAAATATTGTATATGAAAGTTGTTTCTTTGTACTACCAATACTAGAAAGTAATCCAAATTCTTTTTTTCTTTCCATTACAGAAATAGCAAAGGAATTATAAATAACCACTATACAACCAATAGATACTAACGATAACATAATAATTATCATCATAATCATTGAGTTCATTATATTACCATAAGTACTTTCTCCATATAGAGCAAGAAGTGTACTATTATAAGATATAGCATTATCATAATCTAATTTTTTAGCTAAATCTTCTGATTGTTTAATAATTCTTCTATTATTATTAAACATAACATATACATTTGCAGTACCTTCTTTATCATTTGTATCAAGAGTAAAAGTACTATATCCTGAAGCAGAATAATCTTCATAATTACTTCTTTCTACTATACCAACTATTGTATAAGTTTTCTCACCAATAATATTAAGAGTTTCACCTTCATAGTACTCATTATTATTCAAAGTTTTAGCATCTTCAATTACTCTTTCACCATATTTTAATGTAATGGTATCTCCAATCTTATAAGAAGCTCCACCATTAGTATTAATATGTTTCGATATAACAAGCTCATTATCATTTTCAGCAAATCTTCCTGAAATCAAATGAAGTTCATTAAAATATTCTTTATTAACAGCACTAATATAAAGATAAGGCTTATATTCATTAATAGAATCAAATTTACTAAAACCAATCGGCTTTTGATAAAAATAATCAAAATCGTTTCTTTCTATATCATTTAATTTAGCTAAAGATATATCATTATACTCAGCTTCATATTTACCATTATAACTAATAGTTTCTCTAATCATATAATCCTGAAAAGAAGAGAATAATAGTCCTATTCCAACCATCAAGGCGGTAGACAAAATAATACCAACAATTGTAACTATAGTTCTTTTTTTATTAAGTTTTAAATTCTTAATAGTTAGTTCATTCAAAATACTCATTTTATTTTCTCATCCTTAATAATATGACCATCTTCTAAAGTAATTATTCTATTTGCTTCTTTAGCAAGATTCATATCATGTGTAATCATAATAATCGTTTGATGGTATTTTTCATTAGATAATTTAAGTAAATCCATAATTTCTTTACTAGCTTTAGAATCTAAGTTACCAGTAGGCTCATCCGCTAATATTATATCCGGTTTAGATATAAGTGCTCTTCCTATAGATACCCTTTGTTGTTGACCTCCTGAAAGTTCATTAGGTAAATGATTAACTCTTCTCTCAAGGCCAAGAATATCTATAAGTTCTTTTAAATAATCTTTATCAACTTTTCTGCCATCAAGTAATATTGGAAGAGTCATATTTTCTTCAACATTAAGTATTGGTATTAAATTATAAAACTGATAAATAAGTCCTACTTTTCTTCTTCTAAAGACTGCTAATGCATCGTCTTTTTGCTTAAATACGTCAGTACCACCAACAATAACTTTTCCACTAGTGGGTTTATCAACAGCTCCAAGTATATGAAGAAGAGTTGATTTACCACTACCAGAAGAACCAACTATTGCCACAAAATCTCCTTCATCAACTGAAAAAGAAATATTGTCGATAGCCTTTACCAAAGTACTGCCTTTTCCATAATTTTTGCATAAATTGTTAACTTCTAATATTTTCATTTTTTTATCCTTTCTATTACTTCATCAAAGCTAATTCCCATTTTAGTAAGCTCTGTTATTTTTTTCTTTATAGCCTCAATTTCTCTATCTATTTTCTCATTAGTAGCTTTCTTAGTATTTTCTGATATAAAAGTACCTTTAGTACTAATCGTAGTAATAACACCCCTATTTTCTAATATATCATAACTTTTTTTAACAGTATTAGGATTAATACCTAAATTACTAGCCATTTCTCTAATTGATGGAATTTGAACCTTTTCTTTTAATATTCCAACTGCAACGTACTTCTCAATACCATTTACTATTTGCTCATATATAGGAACTCTACTTTGATAATCCAAATTAATCATAATCTGTTTCATCTACATCACCCTATCATAGTCAACAGTATCAGCATCTTCTGTATCATCAACATATTTTTCCATAATTTTATTAAGTTCGTCAACATTATTAGTAACAAATATATACTTACCATAACTACTATGTATAGTAATATATTCATAATCCTTACTAACATCAATATCATTATCGATATTATCCACAATAAATTTACCAAGTTCCACATAAAGTTCACTATTATAACCATCAGTAATACCATAAAAATTATTATTAACATCATAAGAATAAATATCATCATTAGTCATATTGTCTAAATACTCTTTAGTTTTAGTATTATAATATTTAACTATATTAAGAGCTAGTTCCTTATTATTGTCAGCATTAATAATTGTATTTCTTACCACATAATTATCATAAATATATAAAGTAACATCAAGTAATCTATTACTATTTTCATTAACATTTTTTAATACATCATTAGTATTTTTATATTCATTAATAACCATATTAGCTAATTCTTTATTTTCTTTTATACCAGTATAATTATCATTATATCCAATACCAAACACTCTACTATTTTTATAATTATCTAAAGTCCTAATGTACTCTTTATCATTAACTAATTTATTATTAATATAATTATAATCATCCTCAGTAACATAAATATTAAATCTATATGTACTACTTTTAACACGAGCTTTAATATGATATATATTATATACTTTGCCTCTAGGATCATCATCTAAAAGTAATGAAACAACATAATTAATAACATCACTATCTTTAGTAGAGCCAATATCAATATTATTATCATCCAAAAAAGTAATTTCCTTAATATCACTAGTCTTTATTTCAAATTCGTTATCATCATTAAAGAATGCACCAACAGCACATACAGTACCAGATACAATTACTAAACAAATGGCCATCTTAAAGAAATTAGTAACTCTTTTTCTAGTAATTAAGTCATAAATAATAAGGTAAGTAAATATAAGTACCAATAAAAGTATAATTGTAAAGAAATCATGACTAGATACACCTAAATTTTTAATTATCACATATAGTATGCAAACAACTGGAATAGTAGTTAATGTTCTAACTAAAATATGAACTTTTTCACTTTTGAATGAAGTACCAACAATTTCAAACTTTTTCTTTACAAAAAGAACAAGTCCTACAAAAATATAAATAATACTTAAAAATACCATCTTAAGAAGTGAAATGTTTATACCATTATCAAATTCTTCTTCAAAAAGTACTCCAGAAATAAGTTTATAAGGCATTGTATAATTATTATTAATTACTTTACTTACATAACCCGTATATATATTATTTCTTCTATCATTTTTACATTTAAAACTACTACATTCATATATAACGGGAGTACAAGCTTTATTAAGGCATTCGATTCTTGCATCACCAGAACCACTATATTCAAACCCATCAGTCTTAATAAATGTACTGACAAATGGAACCAAAAATAATATAAGAAGAGTAACCACAATCGTTGTAATCTTATTTGAAGAAACACTAACTGCTATATTACAAGAAGTAAATACAAAAATATATGAAATGGAATATATAAGAAGCATATCAAATAACATCTTATAATCAATAACCATATTACTATATATTAAACTAATAACTAATGTAATAATAAAATTAATAATTTGCATAAGAAGAATTATAACTATTCCACCAAGTATATTAGTAAGAAATATTTGCTTTTTATTAATAGGCATTGAAAGTGTAAAATCAATAGAACCTCTTTTATATATAAAATTGAATAAAGTAATTGAAAGTATTACCGGAACAAGATACATACCAAGTAGTACTGGACCACTAACTTCATAAATATTAGGCATAAAGTTATTACCTTGACTACATTTTACCAGTAGTATAATACCACTAATCGTAGGAAGTAAAAGCATACATAAAAGAATAACAGCCTTAGATTTCTTAATATTTTCTTTTAAATAATTAAAATTAAACAAACTTGTTAAATTCATATCCTAAAGCCTCCATTTCATATATAAATACTTCTTCCAAAGTAAGTGGAAGATAATCAAGTATTAATGGTTTCATCTTTTCAAGTTTTTTCTTACTCTTACCATCAGTATCTTTAATAATTATCGTAGCCACACTACCCTGCTTCTTAAAACTCAAGATATCAAAATCTTCAAAGTCCTCTTTATCAAAGTTCTTTTCAAATGATAATTGAACCTTAAACATATTAGTTTTAATAGTATCAACATCACTCTCAAACAAAATACCACCTTGATATAAAAGGCCTAAATTATCACATATATCTTCAAGTTCTCTAAGATTATGACTAGTCATAACAATCGTAGTATTCTTTTTATTCATTTGCTTAATAAGAATCTTTTTCATAGTATTTCTAATAACTGGATCAAGTCCATCAAAAGTCTCATCAAAGAACATATAATCAGCATTAGTACAGATAGCACATATTAAAGCACACTGTCTTTTCATACCTTTAGAAAAAGTATTAATTTTCTTATTAAGACTAAGATTAAGCATATTAGCAAGTTCTTTAAGATAGTTCATATCAAAATCTTTATACATAGATTCATAGTATCTAGCAGTATCCATAAGAGTATAGTTAGAGTTAAAGTATAAATCATCTTGAACAAAAACCATTTTTTGCTTAATAACATCATTATCATATACCCTACTACCATCTACAGTAATATCACCACCATCAGTATCATATATACCCATAATAGTTCTAAGAAGTGTAGACTTACCACTACCATTAGCACCTACTAGACCATAAATAGAATTATCTTTAATAGTACAACTAAGATCTTTTAGCACATAATCTTTATCATATTTTTTAGATAGTTTATCTATTTTTATCATATAATTTTCTCCTTTCATAACAATATATGATTGTACTACTTGTGCTAGTACAATTAAATCATACTACATAAAATTTACCTTGTCAAGTAAAATATAACTTTACTAAAATAGTTTTACCAACATAGGTATATTCCCATACACAAATTAATCAGTATCATAACCTATTTTAGGAGGGAAAAATAATGAATAATTTTAACGACTATTATAATTATCTAAATAATAATTATAATGATATGAATTTTTTAGCAGATCCAAATAGTATGATCTATGATATGAACTATCAAGCATTATATCCAAATGTAGTAATGCCTACTAATAATAATATTCTAGATACAAAACTTGGTTTTAAACGAGGTAATCTCTTTAATAACTTATATGATGAATACAAAAACTATAAACCAGCAGAGTTAAAAGCAAATAATGAGAAAGAAGATTTATTACTACAAATAGATGAACAAAGATTTGCTATGATAGAAATGAATCTTTACCTAGATTTATATCCTAACAATAAAGAAGCTCTAAACAGATTCAATACTTATCTAAAGAAAGAAAAAGAATTAGTAACATTATACGAAAGTAAATATGGACCATTAACTACATCGAGTCCAGTTCAAACAAATAATTGGACTTGGGATAATTCACCATGGCCTTGGGAGGTGCAAAGCTAATGTGGAAATATGTAAAATCACTTGAATATCCTGTAAACATCAAAAAGAAAGATATAAGAATGGCTAAATATCTCGTAACACAGTATGGAGGTGCCAACGGCGAACTAGCGGCAGCCTTCCGTTATTTAAATCAAAGATATACTATGCCTGACGATAAAGGAAAAGCCCTACTTACTGACATTGGAACCGAAGAACTAGCCCATGTCGAAATGATATCCGCAATGATATACCAATTATTAAAAGGAGCCACTATAAAAGAATTAAAAGAAGCCGGTCTTGAAGCTCATTACGCTGAACATGGTTATGGTCTATACCCAACAGATGCGAATGGCGTACCATTTACCGTAGCCTACTTTGCCACAACAGGAGACCCAATCGCCGACCTATCCGAAGACATGGCCGCCGAGCAAAAAGCCAGAGCTACTTATGAAAACCTAATCGACCTAACAGATGACCCCGATGTCATAGGACCACTTCTATTCCTAAGACAAAGAGAAATAATTCACTTTACAAGATTTCAAGAATTATATAACGAATATAAAAAGAAAAACTTAAAATAACTCAAATACCTACCAAACTAGGTATTTTTTTCATAGAAAAAAAGAAGTTATTTCTTTGCATCAAACTTCTTTCTTAATTCAGTATTTAAAATAAATTTTCTAAGTCTAATATTTTCAGGAGTAATTTCCACTAGTTCATCACTATTAATATAATCTAGACAATACTCTAATGTTAATGGTCTAGGTCTCTTAAGTACAACAGTATGATCTGAACCAGATGCTCTTGTATTAGTAAGTTGTTTACCCTTAACAACATTAATAGCAAGATCATTTTCTCTATTACATTCACCCACAATCATACCTTCATATACTTCAGTACCAGGTTCAATAAACATTACTCCTCTATCTTCAAGTTGTCCAAGTGCATAAGCAGTAGCCTTACCTGCTTCAGTAGATACAAGTACACCAACTTTTCTTTCAGTAGAATTAATATCCTCTACCGGAAGATATTCCTTAAAACTATGATTAAGTATACCATAGCCTTTAGTTAAAGTCATAAAGTTAGTATTAAATCCAATTAATCCTCTTGAAGGAATAGTATAATTAAGTCTAATTAAATTATTAACATTAGACATATTATCCATCTTACCACCACGAAGACCAAGTGCCTCAATAACATTACCTACACAGTCATCACTAACTTCAATTTGAACATCTTCATAAGGCTCACACTTAACACCATCAATTTCTTTAATAATAACTTCAGGTTTAGATACTTGTAGTTCAAAACCTTCTCTTCTAAGATTTTCAATCAAAATAGATAAATGAAGTTCACCTCTACCAGAAACAGTCCAAGATTCATTACTAGCCTCTTCTACCTTCAAACTAACATCTCTCTGAGTTTCTTTAAATAATCTCTCACCTATTTTTCTAGCAGTAACAATCTTACCCTCTCTACCAACAAATGGACTATTATTAACCATAAATGTCATTTTTAAAGTAGGCTCATCAATTCTAAGTATTGGAAGAGCTTTCTCTTTACCAACATTACATATAGTTTCACCAACAGAAATATCCATAAGACCTGCTATTGCAACTATATCACCAGCATCAGCCTCATTAATTTCTATTCTCTTAAGTCCTTCAAAACCAAATAATTTTTGAATTCTAAATTGCTTAATACTACCATCTAATCTAACACAAGAAACCATTTCATTAACCTTAATAGTACCACTATGAACTTTACCAATACCAATTCTACCAACATATTCATTATAATCTAAAAGTGCAGGTTGAAATTGTAAATCACCATTAATATCAGCATTAGGTTCAGGTATTTCATCTATAATTAATTTAAATATATCATCATAGCTTTCACTTTGTGTACTAATATCAGGATCTAGGCTAGCAGTACCATTTAAAGCACTAACATAAGCAACTTTAAAATCAAGTTGTTCTTCAGTAGCACCAAGTTCAATAAATAAATCTATAACTTCATCTAGTACTTTCTCTACTCTTGCAGTAGGTTTATCTACTTTATTAATAACTACAATAGGTTTAACCCCTGCTTCAAGAGCTTTTTTAAGAACGAATCTAGTCTGTGGCATAGTACCTTCATAAGCATCTACTAAAAGTAATACACCATCAACCATATTCATAATTCTTTCTACTTCACCACCAAAGTCAGCATGACCAGGAGTATCTAGTATATTAATCTTATATCCATTATAATGAATAGAAGTAGTTTTAGCAAGAATAGTAATACCTCTTTCTCTTTCAATATCATTAGAGTCCATAGCTCTAACTTCAACTTGTTCATTATCTCTAAAAGTACCAGATTTCTTAAGTAATTGATCAACCAAAGTAGTTTTACCATGGTCAACATGAGCAATAATAGCAACATTTCTAATTTTCATAATAAAATACACCTTCTTTTTTCACAGTCTACAATTATATCACAAAAACATACATTTGAACATATTTTTTACTCATTTTCTTCAAAAACTTACCTTCCAGAAAAATCCAAGGTATTTTTCTGTCCTATACAGCCTAATTCTTAGTCTGTATAGGAATAACACTAAGATATCATATTCACAGTGAAAACTTTCTACCCAATACAAAAACAGTTAAAAAGAAGACACCTAGTATCCTCTTTAATTTAAAATATATAGTTTATGCTTATATATAATAGACCATAGTTTAAGACTTATTCATAAGGCTTAAACTAACACTCTAAGACTACAGGCTTAGAGTGAACCTAAACACTCTTATTATTCTTCTTATAATCAATAAAATCTAATATAATCATAACAATTATATATACTCCAACCACTTTAAATAAAGTATACATAATACTCTTAGGTACAAATATAAGAAGTATACCAAGAATAATAGAAATAATAGATACAATCAAATTACCAGTAATCTTCCTATCAAAATACTTAGTAATACTACTCGTAGCCATAATAAATAACAATAAACTAACAAGTACTGGAAGCATCTCTAAAAATAAGAAACTACCATACTTAAATACAAACATAGCTACCCAAATACACATAATACCAATTATCAAGCTAGAATAGTCCCTACTAATATATTTCTTATCCATAACAAAGCTAATTAATTGTATTACTGCAATAATAGCAAAAATAACAACAAATAAATAATTAATAGTACTAAGCAGTTCCTCAGTAGCAAATATAAGTACAATACCAATAACTAATCCAAGTAAATAATAAAATACCTCTGAAACACAACTACTACTTTTAGGTTTTTCAATCTTTTCAAGTATCACTACTTCATCTTTATTTTCTTCTTTTTTCTTTCTTCCCATCTTAACACCTTCCTCTATACCTATAATTATATACTAATTAATAACAAAAGGAAAGACTAAGTATTATCTTTCCTCTTTAAATAACTATTTAATTTAATGTAAGTAATATTCTGACTCATTTCATCAAATATATCTTCTACCAGTATATACCCCATATATATTATCCTCCTTTTCTATAGGATAACACATATTTACATACTTTACATCATATTCGACAAAACTTGTCAATATAAGACACTAACTCTTAGTAATTCTTACCTTAATCGTTGTAGTCTTAGCAAAGTAACTAGCCTTAACCTCATCACCAGTAACATTAACCTTAACAGTATGTTCACCTTCACCTAATCCAGTTAAGTCCACTGTAGCCTTAATAGTAGTACTGTCAATACTATCAAGAACTTCTTGTGTACCCTTAACAATAACAGTAGTTTTAGAAGAATTTTCTCCCATAGCTCCAGCCTTTAAATTAGGTCCTAAGTTAATAGCATCAATCTTAATATCATCAACTTCCATTGATTTTTCTTCACCAAGAGATACTCTAACAGTAATAGTTTTCTCAGAAACTTCTCTTATACCTTCAGGTTTAGGTACAACTACAGTATAAGATTTATTATCAGATAAACCAGTTACATCAACTTCTATTGGAATATAAGATTCAGTATATTTACTAACAACTGCTTGTTCACCATATATACTAATCTCTTTTACAGAAGAACTAATTGAACTAATAGCCTTGCCAAAAGCAACATCTCCTTTAGGAATAATCTTTATTTTAGCAGTACCACTATAAGATTCAATATTAATTGTAGCAGTAACCTTTTCTGGTACTATTTCAACATCTACAACATTACCATATTTATCATAAGCCACAAGTTTAACATCTTTAAGAGTATTAACACCCGCAGTAGGATCCACAAGTTCCCCAATATCTACAAGTGCCTTAACTGTAGCCACTTTATTAATATTATGAATAGATTTTTCATCTTCAGTACCCTTAATAATAACTTCCTCTTTATCAACAGTAACAGACTGTACAGATAATTTACTATCAAGCTTATCCTTATTTATAACATCCACAGTAATAGACTTAGTCGCAGATACCTTAGGATATACATTAACAGTAATTGAAGAAGGATCAAGTTTATAATTAACTGAATTAATTGGACTTTCATAATTAAGTTCTATCTTATGAGTACCCTCTTTTAAATTAGATAAATCCGCCGTTACTTTACCAGTAGATAACTGCTTAGCCAAATATAAATCAACAGTTCTACCAATCAAAGTAACATCCGCAGTCTCAGGTAATCCCTCAATAATATAAGCTTCTTTATTATAAGTAACATCCACTATCTGATTATGAAGAACTTCAGCAGCACTATCAATAACAGTACTAGCTTGATTATCTACATAAAAGAATATTAGTAATGATACCAGTAAAGAAACAAATATCAAAGTATTCCTCTTATTAAGCCATCTTTCAAACTTACCTGCTCCCTTATCAGCTTTCTCACCAATAAACATAGCAAACTTCGTAACAGGAGTAACAATAAATTTATCAATAAAACTACCTATCGTTCTAAATAAATTTCTAAAAAATTTAATAATTTTCTTAAGCGTTTTCATCATTATCATCCTCCTTTTCATCTACAAACTCATCATCAAGAAGGACTTCTTTCTTAGGTTTTAATTCCTCTACTAGAATCATTCTAGCATCATCTAAAGAAAGATTATAATTTAAGTTACCATCTACTGCTATTGAAATCTTACCAGTTTCCTCACTGACTACAATAGCAATAGCATCAGATTCTTCACTTATCCCAATAGCGGCTCTATGTCTAGTACCAAGTTTCTTACTAATCTTACTATTAATACTAATAGGAAATACAGCCCCCGCAGAAGTAATCTTATTACCTTGTATTATAACACCACCATCATGAAGTGGATTTCTAGGGAAGAAGATAGAAATCAATAATTCCGAAGAAATATCACCATATATCGGTTTACTTCTCTCAATATATTCATTAAGACTAATATCTCTTTCAATAACTATTAAAGCACCAATTCTAGATTTTCTAAGATAATCAACTGCTGTCATAACTTCATAAACAAGTTTTTCTCTTTCATCTAGCGTAAGAATCTTATGTCTACCAAGTAATTGCTTTCTACCAATATGTTCTAGTATACTTCTAATTTCTGGTTGGAATATAATTATAAGTGCCAGTGGACCCCACATAATAACATACTCTAAAAGTAATCCTATCGTCGTTAAATTAAGTGTATCACTAAGTATCTTAATAACCAATATAACAAGAACGCCCTTAAATAATAATATAATCTTAACATTATTTTTAATATTCTTAAGTACAAAATAAACCATCATCCATACTAAAGAAATATCAATAACCTTTTGTAATATAACTAATAAATTATCTACTGTCATAATATCTCCCTTCTATTTAACCAAATAAATAGCCCCTTCTATACAGAAATAACATAGTAAAACAATACCACCAAATAAAAGTATCATATTACTAACAAATCCAGAATTAGAATTAATTACTTTAGTATCTTTTTCTTTCTTTTCTTCCACCTTTTTATCCTCCGTTAATTTATTTAAAAAGTCATTCTTAGTCATTATTCCATAACATCTATATTTAATCTTATCCTTCTTACCACTAAAAAGTTCATTTAGTTTATTAACATCATAATAGGATAAAGTAAAACCTAAATCACGATATAAATCTTTCTTATCTTCAATTCCCTTCGCAGTAATATTAATATAAGAAATATCATTATCTTGAATTAATAAAGCAACCTTCTTTCCTATTATTTTAATATCATCTTTACTAAAATTATATTCATTCTGAAATAAATAAATAGTATTATCACTAATAAAGTAAGAAATATGTTCAGTAAGTTTAATCTTCTTTATTTCCTTCTTCATAACATTAGTTACCTTCCTATCTACTAATAATTTTATCATGATACTGGCAAAAATGCAATATAAAAAGAAGCACTTTATTGCTCCTTTAAATAAGAACTAGTATTAGTAAGATATCCAATATAAACAACTTGTGCATCACTACTATCTTCCTTGCAAGTAACTAATACTATTGATTTTCTTGTATTATCAGTATAAATTTCAGCATAACCATTCTTCTTAATCTCATAATTATCACTAAATATATACTCATATTTACTACCATTATCATATAAATATATCTTATCACCAAGATTCATTTTATATAAATTACCAAAATAAGAATTATAATTATTACCATTATGTGAAGCCAAAATAATTCTATTATCAGTCTTCTCTATAGTTTCAATATTATCTTTAACATTATTATAGCTGTTATTAATATTAACAAGACCTCTCTTTAATTCAATACTAGGTATTTCAATAAAAGAATTATATCCATATCTATCCTCTAGTGAAACATCAACGTTATCATTATTAAGTATCTTCTCAATAGCTAGAATATTTTTCTTACTATCCGTAAAATAATTATAAAAGTATATACCAAAGTAGCTAATACCAACAATAATAAATAATATACTAGCACAAACTATCTTTTTATTATCAAAAAATAGTATCATAACAAACACAAATAAAATAACCATAGCAATAACCAAAATATTCTTAAGTCCTACATTCATACCAGTATTAGGTACTTCCATCCTCTCATTATATATAGTAGTCTCATATACCTCACTATCCAAAGTAAAATATATATTATCCTCAAGTATTCTATACCCAGTACTAGCCTCTATTTCCGCTATATAATATTCACCATAAGATAAATCATCTATAACAATCATACCATTAGTATCAGTATAACCCTTATATACTATAACATTATCCTTATTTCTAATTTCAATCAAAGTATTAGCAATCACTTCATTAGTATTAGTATCTAATTTATGAATAATAACTTTACCCTTATTCAAATAATTATTAATATCAATCTCATAATTAATCTTTTCAGTATATTGATCCTTATATTTAAGTTCTATATCATAGGTAGTATCATCAAAGACATTATCATTATTAGACTTAACTTCCTTCAAATAATACTTACCAAGTGGAAGATTATCTCTTACACCCTTACCTTTACTATCAGTAATAATTGTATCTACCAAAGTATCTTTTTTATATATTAATTTATCATTCTCATGTATATCTTCTTTAGCATATAATTCAAAATAAACATCAGAAAGCATTATATTTTTATAATAATAGTTATTATCTACATAGTTAACTTCTTCTCCATATTTATTAACAACAATTTTACCCTTAACAATCTTATTATAGAAGGGAATCTCCAGTATAACGCCATAATCTTCATCATTAATAAAGTTAGATTCTTCTCCTATATAGAAATGTACGCCATCTTTATTATATAAATAACCATTCATACTCTGATCTACCTCATACAATATATATTCACCAGAATGAATAACGTCAGGAGTAATAAATTCACCATTACTAGAAAGAGTAAAAGTATCAATAGTACTAACTTCTGGATAAGTAACATTAAAACTAACATATTTCTTTTCTCTAACATCATATATCTTAAATTTAATATCACTATTAACAATATTATCTGAAGTATCAAAGTCCTTCTTTATAATTTTAACCCTAGCAGTTATTTCACTATCAGATAATAATTTGTATATTGGTCTTGTATCATCATTATCCACAGTAACCTTAAAATCATCAACTTTATAATAATCTTTAGTACTATTAACTTGCTTAAACATATAAACACCATAAGGAAGAATTATACTAGCATACCCATCCTTATCCGTAGTAATACTACCAACTTTATTATCCGTGCTATCATATACATCAAATACAACTCCCTCTTCAGTAGTTAGTATTCCAGTACCACCATTATCAAATACTTTAAATATATCAACTCTTTTCTTAATAATTTTTTCATATACGGTAATCTCCCTATTTAAATTACTTTCATTAATATTAACAACATAAGTACTAAGATCAAGTTTATATCCCTCACTCGCAGTTCTCTCCTTGATAAAATACTCTCCTATTGGTAATTTATCAATTTTATCTTTTTTACCAGTAATAAAACTATCAACATAATTCATATCAGAGTCATATAAATCATAAATAGCTCCATTTAAGGTAGCATCACCCGAAGAGACTTCTCCAGTTTCTTTATCCAATTTTTTTAGTTTAATACTACCATCAATAAAATGAAGTTTAACTTCAAATTCGTCGTCATATAAACTACCTGACGACATCATCTTTTGATTATTTCCAGAAGAATATAAGAAAAACTGTTTATCAACATAATTTGCTCTAAAAAAAGTAATACTATCATCATGATATTTTTCCTGAATAATAAGTTTATTACCATCATAATACATATAATCATTATTGCAACCATAATTTTCAAGTACATTGTTAGTATCTACTAGTATATGTTCTTTTCCACGTACAATACTAATATTACTATCATAAAAAGACGGTCTCAAATTATGTCTAGATATAAGCCATAGGATCTCCTCTTTTTCTTTTGAAATATCAATAAAATCATTAGGATTCATATTTCTAATATACTTAACAGAAATATTAGATAATCTCTCCCAAATAATATCTTGGGCCGCTAAATAATATTTATCAGTTTCATGACCAGGATAGTTATAGCCATAGAATGCTACTAATTTAATATAATTAATATCATCTTCACTTAAACTTAAGCCATCAAAAGAACTAGAATAAGTATAGTTAAAATTATCTATTGGTTTTCCAAGTTCAATGCAATATGCTACACTATCGCCAAAGATATATTTACTTGTAAGTAAGTATCTATATCTGCCCTGATTAGAATCATAATAATACGTATGCGTATTGTCAATTCTATCTTTAATTAATGTCATTTCATTGGCCTTAGTTACATTACACATCACAAACAGTAAAAATACAAAAAACAAAATTTTTTTCAATAAAAACCCTCCTAAAAAATTAATTAATTTTTAACTTTGCAATTGCAGCCAAAGTATATACTATTTAGGAGGTCAAAGTCAACACTATTTCAGACTTTTTTAATTCGTAAAAGATCATTATGAGTATTTACAAATAACCGCAGAGTAAATTTGAAACGGCCATTCGTGCAAACAAAAGTATTAAAAAAACATATCATATAGATACATTTTTATTTTTAATAATATATTTACTTATTTTTTATTTCATTTTCTATCCAAGACATAATAACATTAACTACATAATCAATATCATTTTTATCCATTTTTTTATTTTTACTTATATGATGCCATTTTTCCAGACAGCCTCTGCAGCAAGTACCAGTAGCATGCTGTGCAATAAATACAGGATGTCCTCTCATTGGAGTTTGTTTTCCATCAGTAACATTAGAAGTATCAGCAATTCTCTTAGATATAAAATCATAAGCATGCTCTCTAATTTTATCAATTCCTTTATCCTTAATATATAATACATCTTTATCTTTTAAATGAAAACTACTTCTAAATTTAGATTTAGATAGTCTATCTAATACATTTTTAATTCTTTCATCCATAACTCATTACCTCTCTATAATTATAACACTACTAGTATAAAATTAAAAAGAAAAGAGCTAAACGCTCTTAAAATAATAAATTATTTAAATTGACAGCAGCTACCGCATTGTTCGTTAGTAACTGTATTTTCTTCGCAGCAGGTATATCTTGGTTGATAAGTATGTTTATAAATATGATTGTTAACAATTCTTGTATTTATAGGACATACATGAGGTACAGTATGATAAATATTTCTATAAACTACTCTTTCTCTAGGAGTTTCTATTACTGGAGAAGTAACTCCTCCCATTATAGAAGCGCCCATCATTGGAGCACCAACATTATTGTAATTCATATTAGTATTGTCATTAACATTTTGATTAGTATTAGTTATATTAATATCGATATCACCATCATACATACCTTGGTTAAAACCATCACTAAAATTCATAATTTATCCTCCTATCTACACATATAATATGTTCTTATCAAGTGTATAGATAGTAAAGAAGTCTAATTTTCAGCTTTTTTAATAAATTAAAAACTCTTTATGTCAAATAATTTAATTTTTTATCTAAAATGGCATCTTAAAATTACCATTACCCATCATCTTCATCATTTTTTTCATTTCTTCAAACTGTGTAAGAAGTTTATTAACATCTGCAACAGTAGTACCAGAACCATCCGCTATCCTCTTTTTACGACTAGCCTTTAATATGCTAGGATTTCTTCTCTCTTCTGGAGTCATTGATAAAACAATAGCTTCCGTTCTTTTCATAATTTTAGGATCTATATTAACATTATTAAGTCCCATTTTTTTAGCGCCCGGAAGTAATTTTAAAAGATTCTCAAGAGGTCCTAATTTCTTTATTTGATTAAGCTGATTTAAAAAATCCTCTAAATCAAAATTACCTTTCATCATTTTTTTAGCAGTCTTCTCGGCTTCTTTTTCATCAATCTCACTTTGTACTTGTTCTACTATAGATAAAATATCGCCCATACCAAGTATTCTAGAGGCCATTCTCTCTGGATAAAAAGGTGTAAGGCCATCCATCTTTTCACTAACACCAATAAACTTAATAGGAAGATTAGTAAGATGCTTAACAGATAATGCAACACCACCTCTAGTATCTCCATCAAGTTTAGTTAAAATAACACCACTAAGTTTAATCTTATCGTTAAAGCCATTAATAACATTAATAGCATCTTGTCCCATCATAGAGTCTATTACTAAGATAGTTTCATTAGGATTAACCTCTTTTTGAATATTATCTAATTCTTCCATTAAAGATTCATCTATTTGTAATCTACCGGCAGTATCAATAAGAACATAATCATATCCATTATCTTTAGCATATTTAATACCATTTTTAGATATTTCTACAGGATTACCTTTACCTTCAGAATAAACTTCAATATTAAGTTCCTTACCAATTTGTTTTAACTGATCAATAGCAGCAGGCCTATATACATCGCAAGCCACTAGCAGCGGTTTTTTCTTATTATTCTTTCTAAGATAATTAGCAAGTTTACCAATCGTAGTAGTTTTACCACTTCCCTGAAGACCCACTAACATAAGAGTAGCAGGATTACCACTCACATTTAATGGAGTATTTTCTCCACCTAATAACTCAGTAAGTTCATCTTTAACTATTTTAACAAATACTTCACCAGGAGATAAACTTTTATTAACTTCTTCTCCTAAAGCTTTTTCCTTTACATTATTTGTAAACTCCTTTACAACTTTATAGTTAACATCAGCTTCCAATAAAGAAAGTCTAATTTCTCTCATCAT
>UROI01000010.1 GCA_900549325.1 uncultured Mycoplasmatota bacterium | reverse complement strand
TAAAAAATGTACGATAGTTCGTATCGGAATTTATGTCTGTGGAAGACTCTAATTATAGAGTTCATGGAGCAGAAAGCACATTACTGAATAATTATATTTGTTTTTTGATTTAAATTATCTATACTTATTATTCATTATTTGGTATAATTATAAAGAAATATGGAGGTAATAGACATGGAAGTGAATTATAGAAACCCAAAAATATACTTATTAAGTGGAAAGGCTAGACATGGTAAGGATACAATAGCTGGATACCTAAAAGAATTCTACGAGAAAGATGGCAAAAAGGTTATCTTTTCACGAGCGGGTAAATATATAAAGTTCTATGCTATGGAGATGACTGGTTGGGATGGCAGTGAAGAAACCAAACCAAGAACATTACTTCAAGAATTAGGCACAGATGTAATAAGAAACAAGCTAAACAAAGCAGAAATGTTTATAGATAGACAGATAGATGACATAGAAATATACTCATATTTTTATGATGCCATCATTGTCCCTGACATCAGATTGCCAAGAGAAATAGATAGTATCAAGGAAAAATTCGACAACGTAGTAACCATCAAAGTAGAGAGAATTAACTTTGAAACCAGTTTATCAGGTAAAGAACAAAAACATAGTACAGAGACCGCGATGGATGGTTACAAAGATTTTGATTATGAAATAACAAATGATACACTAGAAAAATTAAAAGAAGACGTATATAAGATATACCAGGAGGAAACTAAATGAAAAAGTTAAAAGGTAATGAAATAATAAATATGTATTTAAATTTCTTTGGAGAAAGAGGACATACAATAATAGAATCAGCTCCTCTTATTCCCAAAGACGATCCAACAGTACTTTGGATAAATGCCGGAGTAACACCATTAAAAAAATATTTTGATGGAACAATCGTACCAAAAAACAAAAGACTAACAAGCTGTCAAAAATGTATCAGAACAGGAGATATTGAGTCAGTCGGACACACTGCGAGACATCATACATTCTTTCAAATGCTAGGTAACTTCAGTATTGGCGACTATTTTAGGGAAGAAGCTATTACTTGGGCTTATGAACTGCTTACTAGTCCAAAATACTTTGATATAGATAAAGACAAATTATATGTAACAGTTTATACTCATGATGACGACACTTATAACCTATGGTTAAAATTAGGAATAAAGAAAGACCATTTAGTAAGATTAGACGGTAATTTCTGGGAAATAGGCCCAGGTCCATCAGGACCAGATACTGAAATCTTCTATGACAGAGGAGAAAAATATGATAAAGAACATAAAGGTATTAGCCTATTACAAAATGAAGAAGAAAATGATCGTTACATAGAAATATGGAATAACGTTTTAAGCCAGTTCAATGCCACAGAAGGTCTAAAAAGAGAAGACTACCCAGAACTACCTAGTAAAAATATCGATACAGGTATGGGTGTTGAAAGAATGGCATGTATTCTTCAAGAAACCGAAACAAACTATGAAACAGATTTATTTATTCCAATAATGAAGGGAATTGAAGAAATAGCCCATTTACCATACACAGGCCAAATGGAATTCAAAGTAATAGCTGACCACATAAGAACCCTAACATTTGCACTAGCAGATGGAGCCGTATTTGAAAATGTAGGAAGAGGTTACGTTCTAAGAAGACTATTAAGAAGAGCCGCACGTATGGGAAGAAAACTAAATATAAATAGAGAATTCCTAAGTGATTTAGTAGATATCGTTGTAGAAAATTATAAAGAAATATATCCATATTTAGTAGGAGAGGCCCCTAAAGTAAAAGATTTAATTACCAAGGAAGAACTACTATTCCAAAAGACCCTTCTATCAGGTGAAAAACATCTAGAAGAACTATTCCAAAGTAGTACCAAAGTTATCAGCGGTAAAGATGCCTTCAAATTATATGACACTTATGGTTACCCAATAGAACTTACTATGGAAGCTGCTGAAGAAAAAGGCTTCACAGTAGACACTGAAGGCTTCAAGTCATATATGAATGCTCAAAAAACATTAGCAAGAAATAGCAGAAAAGTAGAGAGTAGCATGAACATTCAAAATGATGCCCTAATAAATTATAAAGAAGAAAGTAAATTTGTTGGATACGATAAACTAGGATTAGAAACAGAAGTAACTGCTATCATGAAAGATAACCAGTTTGTTGATAGTTCCAGTGACGAATGTTACATTTTTCTAAAAGAAAATCCATTCTATGCCGAAAGCGGTGGCCAAGTAGCAGATTCAGGATATCTAAAAAATGACAAATGTAAACTAGAAGTATTAGATGTTATCAAAGCACCAAATGGACAGCACATGGTATATGTCAAAGTTCTTGAAGGTACAGTAACCAAAGGAGATAAAATCCTAACTCATGTATCCAAAGAAAAAAGACTAAACACCATGAAGAACCATTCTTCAGTTCATCTACTACAAAAATCACTACAAGAACTACTAGGAGATTCCATTCATCAAGCAGGTTCAAAAGTAGACGACAAAATGCTAAGATTTGATTTTAACTATCATGGCAGACTATCAGACGAACTAATACTAAAAGTAGAAGATTTAGTAAATCAAAAAATACAAGCAGCATACGAAACAAAAATAGAATACATGAGTTTAGATGAAGCTAAGAAAAAAGGTGCTATGGCTCTATTCAGTGACAAGTATGGAAGCATTGTAAGAGTAGTAACAATTGGCGATTCCGTAGAACTTTGTGCGGGAACCCATGTAACTAATTCAAAAGACATAAATAAATTTGCCATAGCAAGCGTCGAAAACAAAGGCTCAGACACATTTAGAGTAACCGCTGCTACTGATACAAATATTGAAGAAGTATTAGGAGAAGAAGTTTCTAAATATAACGAGCAGATGTTAAAACTATTAGATAAAGCCAAAAAAATCGTATTAGCAGCTAAAGAACTAAATATAGACCTAAAATTTGACTTTAATATAGCCAACGATGCACCTTCTAGTTATAAAGATATCATAATAAATAAGAACGAATTAGAGAGTTTAAAAGAAAATCTAAAAGAACTAGAAAAAGAGTTTACCATTAAAAAGAATGAGAAGTCAGTAAGCGATTTATCAAGTTTCTTAAGCATCAAAGAAGAAATAAATGGTATCACAACAATAATAAGCATTACCAACGACTATGATATATCAACATTAAAACAAATAGTATCCACTTTAAGTAACCAGTTAGATAATAGTTTTATCTTACTAGCTAATCAAAACCAGGATAATAGTGTTAACTTCATAGCCAAGTCAACATCGAATAGAGTAGATTGTGGTGCGATTATTAAAGAATTATCAACATCATGCAAAGGTAATGGCGGAGGTTCTAAGGTATTCGCTCAAGGCGGCGGAACAGATGGAACAAATATAGCAACCTTACTTATGAGCATTAAAGAAAAAATAAAAGAATTATAAAATACAAAGATTTCACTCAAATTATCAGTGAAGTCTTTTTTTACCTCTTAAGCCACAGGTCTTAAGAGGAACAGAGAAGCCCAAGGTCTTCTCCGTTAAAACATATTTAGTGATTAAATAATTAATATTTGCATTTTTACTTATTTTTTGTTATAATTATTAAGTCTTTTACTTAAGAAAAAAAGAAAGGAGAAATTAATTTGAGTAAAATAAAATTATTTTCACTAGGAGGACTAGATGAAAATGGCAAAAATATGTTTGTTATCGAAGTAGATAAAGAAATATTTGTATTTGAAGCAGGCCTTAAATATGCCGATGAGTTTACTTTAGGAATAGATTACATAATACCAAATATAAGCTATTTAAAAGAAAATAAGAAAAGAATAAAAGGAATATTTTTAACGCATGGACATGAAGAAAATATTGGTGCATTACCAGACTTAATGCCAGATTTAGAAGGTATACCAGTATTTGCTTCAAAGTATACTTTAGATATCGTAAAAAAAGAGTTTGAAACATACAAGATAGATACCAGTAGCCTAAAAGAAATAAAGGCCAACATTCCGCTTGAAGTAGGAAAAATCAAAATATTTCCTATAAATCTATCACATTCAGCTCCCGACAATTTTGGATATGCCATATATACAAAAGATGGAGTAATCTTTTATGCATCAGATTTTGTCGTAGATCCATTAATGAAAGGAGCCTATAAAACAGATATAGGAAAACTAGCATATATAGGAAAACAAAATGTATTATGCTTACTTACCGAGTCCAATTATGCCGGCGTTGAAGG
Source organism: uncultured Mycoplasmatota bacterium (assembly GCA_900549325.1). Classification (GTDB taxonomy): domain Bacteria; phylum Bacillota_I; class Bacilli_A; order RF39; family UBA660; genus CAG-302. The sequence continues at coordinate 36,937 of UROI01000010.1, read as the reverse complement.
ATTTACATCACCAAGACACAGAATAGCAGATTTAATAAAAGAAACATTAAATACTACTGACGGAAGAATAATATTCAATGTTTTAGATTCACATTTATATCGTATTCAAGAATTATTTAGTGAACTAGAAAAAACAGATCGAAAAGTAGTAATAATGGGTAAAAGACTAAAATCAGTAATAGATTCCGCTATTGAAAACCATTATTTAAATGTAAACAAAAAAATAATAGGAGATTTATCAAATATAAACGATAAAAATGTAGTAATATTAAATGCCAATGAAAAAGAAAAGCCATATTACAACATAATGAAAATAGTAAATGGCTATGATAAGTTTATAAAGTTAACTGAAGACGATACAATTTTTCTAGCAACACCAGTGTTTGAAAACAGAGAAAAAACATTCTATCATTTATTAGATGAAATATCCAAGATAGATTCTAAAGTAGTAACATTATCTTCACATAAATACTTATCACATCATGCTGCTAAAGAAGATTTAATGATAATGATAAATCTAATGAATCCAAAATATTATTTCCCAATACGTGGAGAATATAAGGACCAGGTATTAAATGCCGAAATAGGAGAGTTATCAGGAATACCAAAAGAAAATATCTTATTAAAAGAAAATGGCGATGTTGTCCTAATAGAAAACGGTGTTCTAAAAGAAAATTTCGAAAAAGTACCAGCGGGTTCCATCCTAATAGATGGTAATTCATCAGATGACATTGGTGAAATGGTTCTAAAAGATCGTGAGATACTATCAGATAATGGTATTATGATCATATCAGTTACTTTAAATAAGCAAACAAAAGAAATAATATCCGGCCCAGAAGTACTTACCAGAGGTTTCGTCTATGTAAGAGATTCCTATAAGTTAATAGAAGAAATAAAGAGAATATCTACCGAAATAATATTATTAAATACAAGCAATTCAAGATATATAGAATATAACAAAGTAAAAAATTCTATTAGAGATGAATTGTCAAAATATTTAATTAAAGAAACAGGTAACAAACCAATGATTATTACAGTAATGCAAGAAATATAGCCAAAAGCTATATTTTTTCTTTAAAATAATAAAAAAGTATTCCTTTTTATTTTATTTTTTGTTATAATGTAGAAGAGGTATGATATGAAAAAAGTATTAATACTAAGTGCATTATTAATATTATGCATTGGTTGTACTAGAATAGATACAGTTACAGATTACAAAGTAATAATAGACAATATAGTAGAAGAAAATAACATAAGTACTAATACCGCTTCAATGGGATACAAATACTACTTGCCCGTTGGAGTTAAAAAAGTATACGACAAAGATTACAATCAGAAGTTCAAATATGAAAATGTAAATATTTATTTATATGTAGATGCTGTTAGTTACTATTATCGTAATCCATTAAACTTTAAAGAAGAATCAGGCAGTGAATTCTATTATAAAATAAGTAATGGCGAAAAAATAGGATATGTAGTTGTAGAAAAAAATACAGATGGTTACTTTCTTAAAATAATATATAACTATGCCAAGATAGAGGCCCAAGTTTCTAAAGAAAAGTTAAACGAAGTGATGGCCAACAGCATGATAATAATAAACAGTATAGATTATAATGACAATTTAATAAAAAAGATTCTTGAGGACGAATACTATTCAAGTACTGCTGAAGAATATAAAATAAGAAAACCAGATAATACGACGAGTAAATTCTCAGAGTATTTAAGTGAATATGTAGTAGATGAGGAAACAGTAATTCCTGATTTACCAGAATATTAGCAAAAGGGAGATATGACTATGAAATTTATTGATAAATTAAAAGATTTATTCACTGATGAAGAAGAAGTGGTAGAAACAAAAGAAATAGAATTAGAAAAGGAAGAAAAAGAAGAAGAAGAACATAAACTTCCTACATTCATGAGAAACAAAATCGAACAAGAAGAGAAAAGAGAAGAAATAAGAAGACAACGTGAAGAACCGCCAAAAGAAGATATCATTAGCGATAGAGAAATAGTAAAAACAAGGAGTAGTAACTTCTCATTTCCTATGGACATAGATGATGACCCAATTCCAAGAACATTTGTAAATACACCTTCAAATAATTATAACACTGCCTACAGCGGTAACAAAAACGTTTTAGATAAAGAAAAGAAAGTATCAGAACTATATGCTAAAAAGGAAGAACCAAAGCCTAGAAAATTCAAACCAACTCCTGTAATATCTCCTGTATATGGTGTACTTGATAAAAACTATACTAAAGACGAAGTAAAAGTCCAAGATGAAGATTCATATGAAATAAAAAGACCATCTAGAAAAGTAGATTTCGAAACAGTAAGAAATAAAGCCTTTGGTAGCCTAACAGATGATATAAGAAACAACCTATGTGAGAATTGTGAACTATACAAAGAAGTAAAAATAACCAAAAACGCTGATAAGCAAATGCTTAATGACGACGATAATCTTTTAGCAGATATGACCAAAGACTACCCAATAGAATATACAAAAGATTCCGCTAAAGACGTAACCATTGAAGAAGCCGCAGATAACTACTACGATTTCGGCGTAGATTATGAAATACCAAGAAAAGAAGAAAAACCAAATGTAATAATAAGTGCCAAAGAAGTAGAAGTAAACAATAGCGATGTAAAAATTGTAAATCACAATGGCCTTGAAAGTACCGCTGAAAAAATAGAAGTAAAAGAAGAATTGCCAAAAAGAACAGCCAGAGTAGTTCCAGAAAAAGAATTAGAAGATACCAAAGAATTTGAAAAAGTCTCACCAGAAGAGAAGACCATAGATGAAGTACTTAATGGAAATAAAGATGTAAGTACCGATGAAGATAACGACATCTTTAATTTAATAGATTCAATGTACGAAGGGGATGAATAATAGTGACTGCAAGTGAAGTTTTACCAGTAATTTTGTATATATTAGGTGCTATTTTATTAGTGGCATTAATAGTATTAACTGTAAAGTTAACAATAACAATACATAAAATAGATAAAGTTGTTGATAATATTACTGAGAAAGTTACTGCCTTAGATGGAGTATTTTCCGTTGTCAATGCAGTAAGTAACAAGTTTACATTCATAACAGATAAAGTAGTTGACATAATTTATTCATTAATAGAAAGAATAACAAAGAGAAAGGAAGAATGAAAAATGAGTAAAAATGGATTTGGAAAATTTGCCTTAGGCGCAGGCATTGGTGCGGGCTTAGCTCTATTATTTGCGCCAAAAAAAGGAAGCGACTTAAGACGTGACATCAAAAGAAAATTTGATGAGTTTATGACTGATGTTGATAAAATTGAAGTAGAAGACATCAAAGAAAGCTTCACTGAAAAAGTAGAAGACATCAAAAAAGAACTAGATGATTTAGATAAAGAAAAAGTAGAAAAAATAGCTAAGAAAAAAGCTAAGGAATTACAAAGAAAAGCAGAAGATCTAGTGGACCTAGCCAAAGAAAAAGGTACACCAGTACTTGAGGGCATTGCAGAAGATTTAAAGCACAAAGTAATTTGTGTATGCACAGAAGTAATTAATAAATTAGAAAGAGGGGAATAGTCAGTAGTGATTATTCTTTTTCTAGAAAGGACAATAAAATGAAAGTACTAATAACAGGAGCCTCTTCCGGAATGGGCCGCGATATGGCCAAATATTTAAGCACATATAATTTTGACCTATTTCTCGTAGCCAAAGACAAAAAAGAATTAGACAAAGAATTCAAAGATTCCAAAACCAAAATAAAAACCTATGGTTACGACCTATCCAAAGAAGAAGAGTGCATAAAACTCTACAAAGAAGTAAGAAACGAAAACATCGACATACTAATAAACAACGCTGGCTTTGGCGACGCAGGCAATTTTACCGAAACAAGCCTAGATAAAGAAATGAATATGATAGATTTAAACATCAAAGCCTATCATATCCTTACCAAATTATTTCTAAGAGACTTTGTCAAAAGAGATTACGGCCGCATCCTAAACGTTGCTTCCATGGCGGGCTTCATGCCAGGACCATACATGGCCACATACTATGCCACCAAAAACTACATAGTGAGTCTATCCTTAGCTATCTATGAAGAACTAAAAAAAGACAAATCAAACATAAAAATATCCATATTCTGTCCCGGCCCAGTAACGACAAACTTTAACAATGTTGCCAATGTAAAATTTAACATATCCTCACTTACTAGTGAATTCGCCAGCAGATATGCTATAGACCACATGTTTAAAAACAAACTAATAATAATACCACCCAATATGAAATTAAACTACTTATTAGCCAAAACCATGCCCAAAAAGTTCGTTCTAGCGGTAAATAGCCTAATAGAAGAAAGAGATTCCCAATAATTTCTTTCTTTTTTCTTTAAAATATTATATAATTAAGAAGAAAGAAGGGATACTATGAGTTTTACCAGTACAGTAAAAGAAGAAGTAACTAGATTAGATACCACTAGACTAGAGGATATATCCGAGTTATCAGCCATATTTAGAATAAGTGCCAACATAAATAACAACATCGTTTTATCATTAGAAAATAATGCCGTTGCCAGAAGATGTTTTAAACTAATAAAAAACATCTATAATATAACACCAAGTATTACCGTTAGAAATAAAAAACTAGGTAAAGGCTTCACTTATATATTAACAATAAACAATAATACCAAAGAATTACTCGAAGACTTATCAATTCTAGATAACAATAAATACTTATCTGTACCCAAAGAATACATAGTATCTGATGAAGATAGTCTAAGAGCCTATTTACGTGGAGTATTTCTAGTATCAGGTTCAGTAAACGACCCAAAAACATCAAGATATCACTTGGAATTTGTTTTAGATACCAAAGAATACTCTGAGTTCATAAACAAATTACTAAACAGTTACAACCTTAATAGTAGAATAATAAAAAGAGAAAGAAACTACACTGTCTATATCAAAGAAGCCGAAAAAATAAGCGACTTCTTAAGAGTAATAAAAGCTTTTTCTGCAGTTATGTATTTTGAAGACATAAGAATATATCGTGATCATAAAAATATGACCAATCGTCTTAACAATTGCGAGCAGGCTAACATAGATAAAATATTTTTAACAGCCTCAAAACAAGTAAAAGATATTGAAAAATTATACAAACTAGACATGGTAGATACTCTAGATGATAAGTTAAAAGAAGTAATAGAGTATCGTATGAAGTATAAAGAAAGTTCATTAAGTGAACTAGCAAACATTATATCTTCAGAGACTGGAGTAGAGATAACCAAGTCTGGACTAAATCATAGATTTAGAAAAATTAAAGAAATACTAGATAATTATCTTAAAGAAAAAGAGAAGAGTAAGTAATATTATTATATATTCCCTCTTAAGCCTGTAGTCTTAAGAGGCATAAGAAAGCCTAAGGTCTTTCTTATGAAAAAAATGAATAAAATGTCAAAAAATAGTTGACAAGTATAAAGGAATATTATATACTTATATCATCTAATAGATAAGCACAGAGACATATTAAATGTAGAAAAATACAAAACGAAGTTTGTTTTGGATATCTACCTAAATAGAAGTTTTATTTAGGATAATTAATATGTGTGTAATTATGGGTGTTAAAGTAGAGACTTTAATTTCTTATCTTTCTATTAGATATGCATATATGTATGAGAGAAGAAACTCATTAGATAAGAAGTTATTTGTATTAACTGACATTAATATAATTTAACTATTCGTAAACTTGAGAATGTACTATTTGTCAGATAGTATGTTCTTTTCTTTTATCATAAATTATGCTATACTATTTGCGAAAGAAGTGATACTATGAAAGAACTATTAAGTCCTGCGGGAAATATGGACTGCCTAAAAGCAGCTATTCATAATGGCGCAGATGCCATCTATCTAGGAGGCAAATCCTTCGGAGCCCGTGCCTTCGCGGGTAATTTTACCAATGAAGAATTAAAAGAGGCCACTAACTATGCTCACTTATATGGTGTAAAAATATATGTAACCGCTAATACCATTATCTACAACAACGAAGTAAAAGACTTTCTAGAATATATAAAATATCTATATCAAATAGGAGTAGATGCCCTAATAATGCAAGACATAGGTATGATATCATTAGTAAGAAAAATGTTTCCCAATATAGAAGTTCATGCTTCAACCCAGTGCCATAACCACAATAATGAAGGTATCAAACTATTAAAATCACTTGGAGTAACAAGAGTAGTACTTGATAGAGAAATGTCACTAAAAGAAATAGAGGACATCAATATAGATATCGAAAAAGAAGTCTTCATACACGGTGCTTTATGTAATTCATATTCAGGCTGCTGCCTATTTAGTTTTATGAATGGTGGAAGAAGTGGTAACAGAGGAGAATGCACCCAAGTTTGCAGGTTACCATTCAAATTAATAAAAAACGGTAAATACATAGATACTCCAAATAAATACTTACTTAGCACCAAAGAACTAAATACCATTAACAACTTTGATAAATTACTAGATTCAGATATCACAAGTTTCAAAATAGAAGGAAGAATGAAATCACCAAGTTATGTTGCCTATGTAACAAGACTATATCGAAAACTAATAGATAATCATACAAGCAAAGTAACCAGTGAAGAAGAGAATAACTTAAAAATACTATTTAACAGAGACTTCACCAGCGGTTATTTATTTAATGATAAAGTAATGAATACTAGTACTTCCAACCATCAAGGCCTAGAAATAGGCAAAGTACTCGAAGTAACACCTAAAAAGATAAAAGTCAAATTAACAAATAGTCTATATCAAGAAGACGGCATCAGATTCAAAAACAGTAACCTTGGTATGATAGCCAACTTCATATATAACGAAAAAGACTTACTCATAAATACCGCTAATAAAGGAGACATAATCTATCTAGATAATAAAATAAATCTCAAAGAAAAAGACACCCTTATCAAAACCTCCAGCGGTCATCTAGATGAAGAAATACTATCTACTAGTGAGAAGAAAATAATCATAACCATTGATGTATCTCAAATAGAGGGTTACCTAGAAATAACATTCAAAGATGCCAGTGGTAATAAAGTTAGTGCTAAAGTAAAAACAGAAATCCCACAGAAAAGACCTACAACCAGTGAAGAAATAAAAGAAAAACTAACCAAACTAGGAAATACCCCATTTATATGTAGTAAAATAAACATAAATATAAATAAAGATATCTTTGTTAATATGAAAGATTTAAATAATATAAGAAGATTACTCATAGACAACCTAACAGAAGCAAGAACCACTATCAAGAGAAACCTTATCATTAATGAATATCCATTAGATTACCAAGAAGAAACAAACTATCATAACGAAATATCTGTTCTTGCCCGAAATAAAGACCAAGTAGAGGCTTCTCTTGCCATGAATGTTGATAGAATATATTTAGATAGCGATTTATATGAAGAGTATAAAGGTAACAACAAAGTATATTTAAGACTAGAAAGAGTAAATAGTACTTATCCTAGTACCAGCAGTAACATACTAGCCACTGAGCTAGGAGCCATAAATAAGTATAAAAATAGTAATCTAATTAGTGACTACTACCTAAATGTAGTAAATAACTATAGTATCAAGTTTCTTCTTGCTAATGGCGTTAAAAGAGTAACACTATCCCCAGAAATAAATTATAACTATCTAGACGATTATATCAAAGATAAAGTAGAAATTATTATCTATGGTACCATTGAAAATATGCTTACCAAGTCCTGCCCAATCAAAGAACTACAGATGTGTCCATGTAAGAAAGAAGATATCTATTTTCTAGAGGACATAAATAAAAATAGATATAGAATTCTTCATAACAATTGTTTAACCCATATAATGCACTATAAAAAAATAAATTATATAGACAATATAGACTACTACAAAAATATTGGTATTAGATCATTTAGACTAGAATTACTTGACGAAACATATGACGAAGTAATTAAATTAATTAATGAAATAAAGAAATAATTATTAATATATAACCTATGAAGCCTAAGGTCTTCATAGGAACCATAGAGCTTGTAATCTCTATGGTTAAAACACTTTATATAATATAAATTACCAAAAGCATTCTTTTGGGAGACCATAGGCTCACTAAAGCCTCTTAAAACTACAGGTTTAAGAGGGAAAAAAATAACACAATACCAGTTGACAAATCAAACATTTAGTCATATAATTAAATCATATTAAATGCAGTGACGAGGACACGATTATATATATTTTATTCATAGAGAGTTAGTGGCTGGTGTAAACTAATAATAAAAGTATATAATTACTACCTCAGAGTGAAATGCAAACATTTCCGGTTAATAGCCGTTATCAAAATTAAGACCCAAGAAGGATGGTACCGAGATAATACTCTCTCCTTCAAAAGGTCTTTTTTTCATTAAAGGGAGGTTTTGAAAATGAAAAATACTTACATACCAATCAAGGTACAAGAAAACAACAAACCAAGAACATGGTATTTAGATGTAACAAATTCAGCTATCGAAGAATTAATAACACTAAAGAAAGAATTAGACGGAATGTCCGCAGAATGCTTAGATGCTGTTATTTATGATAGAACTTGCTCTTCAGCCTTTATGCATCAAATGCGTGCTGAAAAAAAGCAAGAAGGAAAAAGAAAATATCAAAAGAAAATAAGAAGAAGATAAGGAGATAGATAATATGATAAATATCAAAGAAAATGAAGATTTAAGTAAATTAAATCACTCTTGTGCTCACTTACTTGCACAAGCTATAAAGCATTTATATCCAAATGCTAAATTTTGGGTAGGCCCAGTAACCACTGAAGGCTTCTATTACGATATCGATCTAGGAGACGAAGTAGTAAAAGAAGAAGACTTACCAAAAATAGAAAAAGAAATGAAAAAAATAGCCAAAGATGGAAAGAGAATAGTAAGACATGAATTAACCAAAGAAGAAGCCTTAGACATGTTCCATGATGATCCATATAAAATAGATTTAATTAGTAGAATGGATGAAAATGAACAAGTAATATCTTGTTATACCCAAGGAGACTTCACTGATCTTTGCCGTGGCCCTCATGTTGATACAGTAAAAGAATTAAAATACTTCAAACTAATCAAAGTATCTGGTGCTTATTGGAAAGCTGACTCAAATAACAAGATGCTTCAAAGAATATATGGCGTATGCTTTAGAAATGAAGAAGATCTAAATGACTACATCAAAGAACTTGAAGATCGTAAAGCAAGAGATCATAGAAAGATAGGCAAAGACTTAGATATCTTTATGAATCATGATCTAGTAGGTAAAGGAATGCCTTTATGGTTACCAAATGGTTCAATAGTAAGAAAAGAACTAGAAAACTACATCTATCATAAAGAGCAGAAGTTAGGTTATTCTCATGTATATACACCATGTGTTGGAACAGTAGACCTATATAAGACTTCAGGCCACTGGGACCACTATCAAGAAAATATGTTCCCATCAATGAAAGTAGATGATGAAGAATTTGTACTAAGACCAATGAACTGTCCACATCATATGCTAATCTATGGAAATACAATCCATTCATATCGTGAACTACCAATCAAAATAGGAGAGTTTGCTACAGACTTTAGATATGAAGCATCAGGAGCAGTAAAAGGTCTAGAAAGAGTAAGATGTATGTGTCAAAATGATGCCCATCTATTTGTAAGACCCGATCAAATAAAAGATCAGTTCAAAGAAGTAGTAAGCCTAATACTAGATGTCTACAAGGACTTTGGCTTAAAAAACTATACTTTCAGATTATCTCTTAGAGATCCAGAAGATAAACATAAATACTTTGATGACGACGAAATGTGGAATAATGCTGAAAACGAACTAAGAGAGGTTCTTAATGAAATCGGAGTACCATATCATGAAGCCATCGGCGAGGCAGCCTTCTACGGACCTAAATTAGATGTTGAAGTAAAACCAGCCGTAGGTCCTGAAGTAACTCTATCAACTTGTCAACTAGACTTCCTATTACCAAGAAGATTTAACTTATCATACATAGATAAAGATGGTGAAAAGAAAGTACCAGTAGTTCTACATAGAGCTATATTTGGAACATTTGATAGATTCACAGCCTTCATTCTTGAAGAAACAAAAGGAGCCCTTCCATTATGGTTATCTCCAGTCCAAATAAACATTATCCCAGTAAACAATGAATACCACCTAGAGTACGCTACTAACTTATTAAATAAACTAAGAGAAAAAGAGTTTCGCGTAGAACTAGATTCTCGTGATGAAAAGATGGGTTATAAAATAAGAGAGGCTCAAACTAGAAAGATACCATATACTCTAGTCCTAGGTAATAATGAAAGAGATAACAATACCATAACATATCGTAAGTATGGTGAAGAATCTACTACTACCATGAGTACTGAAGAATTTATTACTATGATTGAAAAGCAAATAAAAGAATATAAATAACATGAGAGTGTAAAGTAGTAATTACTTTACATTTTCTCTATAAAAGGAGAGTTTATGACAAAAGAAGAACTATTACAAAAATTAACAATAGTGGATATGAATCATGCAGGTATTACAGCCATAGATAAACCCATTATAGGTACCCGTTCATTATCCACCTGTCTTGGTGTGCTTCTATATGACGAACAAGACAAAATAGCTATCGCAGCCCATGCAACCTCTGGAGATCCCAATGTAGCCATGAAAGAAGTAATTAAACTTATTAAAGAAAATAAGTTAGAATTTGCCAGTTTCAAATATAAAATATTTGATGGCTACTACCAAGATGCCGCTACAGCCTACCACTCTAAAGAAACCATCATAAATAGATACATAAAGTTAAATCTCTTTTTTGCATCCCCATTTAAGGAAGAAGAAATACCAAGTACTGCCCTTCTAAAAGATCCAGCCCTTCCCGCTAATGAATTCTATTTTGATGTTCAAACAGGTAGATTTGTAACAGAAGAAGTTCAGTTTCTACTACAAGATAGTACTATTACTGAAGAAGTATCAAAACCAAGACATAGATAAGAAATATAAAAGTGTAAAGTATACTAATTACTTTGCATTTTTTCTATCTATTTGCTATAATATAAGTGGAGGTAATATGAAAGAAAAAGCACTTGAAGTATTAAAAAAATTATCTGAACACAACTATGAATCCTACCTAGTCGGAGGTTATCCCAGAGATCTAATATTAGGAAGAAAAACTAATGACATAGATATTTGTACAAGTGCCACTCCTAAAGAAATATTAGAAATATTTGATGATGTAATTATCTCAGATATGCAATATGGATCTGTCGTAATTGTATATAAAGGTTGTAAGTTTGATACTACTACATTTAGAAAAGAAATAAAGTATGAAAGCAATCGAAAACCAGTAAAAATAAAATATATCAAAGACATCAAAAAAGACCTCTTACGAAGAGACTTTACTATCAACACTTTATGTATTGATAAAGATGGTAATCTACTAGATATACTAAATGTAAGAAGTGATTTAGATAATAAACTACTTAAAACAGTAGGTAATCCTAGATATCGTATCAAAGAGGACTCTCTTAGAATACTTAGATGTATAAGATTTGCTACTATCCTAGATTTTGATATAGAAAAGAAGACTAAATACTTCTTAACTAAATATAGTTATCTCTTAAAATCATTATCTATAAATAGAAAGAAAGAAGAACTAGATAAAATATTCCTATCTAAGAATAAAGAAAGAGGAAGAAGACTCCTTCTAGAACTAAATCTTACTAATGCTTTAGATTTAGATAAACTAGCTACAATTACTATGTGTACTGATCTTACAGGTATTTGGTGTCAGCTAGAAGTAGATGATATCTATCCATTTACTAAAGTAGAGAAGGAGCAGATGTCTAAATTAAGAGAACTATTAAAGTATGATAAAATAGATAACTATCTACTATATAAATATGGTTTATATCTATGTACTGTCTATGCTGAAATAAAAGGTATACCAAGAAGAAAAATAAATACTATGTATTCTAAATTACCAATCCTTACAAGAAGAGATATAAATGTAACTGGTGAAGAAATATCTATGATATTAAATAAACCTCCTGGTAAATATATTAAAGATATACTTGAGGACATAGAGATAAATATACTTAATAGCAGTATTAGTAATGATAAAGAAGAAATAACTAAATATATTAAAGATAAATACTTATAGAAATATAGGTATTTTTTTATGTTATTCCCCTTAAGCCTGTAGTCTTTCGGGGCATTATGAAGCCTAAGGTCTTCATAATGAACAATTTTGTTTAAATACTTGAAGATAATTATAGTTTATGATATAATTTATATCGATTGGTACTCAGGAAACTTTCAAAGCCTTGAGTCGTTTTTTTATTATATAATAGAGTACTAAATATAATAAGAAGTACATAATTATTACTATGAAATATCTATATATAACAATATTACTTTTTATAATGACTGGATGCACTTTTTCAAATGATTATAAAGAAGACTATAACATTCTTGAGGATAATTCTATTAGATTTATCAAGAGTGATACCAGTATATCTTTCTTAATAAATAAAGATAATACTTTTTATCTTCTAGTGATAAAAGGAACCACTATTACTGATACTGACTACCTAATAAAAATAGATAATACTAAGTATAACATTAACTATACTGAAGAATACCTACTAAAAGATACCCTAGTACTACAAGATATTATATTCAAGATAAATGATAAAATAGAAATAATACTAAATAATAAGACATTTTGTATATACCTAGATAAGTTAAATAAAGATAACTTTTTAGAATGTGATTTTATATATTTATACAATATCGATAAAAACTTCTATATAACCATAGATAGTAATCTTTTAGTACTCTTTTATGATGCCTATACTAAGTTTAATTATAAATTTATGTATGAATTATCTAAAGTATGGATAGATTCATATACCATAAGTAAAGATAGCTATACCACATTAACTATCTACGAAGATAATTTCAGTGTTTCTTCATATAAAATAAGAGGTAAAACTATTCACAAAAAATAAAAAAAATGATACAATCTATTATATGGAGGAGAAGTAGTATGAATAAAAAAGTATTAATAACCATTTTAATAACTATAATTCTTCTCATATTTAGTATAATTCTATATCCTATAATAAAAAATAATAACTATCAAAAGAAATTACTAAATAATATTTATGAAAATACTAATTTAAAAGATATAAAATATTTAAATAAAGATAATAACTACTACATAATAAAAACTAAAGATAAAGTATTAGTTTTAGATTTAAATTATGAAGAAGTATATAGTATAAGTGCTAATGAAATAAAGAAAAGTGACCTAGATTTATCTTATACAAGAAATAGTTTATACTATAAAGAAAGAATAAGAAAAAATAATAAATTAACATACAAATATTATGATATAAAAACAAATGAAGAAGTATTTACCAGTGTACTAGGAGGTTCCAATGAATGAGATAGAAAATATATTAAAAGAAAAACCAATTGTATTACCAAGATATTTATTTAATTACTATCTTAGATTAGGTATTACTCCTGAAGAATTAATAATCTTAATATTTGTTATGGATAAAGGTAATAAAGTAATATATAATCCTTTAGGATTAAGTGAAGAACTAGGAATAGATAAATTCAAAGTAATGGAACTATTAAATAGTTTAAATGAAAAAAAGATAATATCTATAACTGTTGAAAAAGAAAATAATAAGAGTGAAGAATATATATCATTAGAATTACTTTATAAAAAGATAGTCAATATATTAATAGATAAAAAAGAAGATAAGACACTAGATAATAGTGATATATTCTCTATATTTGAAAAAGAGTTTGGTAGAACAATATCCTCAATGGAATGTCAAATAATTAAAGGCTGGATAGATGATGGCTTTTCACACGAACTAATAATGGAAGGCCTAAAAGAGGCTATATATAATGGTGTAACAAGTCTTAGATATATTGAAAAGATATTATACGAATGGCGTAAAAAAGGATATAAGAATAAAAAAGATATACAAGAAGCTAAAGAAAAGTACCGTGAAAGTAAAAAAGAAACTAAAGACTATTTCTTTTATGATTGGATAAATGATGATTAATAAGATATTAGATTATTTAGATGAATTATATCCTAATCCCAAATGTGAACTAGAATATACCAAAGACTATGAATTATTAATAGCTATAGTAATGAGTGCTCAAACTACTGATAAAAGAGTTAATATGGTAAATAAAGTTTTATTTAAAAAGTATCAGAGTGTTAAAGAGTTATCAGAGGCTAGTCTTGAAGATATCGAAAAAATAATTAAACCAATAGGTACTTATAAAAAGAAGGCTGTATTTATTAAAGAAATAGCTACTAAATTAATAAATGATAATATTAAAGTTATTCCAAATGATAGAGAATATTTAAGTACTTTTCCTGGAGTAGGTAGAAAAACTATTAATGTCTTCTTATCAGTTATTTATAATGAACCTTTAATAGCGGTAGATACTCATGTAAATAGAGTAAGTAAAAGACTTAAACTAGCCAAAGATAGTGACGATGTTCTTGAAGTAGAAAAGAAACTTATGAAGAAGATACCTAAAGATAAATGGAATAAAGTTCATCATCAGTTAGTTTTCTTTGGTAGATATAAATGTAAGAGTATCAGTCCTATCTGTACTGATTGTAAATTAAAAGATATATGTAAATATTATTCCGTTCACTCTAAGCCAAGGTCTTAGAGTGTTATTTATAGTCTGCTTCTCAGTCTATAAATAAATATCAGCCATATCCATTATATTCGGTGGGGTAATATTTAATAAATTTAGTATTTAATATTGTATAAAGTTAGTAAGTATTGTACAATAAGTATCAATGAATAAATACTTTGAAATTATCTGATATTTGATATATTTTAAAATATTTAGTTTATAATACTTATTATGGAGGAATAAATATATGAATGAATTGAAGAAAATGGTTGATGTAATACCAGATAACACTAAGGATAGTATATATAAAGATGGTATAAAACCTGTGCTAATTGAAATGGCAAAAATAGTATCATTATTACCCAGATGTGCAAAAAACGCATTAGCTGGAGTTGAAATGTGGTGTATTAATAGAGAATTTATGGTTAAAGAACTAGAACAGGAATTACAAAAAAAGTTAGAAAGTAAGGATGAAAAAAATATAGTTGAAGCCGATCCTAGCATATTTATTCCTGCTGTTCAGGCTGCTAGTTATAATTGGAACAAAGAAGATATAAGGCAATTATATTTAAACTTAATGGCTTCTGATATGGATATAACAAAAAAGGAAATCGTTCATCCTAGTTTTTCGGATGTTATAAAGCAAATGGATACAACAGATGTAAAAATTTTTACAAAAATATATGAAAAGAGGGCAATACCTATTTATGTTCTTAAAAAGAAAGAAAACGAAGGCGAAATACCAGTATTGGATTGTTTGTTAACTGATGATTTTTATGTTAATTGTTCAGAAAAAAAAGTAATAAAAAGTTTAAATAATTTAGAAAGACTAAAGTTAATTAAAATTTTAGATGATCAATACTATGTAGAAGAAAAAATATACGATTCTATTGCTAATGGAAATGGAATAATTAAATATAAGTCTGAATTTTTAGATAAGTTAGATATAACAAAAGGAATGATAAAACAAACTGAATTTGGCAAGGATTTTTTTGATGTATGTTGTAAATAATAATTTATTATTCTGAAAAGAAATTATTCTATTAGAATTAATTCTTTTCTTTTGGTTTTAACTGTGGATATGATAGGTCTAATGAGACTCCAATATAGACTAAGAATTAGGCTATATTGGACATGAAAATACCTTGGATTTTCATGAAAAGTAAATAAAATAGTTAGTATTGATTTAAGATAATAAATATTATATAATACTACATAGTTAAAGAGGTAATAGTATGAGGTTTAAAAGAATATATATAGAAATAACTAATGTATGCAATTTAAATTGTTCTTTTTGTAGTAGTTCAAACAAAATAAAAAGGGAAATGACTATTGAAGAATTTAAAGAAGTACTAAGTAAAATAAATAACTATACAGATTATATATATCTTCATGTAAAAGGAGAACCACTTACACACCATAACTTAGATAAAATACTAGATATCACAAAAGAATATAATAAAAAAGTATGTATTACTACCAATGGTGTGTTTCTAAAAGATAAATTACCCATATTAAAAAAATATGATAATATCTATCAAATAAATATATCTTTACATAGTGAAAATAATAAAAAGAACTATCTTGAGGATATCATATCTTCAGTAAATGAATTGTCTTCATATATAAGTTATCGCTTTTGGACATTAGATAATAATAAGATGGATAATAAAACCAAAGAATATATCAAAGTATTAAGAGAAGTCTATAATAAAGAAGAAATATATAATGGTATAAAACTAAAAGATAAAGTATATTTAAGTTTAGATAATAAATTTACTTGGCCAAGTATAAATAATGATTATTATAATGAAAGTGGTACTTGTCTAGGAGCCAAAACGCAGCTAGCCATATTATCTGATGGAACAGTTAGTATCTGCTGCCTAGATAGTGAAGGAGTATCAAATCTAGGTAATATTTATTTAAATACTATGGAAGATATACTAGGTAGTGATAAATATCAAAATATTCTAAAAGGTTTTAACGATCATAAAGTATATTTAGATATATGTAAGCATTGTTCATATAAAGAAAGATTTGATAAAAAATAGCAGATAAATTTGTAAAGAAAAAGTAAATAGCTAGTAAAAACTTTTTACTTTTTTTCTTTTGTGGTATACTATGTATAAGTGAGGTACAATATGTGTGGAATAAACGGAATAATAAGTAAAGAAAAAAACAAAGATAAATTAATAAAAGAAATGAATAAAAGAATAGTTCATCGTGGACCTGATGCCGAAGGCATATATGTAGATGATAATGTTGCTTTGGGTCAAAGAAGACTATCAATAATCGATCTTGCTGGTGGTAATCAGCCTATATACAATAAAGATAAAAGCATCTTAATAATATATAATGGTGAAGTATATAACTATAAAGAATTAAAAGAAGAACTAACTGAATATGAATTTCAAACAAACTCTGATACTGAAGTAATATTACATGGATATGAAAAGTGGGGTAAAGAATTACCAAAAAAATTAAGAGGTATGTTTGCCTATGCTATCTATGATAAGAATAAAAACGAAATATTTATATCTAGAGATCATTTTGGTATTAAGCCATTATACTATTATCAAAATAAAGATGTAATACTATTTGGTTCTGAAATAAAAAGTTTTTTAGCTCATCCTAAATTTAAAAAAGAATTAAATAAAGAGTTAATAGGACCATATCTAACATTTAGTTTTACTCCAACAGATGAAACATTCTTTAAAGATGTCTATAGATTACCTGGCGGTCATTCTATGACTATTAATGTTAAGACCAAGAAAATAAAAATAGAAAGATACTTTAAAGTAGAGTTTTCTAATACTAAAGAAAGTTTTGACGAAGTAGTAGAGGAGATCTCCAAAGTAATGGACGATTCAGTAAAACATCATTTAATAAGTGATGTTGAAGTAGGATCTTTCCTTTCTAGTGGTGTTGATTCTTCTTACTTAGTAAGTCTAGCAAGACCTGATAAAACTTATACTATTGGTTTTGATTTAGCTAAATATAGTGAAATAGAATATGCCAAAGACTTAACAGATAAATTAAAAATAAAGAATATTAGTGAAAAAATATCTAAAGAAGAATATATGAAAGCTATTCCTGATGTCTATTATCACATGGACGAACCAACAGCTGATGGCTGTGCAATAGCGGTATACTTCTTATCAAGGCTTGCCAGTAAAGATGTAAAAGTTGTATTATCAGGTGAAGGTGCCGACGAATTCTTCGGAGGCTATAATAGTTATGATGATAACTTCTATACTAAATTACCATTATTTATAAGAAAGACCCTTGCGGGTATTTGCAAAGTACTTCCTAAAAATAAAATAACTAGATATATAATAAGAAGAGGTATGTCACTTGAAGAATCTTATGTTAGTATAAATAGAACTTATTATGATGATGAATTAAAAGATGTACTTAAATATAAAGATTATATAAAAAATAAAGATATAACTAAAGAAGTATATGAAGAGTATAAAGACTATGATAAACTAAATAAAATGCTTGCAGTAGATATAAGATATTGGCTAAGTAATAATATTCTTACTATCGTAGATAGAATGACTATGGCTCACTCTATAGAATCTAGAGTACCATTTACTGATATAGATGTCTTTAAAATATCTAGTATATTACCAAAGAAATATAAAGTAAGTGAAGGTACTACTAAAGTAGCTTTAAGAGAGGCTGCTAAAAAGGTAATACCAAATGATGCTTACAAAAAGAAAAAACTAGGCTTTCCAGTACCAATTAGAGAATGGATAAGAGAAGATGACTTTTATAATGAAATAAAAAATACATTTAATACTGATATCTCTAAAGAGCTATTCAATAATGATTATTTAATGAAAATATTAGATGAACATAAAAATAGAGAAAAAGATAATTACCGTAGGATATGGGCTGTATATAGTTTCTTAAAATGGTATGAAGAATACTTTGTAAAAAGATAATAAAAAACTTCTTATTTTAAATTAAGTATGATATAATCTTATTAGGTAGAGGAGTGATTATTATCAAAAAGAAAATATTATTAATATTAGCAGTAATATTAGTTGGTTTTGGTACATTATATAGACCAGCTCTTGCAGATTCGGGTTGGGATTCAGATTATGATTCAGGAAGTAGTTGGGATTCCGGTAGTAGCTGGGACTCAGGTAGTGATTGGAGCTACAGTGATAGTTCATATAGTTCTAGCGGTGGTCCTGTCAGTGGTATATCATTATTAATAACCATTATCATAATTGTAATAGTAATTATAATAGTTTCTAAAAACAATAATGGAGGAAACAGTAGCGGTGGAAGTTCTAGCATATCAAGTAGTATAAATAGTTCTAATAATACAAGTAATTATAAAGATATTGATTTAGAAAAAATAAAGAGTATTGATAAAGATTTAAATATAAATGAATTCAAAACAAAAGTATTTAGAACATATAAAGATATTCAAACAGCATGGATGAATTTTGATACAGATACCATAAGAAAACTAACTACTGACGAAATATACAACATGTATAGTAGTCAATTAGAAACATTAAAATTAAAAAAACAGAGAAATATCATGAAAGATATTGAACTAATTGATGTCAAAATAATAGATATTCATAAAGAAAATGATGTTATCACAGTAGATGCATATTTAAATGTAAGATGTTATGATTATGTTATAAAAGATGCAACTGGAGAAGTAACTCGTGGAACAGATAAGGCTAAAATGAATATAAAATATAAATTATCATTTGTTAAATCAGCATCAAATAGTAAAACTATTGAGAAATGTCCTAACTGTGGTGCTCCAGTTAATATCGTAGGTTCCGCTACTTGCGAATACTGTGATAGCATTCTAGTAAAAGATGCTAGTGATTATGTAATGAGTAAAAAAGTATCTTTAGGACAAACTTTAGAAAGGTAGGACTATGGAAGATTTTAACGAGGCAATGTTTAAGACAAAAGTCGATAATATCTTTGTAAAATTATATACTTGTATCATGAAAGGTGATTTAACTGATGTTAGACACTTTCTAAGTAATGAACTATATAATAATTATACAGCCAAAATAAACGAATTAACTAGTCATAACAAAAGACAAATGTATGACGAAATTAATGTTAAAAACACCAGAGTTATAAGTAGAAAAATTTTAGAGGATAAAGAAATTGTTGATGTAGAACTAATATCCAGATATATGGATTATATAATTGACATAAATACTGGAAATCTTATATCTGGAGATGATACAAGAAGAATAGAAAAAAGAAATATATTAAGATTCGAGAAAAAATTAAATGCTAAAGATTTTGGTATTGTACGTAAATGTCCAGGATGTGGTGCTAGTATTGATGTTAATAATACTGGTAAGTGTGAGTATTGTGATACAATATTTAACCTAGATGATTATGATTATATCCTAGTATCAATAAGCACAAATTAAGTAATTAAAACAAAATGCTAAATTAAATAAGAGGAGGAAATAATATGGGATTAATAAAAGCATTTAGTACTTCAAAGTCTTCTGTTTTAGGAGATCAATTTAAGGAGTATGTAACTTGTCCAACAATGGAGAAAGGAGTACTAGTTCAAAGAGGAAGAGTAGAGCATGGTAATGGAAATACAAATCCTTCTGAAAACATAATATCTAATGGAAGTGTCATTGCAGTACCAGAAGGAACCGCAATGATGGTTGTAGAAAATGGAGCAATTTTAGAATTCTCTGCTGAACCAGGAACATACACTTTTGATAAAGGAACAGAGACTAGCATCTTTGAAGGTGGCTTTGGTAAAGGCTTAGTTGAAGCTATCAAAAAGATGGGTAAGAGAACAACATTTGGTGGTCAAACCGCTAATGACCAAAGAGTTTATTATATAAACTTACTTGCAATAACAGGTAATAAATTTGGTTCTCCACAACCAAGAAAGATAACTGACGATAAATATGGAATGCTTGAGGTAACATTCTTTGGTGAATACGCTATAAAAATAGATAATCCAACTGTACTAGTTCAAAATGTAATTGGTTCTAATGCTAAAGATACAATATACTATAGTGATATTCTTGAAGATCAATTTAAAACTAAGTTCGTTGAAAAATTAACACAAGCTATAACTGTTGTAATGAGAAAACACAAAATACCATTTGGTGATATTGGTATGTATAATACTGATATGGTAACAGAAATGAATAATCTATTACAAAGTGATTTAGTAGAAAAATATGGTGTTAAAATATCTGATATAGCAATCGCTGACATTAATTTAACTGATAAATCAATGGAAAGAGTATCAAAAATTGACGATGCTACAATATTCTCAAATGGTTCTCTTCAGTCAGGATTAATGGCCGAAGCAAGTGCTGAAGCAATGAAGAGTGCAGCTTCTAATAGTAACGGAGCAATGATGGGATTCATGGGAATGAATATGGCTCAAAATAGTGGTGCAACAATGATGGGAGCAGTTCAAAAGGAAGATTCAGTTTCAAAAGAAGAAAGAGAAATGCCAGAACCAGGAAGCCTATTCAAGAAAGAAGAACAAGAGCCAAAAGAAGAACCGGTAGAAGTAGTTAAAGAAGAACCAGTAGAGGAAGTAAAGGCAGAAGAAAGTAGCATAGGACCTAAGTTTTGTCCTAATTGCGGAACTCCCGCTAACGGAGGGAACTTCTGTACCAACTGTGGTAATAAACTAAGATAGTAAAAAAATTACTATCTTTTTAAATCTATATATTTATGATATAATACTTAAGAATTATTATATTAAAGAAAGAGATGATAAAATGACTGATATAGAAATAGCAAGAAGTATAAATCCTAAAAATATAACTGAAGTAGCCAAAGAACTTGGTATCGAAGATAAAATAGAATTATATGGTAATGATAAGGCTAAAATATCTTTAGATTTATTAAATAAAAAAAGAAATAGTAAATTAGTTTTAGTAACTGCAATTAATCCCACTCCAATGGGTGAGGGTAAAACTACTGTATCAATATCATTAAATGATGCATTATGTAAATTGGGTAAGAAAAGTATTTTAGCTCTAAGAGAACCATCACTAGGACCAGTATTTGGTATAAAAGGTGGGGCTACTGGTGGAGGATATGCCCAGGTAATACCAATGGAAGATATTAATCTTCATTTTACTGGAGATTTTCATGCTATAACTACTGCCAATAATTTATTATGTTCAGTAATAGATAATCATATTTATCAAGGTAATACTTTAAATATTGATAAGGTAATATTTAAAAGATGCTTAGATTTAAATGATAGACAGTTAAGAGTAATAAATACAGGACTATCAAAAGAAAAAAATACTAAAGAGAGAATGGATGGTTTCGATATAACTGCTGCTTCTGAAATAATGGCTATTCTATGTTTAAGTAAAGACTTAAACGACTTGAAGAGAAGACTTGGTAATATTGTAATTGGTTATGATAATAAAGGAAAAGAGATAACTGCTAGAATGTTAAAGGCTGATGGAGCAATGACTGTTTTACTAAAAGATGCTATAAAACCTAATTTAGTTCAAACACTTGAAGGTAATCCATGTATCATACATGGTGGGCCATTTGCCAATATCGCTCACGGATGTAATAGTGTAATAGCTACTAATATTGCTATGTCATTAGGAGATATAACTATAACTGAAGCCGGCTTTGGAGCGGATCTTGGAGCAGAAAAGTTCTTAGATATAAAATGCCGAAATATTAATACACATCCTGATACAGTAGTTCTAGTAGCTACAATTAGATCACTTAAATATCATGGAGGAATGCCTCAAGAAGATATAACCAAAGAAAGTATTGATTACTTAAAAAAAGGTATGAATAATTTATATAAACATATCCATAATCTAAAAGAAGTATATGGACTTAATGTAGTCGTAGCTATTAATAGATTCAGTACAGACACTGATAAAGAAATCAACTTTCTAGAGGAGCAGTTAAGCAAGATAGATGTAGATTATGCTGTTACTGATGGTTATTCATTAGGTAGTGATGGAAGTATAGATTTAGCAAGAAAAGTTTTAGATAATATTAATAAACCCAATAACTTTAATTATGTTTATGATATAAATGATAGTATTAAAGAAAAAATATACAAAGTATCTACCAAAATATATGGTGCTAAAGATGTAGAATATTCAGATGTAGCTTTAGAAAAACTATCATTACTAGAGGAATATAATAATATGCCAATATGTATTGCTAAAACACAGTATTCATTATCAGATGATCCTAAGAATTTAGATCCTAAAGAAGACTATAATATTCATGTGGCAGACCTAGTATTAAAGGCTGGAGCAGAGTTTATCGTAGTCTTAACTGGAGATATAATGACTATGCCAGGATTACCAAAAGTACCAAATAGCGAGAATATAGATATTATAGATGATGTAACTATAGGAATATTTTAGTATTCCTTTTCTTTATAAATGCTTTATTTTATTAAAATAATGTGCTAAAATACTAAAAGAAAGAAGGAAGAAGTATGAAAGTAGGAATATGTTCATTAGGATGTAAAGTTAATATATATGAAAGCGAATTAGTTACTAATATATTAAAAAATAATAATTATACAGTCGTGGATTTTGAAGATAAAGCAGATATATACATAATAAATACTTGTAGTGTAACTAATGAAAGTGATAAGAAAAGCAGAAAGATGATAAATAGGGCTAAAAAAAATAATCCAGATGCTATTATTATCGTAATGGGTTGTTATAGCCAGGTTAATGCTGAAGATATCGATGTCGATATTGTTTTAGGTAATAGAGATAAATCTAAAATAGTAGAAATAATTGAAGAATATATAAAAACAAAACAAAAGAAAAAAATAATATATGATTTAACTAAAGTAGATTTTGAAAAGATGGAAATAACTAACTTTGATAGTCATACTAGAGCTTTTGTTAAAATCCAAGATGGATGTAATGCCTTCTGTTCTTACTGCATAATACCATATGTAAGAGGAAGAGTAAGAAGTAAAGATCCTGAAGATGTTATTAATGAAGTGACAGCCCTAGTAGAAAAGGGTTATAAAGAAATAGTACTAACTGGTATTCATACAGGTAGATATGGAACTGATATAAATACTACCCTTGAAGAACTATTAAATAAATTAGTAAATATACCAAATATATATCGTATAAGATTATCTTCAATAGAAATAAATGAAATAACTCCTGGTATAAAAGAACTATTAAAAGAAAATAAAGTGATGGCTAAACATTTACATATACCATTGCAATCAGGATCTAATAAAATATTAAAACTTATGAATAGAAGATATAACAAAGAACAATTTCTATCTATGGTAGATAATTTAAGAGATATACCTGATATATCTTTAACTACTGATTTAATCGTCGGTTTTCCAAATGAAGGTGAAGAAGAATTTAATGAGACAATAGATACTCTAAAAGAAATAGGTTTTACTAAGATTCATACTTTTCCATATTCAAAAAGAAAAGGTACGCCAGCAGCCGTAATGGATAATCAAGTATCTCCAGAAGAAAAGAAAAAGAGAGTGCATAGAATATTAGATTTATCTAATAAGTACGAACATAATTTCTATGAAAGTAAGATAGGTAAGACTTATGATGGTGTAGTAGAGGTTCATTCTAATGGTACCACTATTGTTCACACCTCTAACTTTATACCAGTAATTATTAATGATGTAGTAGAAGAGGGAACTATAGTTAATGTTAAAATAGAAAAAGTAGAAGATTTAAAAGTATATGGAAGAATAGTTTAAAAGGAGAATAAATATGAGTGAAAACAAGTATGTATATCATGGAAGTCATATTCCTGATTTAAAAGTAATCAAACCACATAAGAGTACACATCAGCAAAACTGGGTATATGCCACATCTTCAAAGGCAGTAGCTACCATTTTCTTAAGTAACAAACATAGTGATTTATATTATTACTTAGGTGGTAATGACGAAGATAACAATCTTGTTCTCGTAGAAAGAAAAAAAGGTATGTTTAAGGATATATTTGATGTATCTGGTTCTATTTATAAACTAAGTTCTAAAAACTTTCTTAATGGTATTACAGGTTGGTCTATGGAAGTTGTAAGTAATAAAGAAGAGCAAGTACTTGAAGAAGAAAAAATAACAAATGTTTATGAAGAACTAATAAAATTTAATGACGAGGGAAAAATCAAATTATATTTATATCCTAGCAGACCTAGTTATATTCCTTTAGACAATAGTGATTTAATACCTAAAGTAATCAGATGGTCAAAGAAAGGATTAAAAATAGGAACTTTCTTTGATTTGTA
Organism: uncultured Mycoplasmatota bacterium; assembly: GCA_900549325.1. Taxonomy (GTDB): domain Bacteria; phylum Bacillota_I; class Bacilli_A; order RF39; family UBA660; genus CAG-302. Next base: position 11,968 of record UROI01000010.1, on the reverse strand, counting down.
TCCAGAACTTACTGATAGGTTCTATGAAGAATTAGAAAAAACTAAATAGTATATGGAAGAATAGTTTAATATTCTTTCTTTTTTTCTCATATTATGTAATGACAATGTAATGAAAATGTATTGACTATAAATTAGAATTATGTTATTATTAATACGAGGAAAGGGAGCGTGAATTATGGATAATACTTCTAATACTACTAATTTAAATGTTAGAGTGGATTCAACCTTAAAGAAAGAATCAGATATGTTATTTAAAGATTTAGGTTTAAATATGAGTACTGCGATTAATATGTTTTTAACACAATGTGTAAAGACTTCCAGTATACCATTTAATATTTCAGAACCTAAACCAAGTAGACAACTGAAAAGAGCATTAAAAGAAGCAGAACGCATTGCTAAACACCCTGAAAGATATAAAGGATATCACGACATAGACCAAATGTTCAAGGATATTTTAGATGAAGATTGATTTTAAAATAGAAACAATACTCGAAGTTCATTCAACATCGGAATTTAAAAAACAATTAAAGAAACTTTATAAACAGGGTAAAGACATAAACAAATTGCGTCAGGTTATAGAAAAATTAGCTAATAAAGAAAAACTAGCTGAAAAGTATCAAAATCATATGCTAAATGATAGTAAAAAGTATAAAAATTGCGGAGAGTGTCATATAGAGCCAGATTGGTTACTAGTATATCAATATGTAGATAATGAACTTGTCTTATTACTTGTTACTACCGGTAGTCATAGTGAAATATTTTAAAACAGAATAAACCTAGAGTCAAAAAATATAGCTCTAGATTTTTAAATTAAACAATTTATGGGAATTTGTGTTAAATAATTGACATCAAAAAAGAGTAATGCTATAATTCATATAGTCAAGAAATTATGTACAAATACATAATATAAAAATGGAGGTTAAAATGATAAAATTACTAAAAAAACTAACTAAAAAAGATTGGCTTTTTGTATTTATAAGTGTACTCTTAATAGTATTTCAAGTATGGCTAGAATTAAAAATGCCAGATTACATGTCTAATATTACTCAGTTAGTTCAGACTAAAGGAGCAGACATAAAAGATATTTTAAGAGAGGGTTCTTATATGCTCCTATGTGCTCTAGGAAGTTTACTTAGTGCGGGAATAGTAGGATACTTTATCTCAGGAATAGCGGCTTCTTTCTCTTTTAATGTAAGAGAGGCAATATTTAAAAAAGTACTTAATCTAGATACTAGTGAAATAAAGAACTTTTCTACTAGTAGTCTAATAACAAGAACCACTAATGATATAACTCAGGTAGAAATGTTATTAGGAATGGGGCTTCAACTAATGATAAAGGCTCCAATTACTGCTGCTTGGGCTATTACTAAAATATTAGGTAAGAGTCTAGAGTGGAGTATGGCTACAGCGGTAGCAGTCATTATTCTAATTACTACTATTATAATTCTAATGATTATAGTTATGCCAAGATTTAAGATAGTTCAAAATCTTATTGATAAGATAAATTCAGTAACTAGAGAAAATTTAACTGGTATTAGAGTAGTAAGAGCATTTAATGCTGAAAAATATCAAGAAGATAAATTTAATAAAGTAAATAATGATTTAACCAATACACAAATGTTTAATCAAAAAGCATTTAATATTCTTAGTCCTGTGATGAATATAGTGATGCATACTCTAACATTATCTATCTATTTCATTGGAGCTCTTCTAATTGATAAGGCTTTAATGGGTGATAAAATCGTTTTATTCGGAGATATGATTGTCTTTTCATCATATGCTATGCAAGTAATAATGGCTTTCTTAATGCTTGCTATGATCTTTATGATGCTACCTCGTGCTAATGTATCTGCGAAAAGAATAAATGAAGTACTAGATACCGAAGTAACAATTGAAGATGGTAAAGTAACTAAGAATAAGAATGGTCTAAGAGGCACTGTTGAATTTAAAAATGTATCATTTAAATATCCAGATGCTGACGAATATATCTTAGAAAATATTAGTTTTACTGCTAATGAAGGAGATACTGTCGCTTTTATAGGCTCCACTGGTTCCGGTAAGAGTACACTAATAAACTTAATACCAAGATTCTATGATGTTACCGATGGTGAAATACTAGTAAATGGTATTAATGTTAAAGATTATAAAGAAGAATATTTACATAATATTGTAGGATATGTTCCCCAGAAGGCTGTTATGTTCTCTGGTACTGTTGAGTCAAATATTACTTATGGTAAGAGTATTTTAGGTAAACCCGATAAAAAGAAGGTTAATGAAGCATTAAAAGTATCGCAGGCTTATGAGTTTGTTTCAAAACTAGATAAGAAAGAAAAGAGTCATATAGCTCAAGGTGGAACCAATGTTTCAGGAGGACAAAAGCAAAGATTGTCAATTGCTAGAACTATTGCCAGAAGTCCTGAAATATATATATTTGACGATTCATTTAGTGCCTTAGACTATAAAACAGATTCAGTACTAAGAAAAGAATTAAAAAAATATACTAAAAAGGCTACTAGTCTAATCGTAGCACAAAGAATAGGAACAATTATGAATGCTGATAAAATAATTGTTTTAGATAAGGGTAAATGTGTTGGAATAGGTACTCATAGTGAACTTATGAAAACTTGCGAAGTATATAAAGAAATTGCCCTTTCACAAGTAACAAAGGAGGAACTAGAAAATGCATAACGAAAAAGAAGAAAAAAGAAATAATCCTCCAAGAGGGGGCCATGGTCCAATGAGAACCATTGAAAAACCAAAGAACTTTGGCATGGCTCTATCTAAACTACTTAAAAGTTTAAATGATTTTAAAGTATTAATAATAGTATCTCTAGTACTCGCTGGTCTATCAGCAGTTCTAGCCTTAGTATCCCCAGATAGATTATCTGATTTAACTGACGAGATATCTAAGGGATTAACTATTAATACTACCAACATGGAGAAACTACAAGATGATTTGTTAACTAATCTTAATGAAGAAACTTTCACGGGTATGCTAAATCTAAATATTAATGAAAGTACTATCTATAAAGTAAATACTGCTAGTATATCAGCTTTAGATAAAGAAATATTTAATAATACTATCAGTGCTATGACTAAAGAAAATGCTACTACTTCATTAGGAAAATTACCAGATAGTGTATTAGATATTATACTTGAAGATTCTACATATAATGATATATTAATAACTAAGGAAGATAAAATTAATCTACTTAAATCATTATCTAATTATAATAGTGAGACTAAAGATTATTCATTTATAACTAAACTTCCAGATAGTGTAAATAATATTTTATTTCCTAGTTCTACTATTGATAATATAGAAATAACTACTAAAGATAAAGTTGAATTTATTAGTAAGATGTCTACTTTAAAGAAAGATGCTTCAGTAAATGAAATATATAAAGTAGTAGAAACATTACCTAATAGTATTCAAAAATTAGTTAATCCAAAGATGAATGTTGAAAAAATAACTAAGATGGCTACTATATTATTAATTATATATGTAATAAGTGCTATATTTAGTTATCTTGAAGGTATATTTATGGTTAAAGTAGCTAATAACTATGCACGTAATTTAAGAAATAAAATATCATTAAAGATAAATAAACTACCACTTAAGTTCTTCGATCACAACCTATCAGGAGATATTTTATCTAGAGTAACTAATGATGTAGATACAATTGCTCAGTCATTAAATCAAAGTTTGTCTACTTTAGTATCTTCAATCACATTATTCTTAGGTTCTATTATTATGATGTTTGTAACTAACTATATACTAGCTATTACTGCTATTGTATCTAGTTTAATAGGATTTATACTAATGTTTATAATTCTTAATAAATCACAAAAATATTTTACCAAGAGACAAGAAGAACTAGGCAACTTAAATGGTTATATAGAAGAAGTATATTCTGGATTAAATGTTGTTAAAACTTGTAATGGAATAGAGGAGTCTACCAAAGAGTTTGATAAGTTAAATAAAAAACTATATACTTGTAATAGAAAGAGCCAGTTCTTATCAGGATTAATGCAGCCAATCATGGGCTTTGTTGGTAACTTTGGTTATGTTGCTGTATGTGTAGTAGGAGCCCTTCTAGTATCTAAAGATATTATATCATTTGGTACAATAGTAGCCTTCATAATTTATGTAAGACTATTTACTAATCCATTATCACAAATAGCTCAGTCTATGACTTCACTTCAGACAACAGCGGCGGCTAGTGAAAGAGTATTTGATTTTCTAGAGGAAAAAGAAATGTCTAAAGAGACAAATATTACTAAGAAATTAGATAAGAATAAAGTAAAAGGAAAAATAGAGTTTAAAAATGTTAAGTTTGGCTATGATGAAGATAAAATTATCATTAAAGACTTTACTGCCACTGCAAAACCTGGTCAAAAGATAGCCATTGTAGGCCCAACAGGAGCGGGTAAAACTACTATGGTAAACTTGCTTATGAAGTTCTATGAAATAAATTCTGGTGATATTAAGATTGATGGTGTATCTATTAAAGATTTAACTAGAGAAAATATTCATGATTTATTTACTATGGTACTTCAAGATACTTGGTTATTTAATGGTACTGTTAAAGAAAATATTGTTTATAATAGAAAGAATATTAGTGATAAGAAAGTAAAAGAAGTATGCAAAGTAGTAGGAGTGGATCATTTTATTAAGACATTACCTAATGGTTATGATAGCGAAATATCTGATACTGATTCTATTTCAGCAGGACAAAGACAGTTACTTACTATTGCTCGTGGTATGATTGAGAATGCTCCTTTCTTAATTTTAGATGAAGCTACATCTAATGTAGATACTAGAACTGAAGAATTGGTACAAAAGGCTATGGATAAGTTAATGGAGAATAAGACTTCATTTATTATAGCTCATAGATTATCTACTATTAGAAATGCTGATTTGATATTGGTTATGAAAGATGGTAATATTATTGAGACTGGTAATCATAATAAACTTATGAAAGAGAATGGTTTCTATGCTAGTTTGTATAATTCTCAGTTTGAAAGTTTAAAATAGTTATTTGTTATCCTCTTAAGCCTAGGTCTTAAGAGGCAAAAGAGAGCCTTATAATAAGTCTCTCTTTTGAATATTTTGGTTATAAAATATCTAGTTTTATTTTAATATTTATAGTATAATCTTAATATGAGTTCTTGCAAAATACTAGAATAATAAATATAAATATTAGAGAAAGAAGGAATAATATATGATATATTTAGATAATAGTGCTACTACTATGGTAGATGATAGAGTACTAGAGACATTTAATAAAGTATGTAAAAACTATCCAGGTAATTCTAATTCATTACATAGTCTAGGAATAAAATCAAAAGAACTAGAAGAGTACGCTACTGAAAAAATAAGTAATTTATTAGGAGTAAAACCTAGTGAAGTAATATATACTTCAGGAGCTTCTGAATCAAATAATACAGTATTAAAAGGTGTAGCTTCTAAATATAAAAACCGTGGTAATCATATAATTACTACCCCTCTAGAACATTCATCAGTATTAGAAACTTGTAAATATCTAGAAAGCAAAGGCTTTGTTATTGACTATGTTAAAATAAAAGATAATGGTCTAATAGATATTGAAGATTTAGAAAGATTATTAACAGATAATACTATTTTAGTTTCAGTAGCCTATGTTGATAGTGAACTAGGTATAAAACAAGATATAGATACTATTGGTAAGATAGTAAAAAAATACCCTAAGTGTTATTTTCATGTTGATGCTACTCAGGCTATTGGTAAGATAAAAGTAGATCCTACTAATATAGATTTTATTAGTATGTCAGCTCATAAAATATTTGGCCTAAAAGGAATCGGACTATTAATAAAAAAAGATAATATTGTTATTGATAATTTAATTCATGGAGGAAAGAGTACTACCATTTATCGTAGCGGTACTCCAGCATTACCATTAATATGTAGTCTTATGAAAGCCTTAGAATTAGTTATTCCAAATATAGATAAGAATTATGAATACGTATCATTACTAAGTAATAAAATAAAAGATAATCTAGAGAAGTATGATAATATTCATATAAATAGTACTGAAAATAGTATTCCATATATTATTAATTTTAGTGTAATAGGAGTAAAACCAGAGACATTTATTCATACTATGGAAGAAGAAAATATTTATTTATCCACTAGAAGTGCCTGCTCTACTAGTGATATGTCATTATCTGTAGATAGCATATATCATAATAGAGAAATATCTATGAGTAGTATAAGAATAAGCTTAAGTTATAAAAATACTGAAGAAGAGATAGATAAGTTTATTGAAGTATTTGATAAAATATATAACAAATTAGTGTTTAAAAAATAAAACATTGTTACATAATAAAATTAGAAGTAAAGAAGTTTTTAATTAGGTAGAAGTACTTAAAACAAAGACTTCTTTTCTTTATTTAAATTCAATATTTTTATTATAATTAATATCATATAATTGACAAAAGATAAAAACCTGTTATAATAGTAAACCATCAGGTGGTTTGTTAGGAGGATTTATGAGTAAGAATAAAAAACTAATATTAACAATAATTCTTATTTTAGTAGCTATATTATTATTCATAGGAATATATCTATACAAATCAAACAGAAAAAAATCATATTACTTAAATATAGATATTGAAACAAATAATAATGTTAACAATCCTATTAATTATGAAGAAGTTATCAATAATTTGATAGAGGAATATAATAATAAAGACATTAAAGGTATTCTAGAAATAGATAATACAGATTACATTGTACCAATATTACAAGGTAGTGATAATGATTATTACCTAAATCATGATGCCTATGGAAATAGAAATGGTATGGGATCTATCTATTTAGATTATAGAGTAGATATCGATACCAGTAAAAAATTATTAATTTATGGTCATAATTCTTCAACTATTGATATGCCATTTAAAATACTTGAAGAATTCTATGATAAAGATTATTACGATAATCACAAATATATGTGGATAACCACAAGTACTACAAAAAAGAAGTATGAAATATTTTCTGTCTATGTAGAACCAAAAGATTTTTCTTACATGAATGTTAACTTTGCGAGTGATAAAGATTATCTTGAACACATAACAAAGTTAAAAGAAAAATCAATGTATGATACTGGAATAGAAGTAAGTTCAGAAGACGAGATATTGATACTTCAAACATGTAGTACACATAAAGATTATAGTAATTATCAAAGAAAATATTTATTAATAATATTAAGGAGGGTTTAATTAATGAAAAAAGGTTTACAAAAGTTTACTAAAATATTAGTACTAATAGCAATGATTTTTTCAGACTTAATGACACCGATTAGTGTATTAGCAGATCAAATATCTGAGAGTACTCCTAATAAAGGTGATGTTGGTATTAATGGTGAAGTAACAAATAATGGCAATGAAGCTACTGTTAGTGTTGGCTCCATAGAAAGCAATGGCGGAGTAAAAGTTACTAAAACAGTTAGTAAGACAGACACTGAAGGTAAATACAAAATTGATTTTAAAATAGAAGGAAAGGATGTTAAAACAGCTACTAAGGTTACTAAGCCAGTATATGTAGTAATGGTATTTGATACTTCTGGTAGTATGATATGTGATAGCAGCCATCGAGACGAGAGAAAAAATGGATATTCTTACATTTCACAAAGAAATTGGAACGTACACTATACTGCTGCTGATGGAGTAGGAATAACTTGTTTAGACACTTATGGTCAATACAAAGAAGATTCTTTAATTAAGGATAAATGGGAAAATGCAGTTAATGGAGCAATTAGTTTTTCTGAAAGCCTAGCTAATTTAGAAAATACCAATATATCCTTAGTTACATTTGCTGGTGAAGCTAGTACTGCTACAGACTTCAAACATGCTAGTTTAGAAGCTAAAGATTTCGGTCATCCTGAAGGAAGTACAAATCTAGCAGCAGGTATAAGTAATGCAGTTACTAAGTTAGATAGCATAACAGATCAAGACGCACAAAAATATATCGTAGTAATTGGTGATGGTACTCCAACTGTAGGAGGTAGTCCAATAACTAAAGCCTATGAAGCTAAAAACGAAAAAGGAATAAATATCTTTTCTATAGGCTATGGTATAGAAAATGATACTAGTGCTCAAGATGTTCTTAAACGTATCTCTTCTAATACTACAATAACTAGAGATAGATATGATTATAAATATACATACGAAGATAAAGGCTTTTATAAAGAAGCAAGTTCAGCAGGTATATCTGATAGCTTTAAAACAATATTCGAAGAAATAAGTACTGCCAATGCAGGAACTAATGCTGTATTAACAGATAACTTAGGTGGAAAATTCACCTTAACTACTGATAATGCTGCTAGAAGTTATGTTAGTGATCCTATTGCCAATATAACAGAAGAAGGTACAACATTATCTTTCTATGTAGATATTGATAAAGATGCTGCAACAGGTTGGTATAACACAAATGAAGGATTTGAATTAAAATATACTGACGCTAATGGTGAAGAAAAAACATTAACTTGCGATCAAAATCCACAAGTATATTGGGTGCAAAATACTTATGATTACGTTGTTAATTATTATAAAGATAGTTTTAATGATAATAATAAAATAGCAAGTGAAACAAGAAAAGCACCTACTGGAACAATTATTAATGAAAGTAATGTAGAAAGAGATAAATATCTTCCAGAAGGATATGAATTTAATACAATTGATCCTACAAGCATTACTATAACTAATGATGGTGAAGTTAAAGTAATAAATATCCTATATACAATAAAAAAATTTAATTACGTAGTAAATTATTACTATGACGAAGTTTTAGATAATACTATAAATGAAACAGATATTCCTTATGGAACAAGAGTTAATTCACAAGATTATTATCTAGAAGAAAATAAAATAAAAGAAGGTTATATTTTAGATACAGTAAAATCAGATAATTCTAGTTATACTATTGTTGATAATACTGTAGTAATAAATATTTATTATAAGAAGAATAGTTATGAGTATTCAGTTAATTACTTCTTTAATAACGAAAAAGGATTTACTAATAATAGTGAAGCTATTTATGGAGATAAGATTACAGCTAGAAGTAAATGGCTTACTAACGAAGAATTAAATGCTAAGGGTAAAAATGATTATTTCTTAGATCCAAATAAAACTGAAGAAAACAATTCAGAAATTACTATAGGTACAGATTCAAGCAAGAATGTATTAGATATATACTATATTAATACAAACTTTGATAATATCACTGAAACTATATCTAAGACTACAAGTACTACTAAAGTAATTAGTTCTAATGATAAAGTAAGTTATACAGTAAATTATAATACACAAATAAATAATGTAAGAAATGGTGATACTATAACAGTAACTATTACTGATACATTACCTGGTACTATTATTGAAAGTGAAAGCACATTAAATGGTGGAGTATATACTAGTAATGGGGAAAAAAGTACTATCACTTGGACAAAGACTTATAGTATAACTGAGTATCAAAGTGTTTATACAGTAAGCGAAAGAATAAATTATACTGTAAAATATCAAGATTACTTAAGTAAAAATGGAAGTAACTTAATCAATACAGTTTATGGAAATACTACTGTGTCACATGAAAATGTAGAAGATAAGATAACTTCTGGTAAAGAAGACACTGCTACAGTACCAGTAGAAATTAAAGGTACAGTAACTGTATACTTTAAAGATGAACAAGGAAATGATATTGCAAATAAACAAGAATTAGGTGAGAAATTAGCAGGTACACCTTATGAAACAAGTGCAAAAGAAATAACAGGTTATACACTAAAAGAAGAACCTACTAATAAAGATGGTAACTACATTGAAGGCAATATTAATGTAATATACTATTACACTAAGAATGATGGAAATATTACTGAAAATGAATTAGTTAAAGAAGGAACTGAATTCGTAAGCAACATCAATGATACATTTAACTATAAACTTAAATATACTGGTAAAGTAGAAGAGTATGTTGGTAAAGCCACTTTAACTATTACTGATATATTACCATTAAAAGGTACTATAGTATCAAAAGATAATAGATGTACATTCGAAAATAATACCATTATATGTATTGCAGAATATACAGTAAATGGAACTTTAGAAATAAATGAAGAATTTAATTTCCAAGTAAAATATTCTGATATAAAAGAAGATAAAATAATAAATAGTGCTACTGCTAAACTAGTTTTAGAAAATAAAGAAGAAGAAACTACTGATGAAACAGAAACAGAAGTATACAAAGGAACAGTAGTAGCTACTTACAAAACAGTTGAAGGAGTAACATTAAGTGATGATGTAACTACAACTTCATTAGCAGGAACTAATTATACTACTGAAACTAAATCATTCTATGGATATACATTAAGAGAAATACCATCTAATAAAGAAGGAACTTACATTGCTAATGAAACAATTCAAGTAGATTATGTATATATAAAGAATGAAGGAACAGTAACTGAAAACAAAGTAAATAAAGTACAAAATAACACTATTACTGATATTAATTCAGAATACAATTATGTATTAAGTTATACTGGTAAAGTAGAAGATTATGTAGGAGAAGTAACTCTTGAACTTACTGATACATTACCATATAATGCTGAAATAATATCAAAAGATAATAAATGTGTAGTAAATGGAAGAACAATAGTATGTACTGATGTATATACAGTTGATAAAGAACATCAAGTAATAAATGCTGCGTTTAACATTGTATTAAGATACACTAATGTTGGAAGTGAAGTTAAAAACATTGTTAATTCAAAATTAATATATGGAAATAAAAATGTAACTGATAAAGATGAAGTAATAGATGTTGTTCCTAGCGGAACAGTAGTAGCTACTTACAAAACTGATAAAGGAGTTACACTAAGTAATAATGTAACAACCACAGATTTAGTAGGTAAAGAATATACTACTGAAACTAAATCATTCTATGGATATACATTAACAAAAGTACCAACTAATAAAGAAGGAACTTATGTAGCTAATGAAACAATTCAAGTAGATTATGTATATACAAAAAATATAGGTACTTCTGAAGAAGAACTAAATAAGGATGGTATAGAATTAGTAGGATCAATTACTGATGCCTTTGATTATACAATTACTTATAATACAGAAATTAAAGATTATGTAGGTAAAGCAACACTTACAATTACTGATATTCTTCCATTTGAAATAGATGCAGAAAAATCAGAAATTAGTAATAATTGTAAATATATTAAAGAAAATAATACAATATTATGTAAATATGAAATGGATAATACTCCTATTACAATAAATATTGGTAATATCAATATTAATAATAATGGACAAATTGAGAATATTAATAAAAATATTATATTTAATATTGAAGAAAACTTTAAATTATACTACATTAATGTAGATAAGAAAGAAGTAACAAATAAAGCAACTGCAGAAATAACATATGAAAATATTACTAAGACTACTGATGACGAACATACTACAGAAGTTGAAGAGGGAACAGTAATAGTAAATTATGTTACTAAAGACGGAGAAAAATTAACTGATAGTATTACTCTTACAGGCCCTGTAGGAACTACATATGAAACAGTTAAGAAAGAATTTGATAAATATAGCTTTATTGAAGTTAAAGGCGAGGTAGAAGGAACTTATACTAAAGGACAAAAAGAAGTTACTTATGTATATGACTTAACTATTCTTCCACCACAAACTGGAGTAGAAACAAATATGTTTATGTATGTTAATTATATATTTGCATTAATTGCTCTAGCAGTAGCCTTTAGAACATATACCGCTATAAAGAACAATTAATAAAATACTAAAAAGACTTGAGTAAAATCAAGTTTTTTTTCATAATTATATTGATAAAAGTATAAAACTATGATATCATTTATACGTAAGGTAAATAGATATAATTTATGTATAAGAACTATAAATTATGTAA
>UROI01000009.1 GCA_900549325.1 uncultured Mycoplasmatota bacterium | reverse complement strand
TTAATATAGGGTGATTTTATATAAAACTAGTACCCCTAATTCCAGCAGCTCGTACGATGCGTGGCTTGCGTTTTTGGTCGGCATTTTGGGCAGCAGTGCGTTGTCTGCGTCTGGGGTCGTGCCAGTCCTTTATCTAGCCTCTGATTTAGCGATGGAGTCAGGAGATGGAACTTCGGGCAATCCATATCAGTTATCTGTATAATATCTAAGTATATAGATATGGCTTATATATGATAGGTATGTAGATACATTATTCTTAGACTAATAATTAGGCTAAGAATAACACTAATAAGACTTAGAATAAGGCTTATAGTGAATAATATATTATAAAGAAACAAACACTTATATAGGTGTTTTTTCTTTACTATTTAGAACTTTTGTGGTAGTATATTAAATACTTGGAGGTTAATTTATGTATGAAAAATTATTAAATATTATATATACATATACTTTTAATTATAAATTACCAGACAAAGATTTTATGAATGAAGTAGTAAATATTGTTATTGAATACTATGAATTAAATTCTTTTATTAGTGATATAGAATATAATTATGATTATATAGCATCTTATGGTTTTATTTCTAAAGTATTAAAGTTTGATATAGATAATATTATTAAAAGTATTGACGATAGATTAAAAAGATCTACTAGTATTTATAATTTAAATGAATTAAAATTATTAGAAAGATATGAACTTACTTGTTATGAAACTATTTATACTATTTTACATGAATTAGAACATGTAAAACAAGTTAAACTAGTAAAAACTACTGATAAAAATAATTTAGAAGTTGCTTTAATTAGAGATAGTATTTATATGTTATCAATAAATCAAGGTTTATATAAGAAAAACCATGATATATTTCCTATAGAGAGAATGGCTGTAATTAGAAGTAATTCTAGTATTATTGAAATGTTAAAATTAGATAGTGATACAGCAAATTATTTAAGTAGTATTTATATTAAAAGATGTAATTCTTATAAAAAAGATTATTATTCAAATGATAATTTTCCATTACTTGAATATGTTGCCTCTACTAATAGTGAACTTTATTATGAAAATATTTTAATAAACAAAAAAAATACTAAAAAAATATTAAGAAAAAGTAAGAAAAATCTTTCTTTAAATGATAGAATTATATTAGGATTACCTATTACTACTAGTGAATATGATGGAATAGAAGATAAATAATAAGGAGGCTAATATGTACGAAGATATATTAAATGTTATATATAACTATGCTTTTAGTAATAAATTGCCAGACAATAAATTTATTGATACTATTTTAAATATAGTAGTAGACGATGTAATCGCGGGTTATATTATGAATGTTGACTATGATTATCAAAGTTTATCTTTAGCTTCTTATGTTTATGAAAGAAAAATGTTAAGATTTAATGCTGATATGATTGCACTTCAGTATATCAATCTTTATCCTGCTTATATGTATAATAGAAATAAAATATTTTTAGATAAAAGTTTATTTATATGTTTGGGAGTAATTGAAGTTATTTTTCATGAATTAGAACATGTTCTTCAAAGTAAGAAAATTAATATTTTACCTGAAGATGACTTTGAAAGAAAGTTACTTGAAATTGGTACTATCGCAGTAGATGTATATCCTGGCTTATATGAAAACAATCATGATTTATTTTCTATTGAAAGAGAAGCAAATATAAATAGCAGTAAAAAGATAAAAAATATTTTAGCTTTAGATGATCTTTCTTCAAATAGGATCAAGAGATTTTTTAACAATAGATATAATAAGCTATTAAACGAATATTATTCTGAAACTAATTATCCATTGTTGAAATTCATAACTACTGTGCAAGGTAAACTAGCATATGGTGATATTCCTATTATTTCAGATAATACTGAAATGATTCTAGAGGAGACAAAGAAAAATCTTTCTTTTGATGAAAGAGTACTTTGGGGATTACCTTTAGATAAAACAGAACAACGTAAATTAAGAAAAGTAAAATAATACTATGGAGTAGATAATGCAGAATTTATATAATGATAAAATAATGTGGGGTACTCATGCTAGCGTTAAGAATATTGATAATATGATATGTGAGAAAGTATATATGGATTATACACTGGAAGCTGTTAAAGATCATGTTATTGATAGATGGATTTTTGATACTATGAAAAATTTAGATCTAGAAGCTTTTGTTAAACTATATGATTATATGTTTGATCCAAATAGAGAACAAATAACTAGTTATACTATGGAATATTATAAACCATATATTGATGATATACTTAGTGTTCAAACAGAATATATTATAGATAGTTTTAATAGAATATATAATGATATTATGAAATTATCTGAAAATAATGTTTTGATAGGTGATATGAATTTTAGTAATATTATATTTGGTAAAGATGGTATTAAGGTAATAGATTTTGATAATTATAAAAGATGTGATTTAGATTATAATGAGTTAATAAAGAAAAATAAAAAAGAAATGTGTATTTGTTTTAAAGGGGCTTATAGAAATGCTTTATATGGTATTTTAGCAAGTAGATATATTTATGGAAGTATAGATAAAATGATGGATTTATTTAATCCTGATATAGATGATCTAACTGGTAGTGTTACTAAAAAGTTAGTTAGATATCCTAATTTACTTAGTTTTTTTGAAGATAATAAAGTGTAAACTAAAAGTTAATAATAACTATAAATGTTTACACTTTTCTTCTATTCTGATATAATGTTATAAAGTTTATATTGTAGAAGGGAGTAGAAATATAGACTAGCGCCAGACTAAAAATAGTTAACGAGGTATGTAGTTATCGAACTTTCGGCGGATACTACATTGGGTGTATATGCTCATTAGATTATTATAAAAAACAAAATTAAGATTGTAACAAAATAATAATCATATATAAGAGGAGGTTAATAATATGTGTGGCATCGTTGGTTATGCAGGAGATAAAAAAGCTATAAATAAAATACTTACTGGTTTGAAATCACTGGAATATAGGGGCTATGATTCAGCTGGTATTGCTTATGTTAAAGATAATGAAATCAAGATAATTAAGAAGGCAGGTCCTATTAAGAATCTTGAAGAAAATATAAATTATAATGAGGATACTAATATTGGTATATCTCATACTAGATGGGCTACTCATGGTGAAGCTAATGATATTAATGCTCATCCACATAAACAAGGTAAAATAACATTAGTACATAATGGCATTATTGAAAACTATGACGAACTTAAGAAAAAACTATTAAAGAAAGGATATGTATTTAAGACTGGTACTGATACAGAAGTAGGAGCTGCCGCTATTGACGACATTTATAATGAAGAAAAAGATATGATTAAAGTACTAAATAAAATTACACATATCTTTAAAGGCAGTTATGCTTTAAATATTATAAATGACGATTATAAAGATGTTATCTTTGGTATTAGAAAGGATAGTCCTTTAATTGTTGGTATTGGAGATAATGAGAATGTTCTAGCTAGTGATATACCCGCTATTGTGCATATAACAAATAAGTATGTTGTACTTGATAATTATGACGTCGTATATTTAACTAAAGATAGTGTTAAATACTATGATAGAGAAGGAAGAGAAATTCAGAAAGAAATTAAAGAGTTTTCTTCCGAGAAAGAGACTATTAGTAAAAATGGTTATGATCATTTTATGCTAAAAGAAATTAATGAAGAACCAGAACTAGTTAAGAAATTACTTAACTTATATACTGAAAATAATAGAGTAAAAGATATCTTTGATATAAAGAAGTATAAAAATATTGATATTGTTGCCTGTGGTAGTGCTGCTTTCGCAGGACAACTAGGTAAGTACTATATTGAGAAATTTGCTAATATTAGAGTTAATGTATACTTTGCTTCAGAATATAGATATCAAACTAACTTCTTTGATAAAGATACTTTAGTTATACTAATATCACAGTCAGGAGAGACTGCTGATACATTAGCATCATTAAAACTAGCTAAAGAGAATAATATTGATACTTTAGCTATCGTAAATAGACATGAATCTTCAATAGCAAGAGAGGCTAAAAACGTTATATATACTGAGGCTGGTATTGAAGTAGCAGTAGCTACCACTAAAGCATATCTAGCTCAAGTATTAATACTATTATTCTTAGCTATTAAAGGTAGCAGTGTTGAAGAAGAAACTATAAATAGTTTAAAACTACTTCCTAATATATTTACTAAATATATAAATGAATATGATTATGAAGAAATATCTAAAATATTAGCTAATAAAACAAGCGTATTTTATTTAGGAAGATTAATAGACTACTATTTAGCTATGGAAGGTAGTCTTAAATTAAAAGAAATATCTTATATCCATAGTGAGGCTTTTCAAGCAGGAGAACTAAAACATGGTAGTATATCGCTAATAGATAAAGACTTTGGAGTAATTGCAGTAGTTACTGATAAAGAAATTAGTGAAAAAACTATTAGTAATCTAAAAGAAGTAGAGTCACGTGGAGCTAATATTGTTACCATTACTAATATTAAAGACGACGATTTTTCAAAATATAAAATATTATTAGATGATTATAATGAGATACTTAATCCATTAATGGCTATAATACCTATGCAATTACTTGCTTATAATATAGCTAAATTAAAAGGTTGTGATATTGATAAGCCTAGAAATTTAGCTAAATCTGTAACAGTAGAATAAATAAACAGGCTAATTTAGTCTGTTTTTTTCTATGCAAGTATGCTTTATAATTGTAAACTAAAAGTAAACAATGTTGATTTATTATTTAGAGTATGATATTATTAGTTTAGAAGTGTGATAGGAGTGACGTTAATGACTTATTTTGACGAAGAATATATTAAATTATTAAAGAGAATATTACATGAAGGGGAAGAAGTTGAAAATAGAACTGGTATTAATACCATTAAATTACCAGAGCATTATTTTAAGTTTGATTTAAGAAAGGAATATCCTATTTTATCTACTAAGCAAACATTTCACGAAAAGGCTATATTAGAAATGTTATGGATATGGCAAGTATGCTCTAATGATGTAAGTTGGTTACAAGATAGAGGAGTTAAAATATGGAATGAATGGATGATAGATGATGATGGTATATATAGAATATATGAGCAAGGATCTTCAGTTACTGAATATGATCCAGATAGAGAAGTAACAGTTATGGATCCGCTTAGCGTTCCAATTAGTGATCCATTTGGTGAATATACTGCTTTTGAGCCTAAGTATAATGACGCAGGCAAAGTAATGACTGCGAAAAGTAGAATACCTGGTAAAAATATTAAGACCGCTAAATGGTATGGTAAAGAGTATGCTGGTACTATAGGTACTGCTTATGGTTATATTACCAAAAGATATGATATGGCAAGGGCTTTAATTAACTCTATTAAAAATTGTCCTACTGCCAGAAGAAAAGTCTTTAGTTTATGGCAAAATGAATTCTTAAGAACTGCAGTACTTCCATCTTGCGTTTGGAGTACTGAATGGAATGTATATAAAGATACATTAAATTTGGAAGTACATCAAAGAAGTTGTGATGTCCCATTAGGATTACCATTTAATGTTACCCAGTATGCAACATTATTAAAAATGATCGCTCAAGTAACAGACTTAGAACCAGGTTTTGTATCTTATTCAATTAATGAACCACATATTTATATGAATCAATTAGATGGTATCAGAGAACAACTTAAAAGAGCAGAAACTTATGAATATTTAATTGGTAAGAGTGATTTAGAATTATTACATGAAGAAAGAGGCAATTTAATTCAAATGAAACATTTAAATAAAGAAAGTGCCGAGTATAAGGCTTTAGATACTGATAATAGAATAATCGATATGATATTAAATCCAACTACTCCAGAACTTATTCTTAATAAAGATGTTACAGATTTCTTTGCTTTTGATAATTCAAAAGAATTAAAAGATATTAAATTAGTTAAATATAAGCATATGGGCAAGATACCAATGCCTATAGCACAGTAGGGGGATATATATGGAGAATTTAAGTTTAATCGCAGCATGCGGTTACAATAATGAAATAGGATTTAATAATAAACTTTTATGGTATATACCAGAAGATTTAGCTTTTTATAAAGAAATGACAATGGGTAAAAATATTATTATGGGTAGAAAAACATTTGAAAGTATGCCAGTAAATGCTTTAAAAGGAAGAAACCCCATAGTATTAAGTAGTGCAGAACTTGATAGATATGTTGATGTTATCTGCTACAACGACCTTGAACTACTATTAGAAAGAGTTGAAAATAGTTCTGAAGAATTTATGGTTGTTGGAGGAGCAAAAGTATACAAAGAACTTTTACCTTATGTAGACACTATGTATTTAACAGAAATCTATAAAAACTATACTGCTGATGCATATTTTCCTTATGTAGATTTTAGAGATTGGGATGGTTTTAAAATTGCTGATCATATGGATGCAGTTATTCCTTATGAAAGAAAAGTTTATACAAGAAAGAAGATGAAATAATGGGTAAATTAATAGTAATTGAAGGCTCTTGTGATGGAGTAGGAAAAAGCACTCAATATAAACTACTTATAGATAGATTAATTAATGAAAAAGAGTATGATATTACTTCACATCACTTTCCTAGTTATGGAACATATCAAGGTAGAACGGTAGAGGAGTATCTTAAAGGTAATTATGGTAATCATTCAGAATTATCACCTTACTTTGTAAATAGTCTATATGCTCAAGATAGGGCTATTACTTGGATTACAGGCTTAAAAAGTGAATATGATAAAGGGAAACTAATAGTATTAGATAGATATACTACTTCATCGTTAATATATCAATCATCAGTTATTGATGATGATAAAGAAAGAGAAGCATTTATAGACTATGTCTATGATTACGAATATCATAAACTTGGTATACCTGAACCTGATTTAGTAATCTTCCTTCATGCACCATTTGAAGTAACAAGAAGTTTAAAAGATAAAAGAAAAGATAATGATGGAGTAAAGAATGATATTCATGAAAGAGATTTAGAATTTATGAAAAAAGTATCTGATACATCAATATATATAGCTAAGAAATATAATTGGGATTTTATTGAATGTACTGATGGTACTAATATGCGTAGTATTGAAGATATACATAATGATGTATATAATTTAGTTAAAAAGAAAATGAAAAAATAATTAGAAAGGTATAACTAATATGAATGTAATTCAATTTGCTTTTAAATACTTTTGGTTAATAATACTTGTTATTTTACTTTTTATCCTTGTAAGTATTAATACAAAAAAAAGATTCATTAAAAGAGCCAAGAAAAATGGTTGGTATGTAGAAGGTAAATCTTTTGATTACAAATATGGTCATTATGAAAAAGGTCATCAAACAATTGAAACAATAGTTGTAACATATAAATATGAAGTAGATGGCAAGAATTATTTTATAAAGAAAAAGTATGAAAGTCGTTCTAATACCTTTCCTGACTTAACAAGGGTGATTGTTTACTATAAACCTTCAAATCCAAAGAAAGGTTATATAAACTAAAAAATAGTAGCAAACTGGTTAGTAATACTTAACCAATTGGAATTGTAACTAACTTATAAAAAAATAATTAGAAAGGTATGACTAATATCTTTCTTTTAATATATAGTTATAGCTTATATATAATAGGTATGTAGATACACTATTATTAGACTATAGGCTAATAATAGCACTTTAATACCTTAGAATTAAAGTGAATAAAATAGTTGAAAAATAAAATAAAATACTATATAATTGAATTGGTGATATAAAGTGACAAATAAAGATATAAAAATAATATTTATGGGTACACCTTCTTTTGCTGTACCAATATTAGAAGAATTAATAAATAAATATAATGTAATAATGGTTGTATCACAACCAGATAAAGAAAAAGATAGAAAAGGTAATATAATATATTCTCCTTGTAAAGAATTAGCTATAAAAAATAATATTGAAGTATATCAACCTATCAAGATAAGAGAAGAATATCAATATATATTAGATAAGAAACCAGATATAATTATAACTGCTGCTTATGGCCAAATAATACCAAGTCAAATACTAGACTATCCTAAGTATGGCTGTATTAATGTTCATGGCTCTCTACTTCCTAAGTTAAGAGGAGGTGCTCCTATCCATCATGCTATAATTAATGGTGATAAAGAAGCAGGAGTAACTATCATGTATATGGATAAAAGAATGGATGGTGGTGATATAATTAGTCAAAGAAGTATAAATATAGATGATAATATGATATTAGATGATTTATATTATAAATTATCTATATTAGGTAGAGACTTACTAATTGATACACTACCTAGTATACTAAATGGTACTAATAATAGAATAAAACAAAATGAAGAAGAAGTAACTTACGGACTAAATATAACTAAAGAAGAAGAACTAATTAACTTTAATGATAGTGTAAGTAATGTTCATAATAAAATAAGAGGATTATCCAGTATACCAGGAGCCTATGCTATATTAAATAATAAGAGAATGAAAATATATTTATCAGAAAAAACAAATAATATCTCTAAAGAAAAACCAGGTACTATTACTGATATAAATAAAAATGGAATAGTAGTTAGTACTAAAGATTATGATATAATACTAAAAAATATCAAATTAGAAGGAAAGAATAGATGCGATGTAAAAGACTTTATCAATGGTATAAAGAAAGAAAACTTTATCGGAGGTATATTTAATGAGTAAAGAGAAGGAAAAAGAAGAAGTAACAAAAGACCCTGGTAAACTTGATAAATTAAAAGAAATGTGGAAAGATAAAAGAGGTAGAGCCAAAATTAAACTATGTCTATATCTTATTTTCTTTGTTGGAGTAATTATCTTTGCTAGAGTACTAGGCTATCAAAACTCTAAACTACCACATAATGATAATGTAAATGATAATAGTTTTATTTATACTTTAAAAGATAATTATGAGTATGATATAAATATAGAAAAAGATAATAATAAATATAATTATCATGGAAGAAAACTAGGACTAAATGAAAATATTAAAGTAAAAGATAGTGATAAAGAAGAATATTATTATGTTATGAATAATAAATATTATTCACTAGATGATAAAGGTAATTATATATTGTCCACGAGTGAAGAAGTATATCCTTATATAAATTATAAATTTATGAATATTAATTTTATCAAAGAATTAATAGGAAACTC
Source organism: uncultured Mycoplasmatota bacterium (assembly GCA_900549325.1). GTDB lineage: Bacteria > Bacillota_I > Bacilli_A > RF39 > UBA660 > CAG-302. The sequence continues at coordinate 32,880 of UROI01000009.1, read as the reverse complement.
CACTAAAGATGGTAATACATATAAAGTAAAATTATCTACTTTAGTACTTAATAATACTTCTGATAATTATGTTACAATAGAGGTAAATGAAGATACTAAGACTATTACTATAGATTATACAGAACTATTTAAAATAGATGATCCTTCTATTAACAAAGTATTAGTTACTATGACATATAGTAATATTAATCAAATATTATCACTTGAAGAATAATTAGATTATAATATAGTATCTATAAAAAGCGGATATGTTCCATGACGGCTATCCGCTTTTGTTAGGTCTTATTATATTTACAATAAATTACTAATTAAAAAGAATTTAAATATATAAATTATGCTTATATATAATAGATATGTAGATATATTATTTTGAGACTACAGGCTCAAAATAACACTAATAAGACTTACAAAGTAAGGCTTATAGTGAACATAATAAAATAACTAGGGTAGGGTTTACTTTTTACTAGTTTTATGCAATAATATATCTAGGTGATCTTGTGAAAGAATATATAGTATTAGTACCAAATAACATAAAAAATAAGATAATAGAATTATCCAGAATAAAATATTATAACTATAATATCAAGTTTATGAGTATAGATACTTTCGTTAAAAGAGTAACATTTGATTATGATGAAAAAACAATATATAATTTAATGAAAGAATATAATTATAACTATAGTACAGCTTTAGTATATTTAGATAATTTATATTATATAAGTGATAAACTAAATAATAATAAAATGACTAAATTAAAAGAAATAAAAGATTACTTAGATAGTAATAAGCTACTTATATATGATAATTTATTTAAAGAATATCTTAAAGATAAAGAAATATATATATATGGTTATGATTATATTAATAAATATTATAAAAGTATTCTAGATAATTATAACTATAAAGTAATAGATTATGAATATAAAGATTATACTATAAAAGATATATATGAATTTAACTATATAGATGATGAAGTCTTATTTGTTATAGATAATATATGTAATCTAATTAGTAAGAATATTAATATAAGTAAGATAAAACTAATAATATCTAATGAATATAAAGAATCTATATATAGATTATTTAAAATATATAATATACCAATATCAGTAAAAAATAGAAGTATATATTCTATTAAAGAAGTAAAAAATATACTAAATAATTTAAATAATATTAATGAAGAAATAGATAGTATTAATGATACTAGTATTAAAGAAAAGATAGTTAAAGTAATTAATAAATATAGTTTTATTGATAATAAAGAAGAGGTAAAAGATTTAATTGTTAATGACTTAAAAAATACTTATCTAAATGAAGATAATACTGGTATTAAAATAGCTAGTATCAATGATTATTTTGATGATGATGACTATGTATTTTATTTAGGATATAATAAAGAAAATATAGTATTATATAAAGATAATGAATATTTTAATGATAAAGAAAAAGTTATATTAGGTTATGATACTAGTATAGAATTAAATATAAATAAGAAGATAGAAATAATAAAGAAAATTAAGAATATAAAGAACCTTACTATTAGTTATAAACTATTTGATAATAGTGGTAACTATACTAGATGTGATTTAATTAATGATGTAAATATTATAGATAATTATAAAACTAAATATACTAATTCTAATATGATGAATAAAGTTTTCTTAGCTATGAAGTTAGATAATTTAGTTAAATATAATATAAAAGATAAAGATATAGATTTATTATCCTCTAATTATGATATACCATATATGCAGTATGATAATAAATATCATAGCATAGATAAAAATAAATTATATAAATATTTAAATAATAAACTATTACTTTCTTATACAGCCTTAGATAACTATTATAAATGTAAGTTTAAGTATTATTTAAATAATATATTAAAGATAAATATAATTAAAGATGATTTTGCTATATTAATAGGTAATGTCTGCCACTACGTACTATTACATATGGATGATATAGATTTTAATTTTAGTAATGTCTTTGATGAGTATATTAGTAATGAGAGAGAGTTTAGTAAAAGAGAATTATTCTTTCTTAGTAATATTAAAGAAGAATTAGAATTTATTATAACTATCATAAGAAAACAATATACTTATAGTACTTTTGATAAGAATATGAAAGAAAAAGAAGTCTATGTAAATAAAGATAAAAATATTAAAGTTACTTTTATGGGTAAGATAGATAAGGTACTATATAAAGAAGAAGATGATATTACATACCTTGTAGTTATTGATTATAAGACAGGTAGTACTAATATTAATCTTAAGAATATGGAGTATGGACTTGGACTACAACTGCCAATATATTTATATTTATCTAGTAAGATGGAACTTAAAAATGTTAAAGTAGTAGGTTTTTATCTTCAGAAATTATTTAATACTACTTTAGATAATAGTAAAGACTATGATACTGAAAGAGAAAATAATTTAAGACTTGAAGGTTACTCTATAGATGAAGAAAATATATTATCTAAGTTTGATACTACTTATAATGATTCTAAGTTAATTAAAGGTATGAAAACTACCAGTAAGGGCTTTAGTACTTATAGTAAGGTACTATCTGAAGAAGAAATAAACGATATGCTAAGTAATACAGATAAGTTAATAGATAAAGCAATAGATAATATATTAGAGGCTGACTTTGAAATTAATCCAAAGGTAATAAATGGAGAGAATGTAAGTTGTAGCTTCTGCGAATATAAAGATATCTGCTACTTAAGAGAAAAGGATAAAGTATATATTAATAAGGAGAGTGAAGATAATGGGGACTAAGCCTGTTCTATATATGCCTAGATATTACTGTACGATAATGGAAAGACATTTAAATAGTGAAGATACTATTTATAAAGAAAATGCGGTAGTACAATATAATGATGTAGATAATGAATATTTTTATCCAGGAGATAAAGATAATGGCTATGAAAATATGAGAAATTATGTTATGTGGTTTTATAATCTTTTAGATGGTATAGAAGATGAAGAACTTGATAGGAAAGTGAAAAAATATTTCTTAAAAGGAAATATTCCAAATACTGATGGTACTTTATATGTAGATGAAAGAACGCTAGTAAAGGTGAAAGAACATGGAACTAGTCGTAAATAAAGAGTTGTATCAGGTATATGCTTCAAGCTGTTTTGATAAAATAATACCAGAATTATCTGCTTACTTAGATAAAGGCATTATAAAAGTTTGTAAGTTTTTTGAATTAGATCATATAAAAAAATTAAAGGTATATTTATATGATAATGCTGAAGAATATCAGAGATTATTCAAAACACTGTATCCTCCAAATGGGATTGCAGGCTGTTTTGGATATGAAGATGTTAAAATATATGCTGATTTAAACAAAATAGAAAGATATAGACTATTTACCTGTATACTTCATGAACTTACCCATGTGATTTATAGAAACTACATTCAAGAAAAAGGAATAAATAACCGAATTGTATGGTTTGATGAAGGACTAGCTAGTTTTCTATCAGGAGAGAAGAATGCTCTTATTGATAATGATAGATTAAAAGAGTTCATTGAGGTTAAAATTTCTGGTGAAAATAAAGAAATACCAAAGATATCTTATCTGCATAAACATGGTGCTAATTATGGCGAGTTTGTTGATACTAAAACTGATAAATATAATGGCTATGACTGGTCTTATTTAATGATAAGATATTTAATAGAAACACTAAGTAAGAAAGAACTTAATGAGTTAATGAGAAGTAAACAAAATATTTTGGATATAGAAGATACTATAATTAATGATACTTATAATTATTTTACTAAGAAAGTAAAAACAAAATAGGAGGGTTTTATGAATACTTATATTTTTAATCATAATCAAGACAAAATTTATGAAAAAATACAAATGATTTTTGTAGGAGAGGATACTATCTATACCGAAGAAATAGGTAATATGTATAATTTATATGATTTTATTAGAAGTACTGATTTTAACGGTGATAGAGTAATCTTTAATAATTTTACTTATAATAAAATAGAAAAAATTGCATTTTATATCTCAAAATATAAAAATATAGATAGTATTTCTGGCTACAATGGTATGATTATTAGTAATAAAAAGAAAAATAGAGGTTTAAATTATGCCAAAATGGACAGATGAACAAAAAGAAGCAATATATAAAGAGGGGACTAATATTATCGTATCCGCAGGTGCAGGATCTGGTAAAACAGCCGTTCTAACTGAAAGAGTATTAGAAAAAGTAAAAAGTGGTATTTCAGTAGACAACCTACTTATACTAACCTTTACAAAGATGGCTGCTAAAGAGATGCGTGAAAGAATAGGAGAAAAGTTAAAAGAAAATGGATTTACTAAAGAACTAGCTAAACTAGATACTGCTGATATAACAACATTTGATGCCTATGCCTTATCACTAGTTAAAAAATACCATTACTATTTAAATCTATCTAAAGATATTAATATTATAGATGCTTCAGTAATAGGACTATATAAAGAAAAGATGCTTAAAGATATCTTTGAAGAATTATATACTAGTGAAGACTCCAAGTTTTTAAATTTAATTAAAGAATATGCCTTAAAAGACGATAAAGAAATATTTAGTTTTATTTTAAATATTAATAATAAATTAGATTTAAAAACCAATAAGAAAGAATATTTAGATAGTTATATAAGTATCAAATATAATGAAGAAAATATAGATAAAGATATAGATAATTATATTAAAGTAATATTAGATTTAATTAATAATATTAGAGATTATTTAGAATACATAGACGATAGTGATTATTTTGATAAAATATATAAAGTACTTAGTCCTTTGTTATCTTCAGGTGATTATGATGATATTAAACTTAATATAGAAGTTAAACTTCCTATAGCTAAGGGAGTATCAGATACCACTAAAGAATATAAAGAAAAGATAGCTAATACTATTAAAGAAATAAAAAAGTTAGTCATATATGATAATTATGATAGTATAAAGAGTGGTATATTAAAGACTAAAGATTATGTAGAAGAAATAATAACTATAATAAAAGAATTAGATAAAAGAGTATCAGAATATAAGAAAAAATATAATTACTTTGAATATGGGGATATATCTTCTTATGCAATAGAACTTGTAAAAAAAAATACCGAGATAAGAGAAGAAATTAAAAATAATTTAAATGAAATAATGATCGATGAATATCAAGATACTAATGATGTCCAAGAAGAATTTATTGCATATATATCAAATAACAATGTCTATATGGTTGGAGATATTAAACAGTCTATATATAGGTTTAGAAATGCTAATCCATATATATTTAAAAATAAATATGATTCATATAGTAAGAATATTAATGGTATCAAGATAGATCTAAATAAAAACTTTAGAAGTAGAGAAGAAGTTATTAATAATATTAATCTAATGTTTGATAGAATAATGGACGATACTATCGGTGGAGCCTCTTATAGAGTAAGCCATAGAATGGTATATGGTAACCCTATGTACCAAGGTGATGGTGCCAGCGGAGTAAATAATAACTTTGAAGTATATAGTTATCTTAATGAGACAATATTCAAAAAAGACGAAGTAGAAGCCTTTATAATAGCTAGTGATATCAAAAATAAAATTACTAATGGTTATCCAATCTTTGGTAAAGATACTAAAGGTATTAGAAAAGCTAAGTATAGTGATTTTGCTATCTTACTTGACAGTAGTAAATCATTTGAGTTATATAAAAAGATCTTAGAATATAACGATATTCCTACGAGTATTGTAAAGTCAGTTAATCTAACTGATGGCGAAGTAATTACTATAATAAAGAATATAATTAGTTTTATCATAAAGATTAAAGATAATGTTATTGATAATGAATTTAAAAAATTATTTATATCAATAGCTAGAAGCTTTCTCTTTAACTTAGACGATAATATAATATTTGATTATTTTCTAAATAATAATTATAAAGATAGTGATATTTATAAGATTAGTTATAGTATTACTAAGAATCTAGATACAATTAGTTTAGACGAAATAATTGATATAATTATTGATAAATATGATTTTTATAATAAATTATTCTTACTTGGAGATTATTCTTCAAATATTCTCAGAATAGATAAACTAAAAGAAATCACTAGTAATCTAACTAATTTAGATTATGATATATATAAATATAGTGAGTATTTAGAAAATATTATAGAAAGTGGTATGAAGATAGAGTATAATGTTACTGAAAGCAGTAATAATACAGTAAAGATTATGACTATTCATGCTTCCAAAGGACTAGAGTTTAGTGTCTGCTACTACGGGGGACTATATAGTAAATTTAATATAAGAGAGGCTATAAGTAAGTTTAGCTATGACGATAAGTATGGTATTATTATCCCTTATAAAGATAAGTTCTTATATAACACTATTTATCATAATTTAAGTTATAGAAACTATGTATTAGAAAATATTAGTGAAAGAATAAGACTCTTCTATGTAGCCCTAACTAGAGCTAAAGAAAAAATGATATTTATATTACCAGAAAGCACTAAAGAAGAAGCAGCTTATATTAACGATATTATCGACGATAGTATTAGAGCAAAATATAATAGTTTTGCTAGTATTATGTATTCCTTAGAACCTATTACTAAGAGTTATTATAAAAATATTGATATTAATAGTATCGGTTTATCTAAGAATTATAACTTAGTTAAGAATGATAACTATAATAAATTACTTAGTAGAGTAGAGAATAGAATAGATGTTCAAGATATTAATATAGATATTCAAAAAGAAGAAGAAAAATCTTTTTCTAAGAAGAATATTCATATTATTTCAAAAGAAGAGCAAGGTAGACTTGACTATGGTAAGAAAGTGCATGAGTTATTTGAATTAACAGACTTTCATAATACTAGTAATTTAACTGGTAAAAATAAAGAGATAATAACTAATTTCTTAGATAAAGTTAATATAGATAATGCAGATATCTATAAAGAATATGAATTTATATATGAAGAAGATAATACTACTTATCATGGCATTATAGATCTAATGTTAGTATATAAAGATAATATAAAGATAATTGATTATAAATTAAAGAATATTAGTGACGAAGCATATTTAAAACAATTAAATGGTTATAAAAACTATATAGAAAAGAGATTTAATAAACCTGCAGCTATTTATTTATATTCAGTTATTAATAATAATCTAGAAAAAATATAAAAAATATTTCTATATAATATAACTTATGTTATAATTATATAGAAAGTATTGCCAAATTAGTTTAGTGGTAGAACAAGGCCCTCGTAATGCCTAGAGGTAAGTTCGATTCTTACATTTGGCACCATTTATTATAAAATAAATTATTAATATAAAGTAGGTATAAACATGAATAATAAATATTTAATAAGAGAAATAATACAAATGGTTATGCTTCTGGTGACTATTGCATTTTTGAGTTATATTTTAAGTTCTACTAATGACCTAATAGCAAAGACTATTGTCATAGTATTTATAATTTTATTTATAATTACATTTTTACGAAGATTGTTCCTAATATTAAATCAAAATCAATTAGCGGAACTATTTAGTAAATTTAGTACTATTATCTTCTTTATTTACTGGTTTGGCTTTCTAATATATTGGGATTATATTAGTATTAGTAAAAATGAATATATATCAGTATTATTTTCAATACCACTTTTATTTACAGGTATATTTATGGTTTATAGAGAATTTAAAGGAAAATAAAAAAGGAGTCAATATATGAAAAGAATATTAATAATACTATTTGGAATATTATTTTTATGTGGTTGTAATTATGATAAACATGTAGAACCTATTAAAGATAATATAGTTAATGATGTTAAAGAAGAAGTAAAAGAGGAATATAAAGATAATAATCCTATAAAACTTGGTTTATTTTTAGCGGACGATAGTAATTATCATAATAAGAGTAAACTAGTAGATACTTATTATACTGATTTTACCAGTAGAAAAGATCTTGGATCATTTGAAGTATTTTTTACTGACGATGCCGTAGTGGATGGTAATAGATTTAAAGATACATGGTATAAGTATTATAATATGTATGAAAATATTGATGATTATAAAATAGGCTTTAATATTAAGTTTATATTAAAAGATGGAACTAATTATAGCGGTAATTTCTTAGAACCTGACGAATATAAATTTAGTGATTACTTCTATGTTTACCTATATGATGATGTTAATCAGGCTGATGGAGCTTTTTATAGTCACCTAGAAGAGGTAAATGATAATACTAAGATCACTTCAATTAAAATATATGCAGTAGATGGTATTGATAAAGTAGAAAATTTTATACTCAGTGTCTTTACTTATAAAGATAGTAATGACTTTGATGCTGATGGTAATTATAGAGGTAATTCCATATATGGTATAAGGATAAAAAGAAAATAGATAAGATTTAATTCTTATCTATTTTAAATTTTTCTTAGTAAAGTGAAGTAAGACTTTGTTAAATTCATTTTCATTATCTAAACCAACAAAGTATTCTTCATTATTTTCAGTAATTGTTTTTCTAAAACAAAATTTTTCCGGATGCTCTATCTCAGTAAAAAAAGTATATTTAACATTATCAATAGTATCTTCGTCTACAATAATGTATTCTTTTTCGTCATTATCTAAATTATATACTAATTCTTCCATTATCTTGTACTTCCTTCCTTAGGACTATCTATATTTTTGCCACTTTGATAAATCTTTAAAGCTGCTGCTTCCATATAATTAATCCATACTTGCATACTTGGAGCTCCATAACTATCAGTGTAGCCATTTTGAATTAAAAAAGCACTCCAATCTTCATAGCCCATGTACTGAACTACTTTAGTAACGCCTTCATAACCAAAAATTAGATAGTAGGCATATAATTGATTTTCAGAAATATTACCTAAAGTACTAAGATCAATATTTTTTAGAGCATATTCATCATTAACATCAATACCCATACCTTTTAATTTTTCTTCTGCTTGAACTGCTACTGCTTTTGAAGCTGCATTTATATCAACTTGTTTTTTGATAAGATTATGAGCTTCTAATCCTAGATAGCCTGAAACTATAGCACCAGCAGTTATGATTGCTACTCTTTTAATAAATCTATTTCTTTTGATTTCTTTTCGTTTAGCTTCTTTTTTAGCCTTTATGGCATTTGATATTCTAAGACTTCTTTCTTGAGCCGCTAATAACTCTTTTCTTATTTTTTCTTCCTCTTCAAGTCTTTTTGTTCTTTCTTCCTCTTGTTTTGCTAACATTTCCGCTCTTTCTTTTTGCATCTTTTGCATAACTTTTACGGTATAGTCAGGATCGTCGATATTAGCAGTCACTTTAGGTTTAGGTTTAGCATATCCATCAGAAGGAACATTATAAGTGTAACTAGTTTCTTCACTAACTGGAGCTTCAAGCGGATCAGTACCATTAGGATTATATTTTGTCATATTTGATGTCTTACCATTCATAATACTAACTACTAAATCTACATTATCAATATCAAGAGGTTTATTTGTTTTCCATCTTTCTTCCATTTTCATTATCCTCCTAGAATAAATATATAGTAATTTAAATATAAAGTCAATATTTGTTGACAATAGTTTTACATTTTATGTTTAAAATAATAATTTTTAAACATAATAACTATGAAAGGAGATATATATGCAAAATTATAATGTAGTACCTAATATTATTTCGGGTAAAGATTTAGATTATTTATCTGATATGTTTAATTGGAATTATACTGGTTATAAAGAACTATATAATACATTAGAAAATATCGAAGATAATGAAGTTAAAACTATGATAAGTAGAGTTAGTGAAGTATTATATAATAATATGACTAACATCTTAAATGTACTGGGAGGCTCTTATGAATAATAAAATAACTAATCCTAAAACGGAAGTACCTAAAGGTAAAACATTAAATGATAAAGATTATTTAAATATGACTTTAGCACTACTTAAAGATATGGAAAAAAATTATGCAATATCTTTAACTGAAGCCTCTAATGAAAATTTATTTGCTAAATATGAAGAAGTATTTAATGTGATAAAAAGCCTTCAGAGAGAAGTATTTGAACTAGCTTTTAGAAAGGGCTGGTATGAACTTGAAAAGGCTCCATCTAATAAGATTACTGAAAAGTATAATACATTAAATACTGAGTTTAACGACTTAAATAGCTAAAAAAATAAGAGCGGACCGCTCTTATTTTAATATTAATTTATCACTATCTACATCGATAGTAATGGTACTACCAAAAGATATTTTATCATTAATGATAGCCTCTGCGATTAGAGTTTCAACATTTCTTTGAACATATCTCTTTATAGGTCTAGCACCATATTTTTCGTCATATGAAGCATTTACAATAAACTCTTTGGCTTTATCAGTAACATCTATTTTAATATTTTTATCTCTTAATCTATATTCAATATCCTTGATAATTTTATTTAGAATATCATAAACAACATCTTTAGTTAGAGAATTAAAGATTATTATTTCATCTATTCTGTTAATGAACTCAGGCTTAAAAGTACTTCTTAATTCTTGCATCACAAGTTCATTAGCATTATCTTTATTATCTAAGATATATTCACTACCTAGATTAGATGTCATTATTATGATAGTATTTTTAAAGTCGACAGTTCTACCTTGACCATCAGTTATTCTACCATCATCTAGTATTTGTAGCAAGACATTAAAGACATCGTGATGGGCTTTTTCTATTTCGTCAAATAAGACAATAGAGTAGGGATTTCTTCTTACAGCTTCAGTAAGTTGTCCGCCTTCGTCATATCCTACATATCCTGGAGGAGCACCAATTAATCTAGCTACTGAATGACTTTCCATATATTCAGACATATCTATCCTTATCATATGTCTTTCGTCGTCAAATAGTTCATAGGCTAGAGTTCTTGCCACTTCAGTTTTACCAACACCAGTAGGTCCTAAGAAGATAAATGAACCAATTGGTCTATTTGGATCTTTAATACCTGCTCTTGAACGAATAATAGCTTCCGTTACTAAGTGAATAGCATTATCTTGACCTTTAACTCTTTCTTTCATTTTATCTTCAAGATGTAGTAACTTTTCTTTATCTCCTTCAGCAAGTTTTGATACTGGTATATTAGTCCATTTAGATATAATCGCCGCGATGCTTTCTTCATCAACTGTATCTGATAATATTTCTGATTTATTAATCTCTTCAAGGGAGGCTAGTTCTTTTTCTAGTTTAGGTATAGTACCATGTCTTAGTCTAGCAGCACTTTCTAAATCATAATTATTTTCAGCAGTCTCTAGTTCAAAGTTAGCACGATCTATTTCTTCTTTCTTTTTACTGATCTTAGTATTAACGGTCTTTTCTTCTTCCCATTTAGTCTTTAAATCTCTTTCTTTTAATTTAAGATCATCTAGTTCTTTATCTATCTCAGTAATTCTATTCTTGGAAATATTATCTTTTTCTTTCTTTAGAGCTTCTTTTTCTATTTCAAGTCTCATAATATTTCTTTCTAGATTATCTAGAGCAGTAGGAACTGACTCCATCTGTACCTTTATAGTAGCGGCTGCCTCATCGACTAGATCGATTGCTTTATCTGGTAAGAATCTATCAGTAATATATCTATCAGATAGGGTAGCAGCCGCTATTAAAGCTTTATCTTTAATTGTTACACCATGGAATACCTCAAATTTAGACTTTAGACCACGAAGAATAGTAATAGTATCTAGAACAGTAGGTTCTTTTACTAATACTTTTTGGAATCTTCTTTCTAGAGCAGCATCTTTTTCAATATATTTACGATATTCATTTAAGGTAGTAGCACCAATACAATGTACTTCACCACGAGCTAGCATAGGTTTTAACATATTACCAGCATCCATAGCCCCTTCAAGAGCACCAGCACCTACAATCATATGTATTTCATCAATAAACATAATGATGTTACCTTCAGAGTCTTTTACCTCTTTTAGTACAGCCTTTAGTCTTTCCTCAAATTCACCACGATATTTAGCTCCGGCAACTAAGGCACCCATATCTAATTCCCAAATAGTCTTATCTTTTAGATTATTAGGAACATCGCCTTTAATTATTCTTTGAGCTAAACCTTCCACAATAGCGGTTTTACCAACACCAGGTTCACCAATTAATACAGGGTTATTTTTAGTTTTACGAGAAAGTATTCTAGTAATACTTCTTATTTCTTCATCACGACCAATAACTGGATCGATTTTTCCATCTTTCGCAGCCTTAGTAATATCTCTACCATATTTCTCTAAGGGTTTTTGTAAATTTTCTTCATAAGGGTTATTCATATTCATATATATCACTTTCCTTTCTATTTCAAGCTATATTATACTATATTAACTAGCAATTGTCAATAGAGATTGCTAATTTCGTTGAATTAATTTACTTTTATTTTAAAGTGTTATATAATGATTTTGGAGGGAAGTATATGAAGAAGTTTTTTAAAGAATTTAAGGTATTTATAGAAAGAGGTAATGTTATTGATTTAGCAGTAGGTGTAGTAATTGGTTCGGCATTTACTAATATTGTTAATTCACTAGTTAATGATGTTATTACTCCTACTATTGGGTTAATAATAGGTAAAATTGATTTTAGTAATTTAGTAATACCTGGTACGCAAATTAAATATGGTTCATTTATTAATAATGTAATTAATTTCTTTATTATAGCTTTCTGTATCTTTTTAATAGTTAAATTTATTAATAAATTAACTTCATTAAAGAAAAAGAAAGAAGTAGAAGAAAAGAAAGAAGAACCTAAGAAGAGTAATGAAGAAATATTACTTGAAGAAATACTTAATGAATTAAAGAAAAATAATAAAAAGAATAAATAATATATATATCCTCTTAAGTCTTAAGATAAGTCTTAAGAGGCACAATAGAGCCTAAGGTCTCTATTGTGAAAGTTTATTTTGTAAATATCTATTGTAAAACATATTGGAAGAAAGGTATAACTAATATCTTTCTTTTAGTATATAGTACTGGCTTATATATAATAGATATGTAGATATATTATATTAAGACTTAGAATTAGGCTTAAGATAACAGAGAAAGACTTAATTTATTAAGGCTTGAACTGAATAAAAAGAATATAAAAATAATAAAAAATATTGTATAAATCATAAAAGTATGTTATATTATTTAATGTAAAAAAGGAGATTATATGGAAGAAATATTAAATAGTACAGAAGAAAAGATGATGTTAACAATTGAATCTTTAGAAAACAAGTTTACTAATGTAAGGGCAGGTAGAGCTAATCCTAATATGTTAGATGGTATTATGGTAGAATATTATGGAGTACCAACACCACTTAAAAGTTTAGCCAATATATCAATACCTGAAGCTAGACAATTATCTATTAAACCATTTGATAGATCATGTCTTGGAGCAATAGAAAAAGCTATCTTCGAAGCTAATTTAGGAGTAACTCCTAATAACAATGGAGAAGTAGTATTTATAGTAATACCACCACTTACTGAAGATAGAAGAAAAGAATTAGTAAAACAAGTTAAAGGATTAGGAGAAGAAGCCAAAATAGCTCTTAGAAATATTAGACAAGATGCAAATAAAGCATTAGAAAACCAAAAATTACCTGAAGATGAAGAAAAAAGAGGTAATGAAAAAGTACAAGATTTAATTAATGAATATAATAAGATTGTAGACGAAAAATTAAAAGAAAAAGAAAAAGATTTAATGACTATATAATAAGACAATGATAAGGAAGTAGTAATACTATAAAAATAATTATTAGCGAGCTCTTAGAGGGTGAAAGAAGAGTTAATTATTTAGTATGAATTCACCCTTTAGTTTTATACCGTTAATCAGGTTAAAGATTTAAGAGTATAACTTATGTTATAAAGAAAGGTGGTACCGCGGATATTAATTCGTCCTTTTATGGTACTATCTTTTTTCTTTTTAAGAAAGAAGGTATTAAGTTGGAAGATAAACTAAACTATTTATTTAAGTTTATATCTTATGCTAGTTATGAAGAACTAATTAATAGTAAAAACAAATACTTATTAGAATTACTTATAAATAATTCTAGAAATGTTAATTTAAACTGTCTATATTTAATTAGATATGGAGTATCAGATATAGAAAAAGTAATATTAACTAAGACTGAAGATATAACTAAAGATCATGATGAATTTATAAAAGATATTAAGTCTTTAGAAAAGAATTTAAATAAGAAAGAAATAATAGCATTATATGAAAATGCTTAAGGAGGATATTATGAATATAGAAGAAATAAAGAAGAGTATTGATACTGATTTAGAACATATTACTAAACAAAATGAACTAAATGATATCAAAAGTAAATATTTAGGTAAAGAAGGAGTAATTACTTTACTACAAAGTAAAATAAGAGAAATACCTAATGAAGAAAAGAAAGAGTATGGTATTAAAGTTAATGAAGTAAGAACATACTTTAATACTCTATTTGAAGAAGTTAAAACTAGAATAGAGACTGAAGAAATTAATAGAAAGTTAGAAAAAGAAGCTATTGATATTACACTTCCTAGTGAAGAAATAACTACTGGTAGTTTACATCCATTTAATAGAATAATTGAAGAAGTAGAAGATATATTTGTTAGTATGGGCTATGATGTAGTACCAGGTAATGAAGTAGAAACTGATGAGTATTGTTTCAAAAGACTTAATGTACCTGATGGTCATCCTGCGAGAGACGCTCAAGATACCTTCTATATTGATACCGAGTATTTACTTCGTACCCAAACATCTTGTGCGCAAGCACATACTATGGAAGAAAATGAAGATAAAGGCCCTATTAGAATAATATGTCCTGGTAAAGTTTACCGAAGAGATGATGATGCTACTCATTCACATCAATTTGGTCAAGTAGAAGGCTTAGTTATCGATAAAGATATCTCATTAGCAGACCTTAAAGGTACTCTAGAAATATTTGCTAAAAAGATTCTTGGAGATAATACTAAAGTTAGATTTAGACCTAGTTATTTCCCATTTACCGAGCCTAGCGTTGAAGTTGATTTATCTTGCTTTAAATGTGGAGGAAAAGGCTGTGCTCTATGTAAGAATACTGGCTGGATAGAAGTACTAGGAGCAGGTATGGTTCATCCTAATGTACTTAGAATGGGCGGCTACGACCCTGAAGTATATACTGGTTTTGCTTTTGGTACAGGATTAGATAGATTAGCAATGTTTAAATATAATATTCCAGATATTAGATATTTATATACTAATGATGTTAGAATGTTAAGACAATTCGATAGAAAGGATGAAGAGTAATGAAGTTATCAAGAAAATTTGTAAGCGATTATATTGATATAAATGATGATATTAATACAGTAGCAGAAAAAATGACTGGTGTCGGCAACGAATACGATAGTGCTGGTAAATTAATAAATGCCTCTAATTTAATAATTGGTGAAGTATTAGAGTGCGATATGCATCCTGATTCAGATCATTTACATGTATGTAAAGTAAATGTCGGCACAGAAGTACTTCAAATAGTATGTGGTGCTCCTAATGTAAGAAAAGGATTAAAAGTAATAGTAGCCTTACCTGGAGCAGAACTTCCTGGTGGTACTATTAAAAAAGGTGTTATAAGAGGAGTAGAATCAAATGGTATGTTATGTTCTATTGCTGAACTTGGTTTAGACCATAAGTTTCTAAAAGAAGAAGATATAAATGGTATTCACGAATTACCTGAAGATGCTCCAGTAGGTGAAGAAACTATCAAATACTTAGAATTAGATGACGAAGTAATAGATTTTGAATTAACTTCAAATAGAGGAGACTTACTTAGCATACTAGGTATGGCTTATGAACTTGGAGCAATCTATGACGAAAAAGTAAAAGACATAGATTTATCTCATAAAGAAGGTACAGGAAACATCAAAGACGAATTAGAATTAAAAGTAGATACCGAAGCCTGCCCTTTATTCCTTGCTAGAAAAGTAGTAAATGTTACGATAAAAGAAAGTCCTACTTTCATTAAGAATAGACTAATAGCTTCAGGTATTAGACCTATTAATAATGTTGTAGATATTTCTAATTATGTAATGTTAGAAACTGGTCAGCCACTTCACTACTATGACGCTGATAGATTAGGAAGCACACTTGGAGTAAGAATGGCTAATGATAATGAAGAAATAACTACTTTAGATAATCAAAAGAGAACTCTATCTAATTCAGATATAGTAATATATAATAATACTGGGGCTATAGGTCTAGCCGGTATTATGGGAGGATTATCTACTGAAGTAGAAAATGATACTAAAAATATCGTTATTGAAAGTGCTATCTTTGATCCAGTACTAATTAGAAAGACAAGTAAGAAAGTATTAAGAAGTGAGGCTTCAAATAGATTTGAAAAAGGTCTAGATCCAAAGAGAACTTATATGGCTATGGAAAGAAGTCTTAACTTACTTGAAAAGTATGCATCCGCTAGTGTAGTAGGAGGTATGCTAGAACATAAAAATATTGATATCAAAGATAAAGAAATAGAAATAGCATATAATAAAATAAATAAAATACTTGGAATAGAACTAGATAAAAATACTATTCTAGATATCTTTAGAAAACTAGATTTTACTACTTTAGATAAAGGAAATACAGTATTAGTTATAGTTCCAAGCAGAAGAATAGATATTGCTATTGAAGAAGATTTAGTAGAAGAAGTAGGAAGAATATACGGTATAGATAATATTGAAGGTAGAAAGATGATTCTTCCGGTTAGAATGGGTAAGGTAGATAAAACTAATAGAAGTATTCGTCATTTACTTAGTAATTTAGGTTTATCTGAAACACTTACTTACTCACTAATAAAAGAAAGTGAAGTACATAAATATACTAATGATACTTTTGATAGTATAAGACTACAAGATCCTATGACGGAAGAGAGAAGTACTTTAAGATATAGTTTAATACCAAGTTTACTTTCAGTATATGACTATAATACTAATCGTGGTAATAATAATATTAATCTATTTGAAATAGGAAAGAGTTATTATGTAAAAGATAATATTCATTATGAAGATGAAAAACTAACTATTTTAATGAGTGGTACTTATTATAATAAATTAGGTAGTAATAGAGAAATAAACTACTATATAACAAAAGGTATATTAGAAAAAGTACTTAACTATTTAGGATATAATAATAGATACTATTATAAAAAAGAAGATTTACCTAAAGAATTACATCCAGGAGTAGCTGCGAGTGTCTATATAGATAATAAAAAAGTAGGTATTATTGGTAAGATACATCCTAATGTTACTAAAGATAATATCTTTGTTATAGAACTTAACTTATCTTTATTAAAAGATATTAAAGTATCTAAGATGAAATATAAAGAGATAAGTAAATTCCCTGGTATTAGTAAAGATATAGCCTTTGTTCTTGATAAAAATATAACTTCAGAAGAAGTAATTAAAACTATTAAGAAAGCTGGAGGTAAACTTCTTACTAAGATAGAAGTATTTGACTTATATGTAGATTCTTCATTAGGAGAAAATAATAAATCATTAGCCTTCTCATTATATTTTGAAGATCCAAATAAGACTCTTACACTGGATGAAATAACTGAAATATTTGATAGAATAGCAATAGATGTAGAAAAGAAACATAATGCTAAATTAAGAAATAATTAAAATAGAACTTTTGTGTTCTGTTTTTTTTATGAACGAATAAGCAATTAAAAAAACAGGTTATAGAGCCTGTTTTTTTATATGCTTTCAACAACTGTATCATCTAGACATCTTAGTATGCAGCAGCATCCTAAATTAATAGTAAAGAATGAGTTTGTAGCTTCGTATGGAAATACGCTAGTCTCATCAGTATTAGGTGCAAGTACTCTGCATGTAGCACAGCAGCCATCTAATTTTTCTAGTCTAAAGACAGTACTTGTAGTAGTAACCGCTGGATCTTTACTAATTGGCATTGCTAATGGAGTACTTCCTCCTGAACAAGTATATAACTGAATAGGTCTAGTGTTGTAACATAAACTACTATTCTGTCCTAAGAAGCCTCTATCACAAGTTTCTAGGCAGCAGTCATTTTGACATACACTTTGCTGAAGTATAAGGATAACTTTAAGGATATCCGCGATGCAATTCTCGCAAGTATTATTTTCATTATTACACATATAATCCACCCCTTTTTTGTATTCAATATAACTTATGACAAAAGTAAATAAAAATGCACTACGAATACCTATATAATCTAATATTTTCATAAATTTTAATTATAAATCATATATATTAATATGAAAAAATTAAAATTAGTTAGATCAATAGATAATTATGTTAATGATAAAAAATTTAGTATATTATATAAAAACAACAAACTAGATATTATTAATTATACTAAAATTATGGACTTCTCAGACACTAAAATTAGTATTAGTTACTTAGATAGTAAATATATAATAATAGGTACTAATCTAGTTATATCTAAAATGCTTGAAGAAGAAGTATTAATAACTGGTAATATTGAAGGTATTTCTTTTAATAAATAGAAAGAGCTGATATTATGAAAGAAAAAATATTTAGAATATTTTCTAGTAATATTAAAATTAGAGTTAGTGGTAGAAATATTAATAATTTTATTAAGAGAATAATAAAAAATAATATCAAGATAGTTAAGTTAACTCCAAGAAGTCATAAAGAAGTAGATTTAATAATTGATTATAATGATTTAGAAGAAATAGAAAAATATAAAACTATTTATGATATTAAAATAGTTAGATATTACGGAAAACTTCATATAATTAAATTCTTAAAAAAGAATAGATTTATTTTATTATTCTTATTACTTAGTATGATAATAGTATTTATATTATCAAATATGATATTTAGTGTTGAAGTAATACATTCAAATAGTAAAATAATTAAACTAGTAACTGAAGAGTTAAAAGATCGCGGTATTAAGAAATATGCTTTCGCTAAAAGTTATAGTGAAGTAGAAAAAATAGAAAAAGAAATACTTAATAATAATAAAGATAATTTAGAATGGCTTGAAATAATAAGAAGTGGTACTAAATATACTGTTAGAGTAGAAGAGAGAATTATTAATAAAGAAATAGATGATAATAAAAACTATGATATAGTCTCTTCAAAAAATGCTGTTATTAGGGTTATTGAAGCAGAGTCTGGTGAAAAAGTACGAGATATTAATACTTATGTTAAAAAAGGTGAAACTATAATATCAGCATATATTACTACTCCAAGTGAAGAGAAGATACTAAGTACCGCAAGAGGGAAGGTAATTGGAGAAGTTTGGTATACAATAGATATAAATTATCCATATTATCATCACGAAGTAAAATATACTGGTAATAAGAAAAAAGTACTAGTATTTAACTTTATAAATAAAAGAATATCATTATTTGACTTTAAGAAGTATAAAACTTTTGATAAGAATATAAAAAGTATATTTGATAATAATGTAACTCCTATATCATTAAATTATGAATATCAATATGAAACTGAAGTAATTGATGATATATATACTAAAGAAGAAGCCAAGAATAAAGCAGTAGAGACCGCTAAAGAGAAGTTACTACTAAAATATAGTAATATCAAAGAAGTAAAAGATGTTACTATCGTCAATGAGACAAGTAATGATGAACAACTTAGTTTAACCTTATTTGTCAAGGCTTATGAAGATATTACTGAATATAAAGAAGTAATTATTAATGAAGAAGACACTACGAGTTAGTGTTTTTTTTTGCTTGACATTTTTTTGTAAAATGATTTTTTTGTAGAAAAAAGTCTTGTAAAAGATAAAATTAATGTTATAATTGAATTGTAGGGTAGGAGAAGTAAGCTACTCAAAAAATAAAAAAGGAGAAAGAAAAAATGAAAAAGAAATTATTATTTCTAGTATCAGTACTTGCATTTATAGTGTTTTTACCAATTGCTAGTGCTGAAGTATTAGAAGCAAAAGATGTCACTACTTTAGTGGAAATGGTTAAAAAGGCAAAGAATGGAGATACTGTTAAGTTAACCGCTGATATTACTGGTTATGATCAGAAACTTGAAATAAATGGTAATAGAACTATAACACTTGATATGAACGGTCATAATATTACATATCTTACCGGTTCTAAGTCTTTTATAGGTGTTTATGGAGCTACACTTATTGTTAAAGGTAGTGGTGTTATTACTAATGATACCGATTCAGGACTTAATGTATATGGAAAAGAGACAAAAGATGATAGCTTTGTTTCAAAACTTGTTGTTGAAAAAGATGTTACTTTAAAAGGTAAATATGGTTTAGCAATATTCTGGGATACTAAAAATGGTTCTCACGGTGCAAGTGTTGATTTTTATGGTAAAGTAGATGTTACCAACAATGGTATAGCTACTAATGGTGATATTTTAAATGAAGATGGCCCAGTAGTTAATATCAAAAAAGGAGCTGTTATAAAGTCAACTGGTTCTGATGGAGTCGCTGTTTATTGTGCAGGCAATGGTACTTATAATATTGAAGATGGAGCTACTATTACTGGTGCTACTGGTATAGAAGTAAGAGCAGGTAAATTAAATGTTATGGGTGGTACTATTACTGGTACTGCAAAAGAATTAACATCAAAAGCAAATAAAGATGGAAGTACTACTGTTGGAGCTGGTATTGCTGTTGTACAACATACTACTCAATTACCAATTGAAGTTAATATTACAGGCGGTACTATTACTGGTGCTGAAGCTTTATATGTAAATAATACTCAAGGAAATCCTACTACAGCATGGGCTAAAGTTAATGTTACAGTAGCAGGTGGAACATTTAATACAGATGTTACAAAATTTGTTGGAGACAAATATGTAGTTAACAAAACTGGTAATACATATGCAGTAGTAGAAAACAAAGTACTAGAAACTACTGATGAAAAAGTTATTTTTGAAAGTGAAGAAGCTATTAGAAATGATTTGAGTTTAAAAGTAACTGAAAAAACAGAAGATGAAATTAAAAAAGGTACTGAAAAAGTAACTGAAGCATATAAAGATAATAAAAAAGTTAAAGAAGTTAAATTAATTAATTTATATGAAATTGACGTTTTAAATGGTGATGGTAGAATTGAAGAATTAGAAGATGGTAAATTTACAATTGCCATTGCAATTCCTGAAAGCGATCAAAAATATGATGCTTATAAAGTAGTATATTTTGATGAAGAAGGAAAATTAGTTGAAACATTAGATGCTAAATTGGTTGATGGTAAAGTAGTATTTACAACATCTCACTTAAGTACTTATGGTGTCGTTGGATATAATAATGTTACTGAAACTAAACCTGAAAAGAATCCAACTACTTCAGATATCAACTTAGCATTAATTATTAGTGCAATAGTAATAAGTACTATTGGTGTAGTTATTACTTCAAAGAAAATATCTGCTAAAGTAACTAGATAATAATTCAAAGAGGAATTTTCCTCTTTTTCTTTTTATTACTTGTAAATATTTAAATTTATTAGTATAATTAGTATGGTGATAGTATTTGAATAACGAATATAATAACTATAATCAAGAAAACGAATATACTCCAAGACATGCCAATAGTTCACATTATGCTAGTGCAAACGATTTAATCATAGATAATAGTTTAAACTATACAAGTACTAATAATGATAATATTTTAAACACAATAAATAATGATAGAAATAATAAGAAAAAGAAAAGAAAAAATAAAAGAAATACAACTTGGATTTTTGTAATATTATTTTCTATATTTATATCTATAATAGTATTTTGCTTAATTAAGATATTTGTTTGGAGTAAAGATAATAAAGATACTTCTAAAGCAATAAATGATATTACTAATGCGGTTAATGTTACTTTGAGAGATGATGATGATAATACAGAATTAGTTAATGATACTAATGAAGAAGAAACTAGTGATTATTGGTATTATATAAAGTTTCCTTTAATAGATGTAGATATAACTGAATTAAAAGAAAAAAATTCAGATACTGTTGGATGGATTAATGTAAATAATACCAATATAAATTATCCATTTGTACAAGGTAAAGATAACTCTTATTATTTATCCCATTCCTTTGATAAAAAATATAATGAAGCAGGCTGGGTATTCCTAGATTATAGAAATAGCAAAGACTTAAATAATAAAAATACTATTTTATATGCTCACAGTAGGCTTGATAAAACTATGTTTGGATCTCTTTCAAAAGTATTAAAATCTTCTTGGTATAATAATAAAGATAATCATATTATTAGACTATCTACAGAAACTGAAAATACTTTGTGGCAGATATTCTCAGTATACAAAATACCTGAAGAGAGTTATTATATTACTACTAATTTTGATACTAATGAAGAATATACTAAATTTTTAAATACTATAAAACAAAGAAGCATCCATAACTTTAATACTAATTTAGATACTAATGATAAAATACTTACTCTTAGTACATGTTATTCTGATACTGAAAGAACAGTGGTTCATGCTAAACTAATTAAGAGAAGTCCTAAGTAAAATATCCTAAGTAAAATAGAACTGGTCGTGACCCGTAGGGTTGCGGCCAGTTTTGTAATTAGTTGTAATTATATTATATAATATTTTTAGATATAATAACTTCTCTTATATATGATAGATATGGCTGATATATCATTTATAGACTACAGGCTATAAATGACACTTAGAGATAGTAGCTCTAAGTGAAAAAAAGATATAAAAACTTATAATAATATATTTAAAATATTAATATTTTGTGGTAGAATTAATAAGAGGTGTATTTTTATGAAGACAAACAGAACAATTACTAGAGAAAAAGCTATGACTATTTTATATCAAATCTTTTTATATAAAAAAAATAAAATAAACTATGATATAAATAATGTTATAGAGGAAGTATTAGAAAATACTATAATTGAAGATAGAAAGAAAATAGATACTGAATATTTAAATACTTTAATTAATGGAGTATTAAATAATATAGATGATATTGATAAAAGTATAGAAAAATATATAGAATCATGGTCTATAGATAGATTAGGATTAACAGATCAAGCAATACTTAGAATATCAGTATATGAACTTATTTATACCGATACTCCAGACTTAGTATGTATAAATGAAGCAATAGAATTATCTAAAAAGTATTCTGATGAAAAAGTATCTAAAATGATTAATGGAGTACTAGATAAAATATATCATGAAAAATTAGATAATAATACTGAGGAGTAATTATGAATAATAATTATATTACAGTAACTGAAGTAAATAAATATATAAAAGAAGTTATTAACGATGACTTATTACTAAAGAAAGTGTATTTAAAGGGAGAAATATCTAACTTTAAGGCTCATTCAAGAGGACACTTTTATTTTACTTTAAAAGATGAAAATAGTAGAATAAATGCAGTTATGTTTTCTTTTAATAATAAAAATATGAAATTTATGCCTTATGATGGTATGAAAGTATTAGTTACTGGTAAAATAGACGTATATGAAGCAAGTGGTTCTTATCAAATATATGTAGAGGAAATGCTCGAAGATGGAATAGGAGCATTATATGTAGCCTTTGAGCAATTAAAAAAGAAACTATCTAGTGAAGGCTTATTTGATAAAGATAAAAAGAAAAAGATTAGAAGAATACCAAATAGAATAGGTATAGTAACATCTCCTACTGGGGCCGCTATTAAGGATATACTAACTACTATTAAAAGAAGATACCCAATATGTGAGACAGTATTATTTCCAGCACTAGTACAAGGTGATATGGCCGCTAATGACATTGCTAATAAAATAAGACTAGCCAATAGTTTAAAAGACGAACTAAAACTTGATACATTAATTGTTGGCCGTGGCGGTGGTTCACTTGAAGACTTATGGCCTTTTAATGAAGAAGTAGTAGCTAGAGCTATTTATGATAGTGAAATACCAGTTATATCCGCTGTTGGACATGAAATAGATATTACTATATCAGATTATGTTGCAGATCTTAGAGCGCCAACTCCTACAGCAGCAGGAGAACTTGCAGTACCAGATATTAATACTATCATTACATATTTAGATACAGCAGTTAATAGAAGTTATAATGCTTTAAATAATATTATTAGTATCAATTATAAAAGACTAGATAATATAAAGAATAGTTATATATTAACTAAACCTTTATCTATGTATGAAGTAAAAGAACAAAAACTAGATAATCTAATGGATAATTTAGATAAAGTAATAAATAAAATATTAGATAATACTAAAGTTAGATTATATACAGTAAAGAATAGTTATATATTAAATAATCCTAGTATGCTATATAAATATAGTAGTCAAAGACTAGATCATATTATATCTAAGTTAGAAGTATTAAACCCTTTAAATACATTAAATAGAGGCTATGCTATTGTAAAAAAAGAAGATAAAGTATTATCTAGTATTAAAGATGTAAAAGAAGATGAAGTAATTACTATAGCACTAAAAGATGGTAATATTGAAAGTAAAATAATTAAGGTAGGTGAATAAAAGTGGCAAAAGAAAAAGAAGAAATGACTTTTGAAGAAAAAATAAAATTACTTGAAGAAATAGTAAAAGAATTAGAAACAGGAGAAGTACCACTTGATGAAGCAATAAATAAATATACTGAAGCTATGAAACTAGCTAAAGAATGCTCTGATAAGTTAAACAAGGTAACTGAAAAAGTAAATAAAATTATGCTTGAAAATGGTAAATTAGATGATTTCACTGTTAGTGAATAAAAAATATTGACAAACATAAAAATATATAGTATTATTATGCTGTGTGAGAGAAACTCACTAAAATTAAAAAAAGCGGTGTGTCCAGCCGTATAAGTCGGAAACTAAAAAAGCGGTGTACCCAGCCATTAAATTGGGAACTAAAAAAGCGTCGTTATACCAATTCGACATAAATAAATTGGAAGCATTATTTGCGGAAACTAGAGACTTCACTCTAGTTTTTTTAATTTTATGTTGACAATGTCAATTTATAATAGTATAATTTTGCTAGCAAAAATTGAAGGGAGGTTTTGTAAATTTTTATGGTTTTTAAATTAGTAAAAATAGATTATCATTATTGTGATTATCTTAGAAATTTTGATAAAAGAGTAATTTATAATTATGGTAGTAAGGAATTAAGACCATTTGTTGGCATACTATTTACTATTAATGATAAAGAATATTTTGCTCCTTTGTCAAGTCCTAAACCCAAACATATTGAAATGAAAAATACTATAGACTTTTTTAAAATTGATAATGGTGTTCTCGGAGCAATTAATTTCAATAATATGATACCAGTAAAAGAAGAAAACTATGAAATTATTTCATTAAATAAAGTTAATTTAAATAAAAAAGAAAAAGAATATCAAATGCTTTTGAGAAAGCAATTAATATGGCTAAACAAAAATAATAGTGTAGTAAGAAGAAAAGCAAAAATATTATATAGTAAATATATTAATGGTATGCTATATAAAAATATTTATAATAGATGTTGTAATTTTATTTTACTAGAGGAAAAATGTGATAGTTACACTAAACAAAAAGTATCAATTTGAAGACCTTAGGCTTCAAATTGCCTCTTAAGACCAAGGCTTAAGAGGATATATAAAAGAAGAGGAATAATATCCTCTCTAGTTTTCTGCTTCCTCTAACATTTTAGTAATAAATATACCATACCCTTTAGTAGGATCATCTACTACTACATGAGTTACTGCTCCAATAATATAATCACCTTGAATTATTGGACTACCACTCATTCCTTGAACAATACCACCAGTTAAATCAAGTAGATTCTTATCAGTTACTTCAAATAATATATTCTTAGTAACAGCATCATTATTATTAATTTTAATAATATTAATAGTAAATTCTTCTACTTTATCATTATTAACTACAGTAAAAATACTTGCTTTACCAGTACTAATATCACTATCTTTTGCTACAGCATAGAGTTTCTTATTGGGAATATCACTAGTATATGTACCAAATATACCTTTATTAGTATTTTCAAATACATTACCAAATACCTTAGAACTATCATATCTAGCATTCTTTTCACCAGGACTACCAATACTACTTCGGGTAACTCCTGTTACAGTAGAACTATATATTTTACCATCTTTTATTTCAAGTTTTTGCCCAGTATTTTTTTCAATTATTTCATGTCCTAACGCTCCAAATAACTTAGTATTAGGATCTATGTAGGTAAGTGTTCCAACACCAGTTATACTATCTTTAACATATAGTCCTGTCTTATAGATATCACCTTCAGATTTAACTAATTTAATATTAGTAGTATTCTCTTTACTTCCCCTTAAATAGGTAATAGATAAATTCTCTTTATTATTACTATTCTCAATAGTAGTAATCATATCCTTAATAGTATCTACATCTTTAGAATTAATTTTAATTATCTTATCACCATTTTGTAGTCCAGCCTCTTTAGCAGGATTGTTATTGTTAACACTATAAGTACCTACGATAATTATACCTTTAGAATTAAGTTCAATACCAATATTTTCTCCTCCCGCTATTACATAATCTGAATAAGCAAGGGCATAAGTGGGAATAATAAATAATGAGAGTATCAGCAGAATAACATTGTTTTTTATTTTTTTAAAAAACATAAAATACATCTCCTTTAACTATATTCACAGACTACATTATTAGTATTTCTCTTATAGATAAAATTATGAAAGATAATATTTACCATATTCATAAATTACCTTGATTTACTTGACTTTATGACTATTTTATTGTAAAATATTAGCCTATGAAGAGGTGATAGTATGAATATGAGTTATATAGCTAATCAGTTAGAAGAAGCTAAATATAATTATAATTACTTTTTTATGAAAATGATTATTAAAGTACTTCAAGTATGTGTTAAGTTATCTTTTATCCTTTTACTAAGTAGTATTTTTAATTATTTAATAATTAATATTATAGCTATTATTTGTACTATTATATCATTTATTAGTATATATAATATTATTAAAAATTATATGTATATAATTGAAGATATTAGAGATACTCTTAATATAGATTTATCTTTTGAACTTGATCTTAATGTTTTAAGTAATAATTTATTTAAAGGAATGTTTAATTATGGAAGATAATTTCTATGTCGGAGATATATTTCATTCTAAAAAAAGAAATAATAAAATAGAAAAAGCAGTATTATATTCAAAAGATAGAGTAGTGTATATTGATTTATTAAATGAGAAAGAATATACTACAGATACAAATGATAAAGATTATGTAATTGAAGATAGTTTAATACCTACTGATACTAATGATTTTAAAGAAGATTATAATTATCTACTTTATAGATATAGTAATGGTATGGTTAAAAGTAAAAAGAAGCATTGGTATAGTTTTAATAGAAAATAATACCAATGTTTTTAATTTTATATGTTATTTAGCATAGAATATGTTATAATAGTTATTGTTAAGTAATCTTAACTAAATAGGAGAAATTATGGAAAATATTTATATTTATAAAGTAGAATACTGGAAAAAGAAAGATGAAACTATTAATTTTAATAATAATGATATTATCTATACAATGAGAGTAGGTCATTATGAAAAATTTGATAGAATGTTTCCTATAGTTATTGATATGTCTAAAGATGTATATGATAAGCTTTTAACTGACGAATACTATCTAATGCCTTCGTGTACTATTGACTGTCCTTTTATTGTACATGATGGTGAAGATCATATTGTACCAACAGTTAAACCTACATTAGAAGTTAAAAACAGTAAGATTAGGAAAAGAAAAAAGAAATACTGAGATATTTGTATTTCTTTTTATAATTTATTTAACATTATTAATCAAAAATAAAAACTCCATTATATTAACAGAGTTTTCAAACATTTTCCTTCGGAATCATTTATTACTCGCACCATCCGTAAGCGAGAAACATTGTCAATCGGGATCATTTATTACTCGCACCACCCGTAAGCGAGAAACATTTACATATTAATGCACTCTTTCAAATGCAATAATAATGTACTATATTTTGCATAAAAAGTCAATATAACTATGCAAAATAGGCAAATATTATTTTATTTGCATTAATATTATATGACATTAATATATTCTTATACATTACATTTTATTTAGAAAATACTTAGTATAGATAGTATTTTTTTTTCATATAGTTAAATAGGTGATACAATGAATAATACTCTTTTAGCATTCTTACTTACTTTTATTGCAGGATTTTCTACGATGATAGGTGTACTAGTAATATTTATAAAGAAGAAAAATCATGATAAGATAGTTATGGCTTCGCTTGCTTTTGCAGCGGGTGTTATGATAACAGTATCAGTAACTGATTTAGTACCAGAATCATTAGTATTACTTAGTAATAATCTAAGTAAAATAACTACCATAGTAATTAGTTTTTTAGGTTTACTTTTAGGTATAGTAATATCAATGATAATAGACTATTATCTACCTGATAAACCGCCTCAAGATACTAAAGATAAATCATTATTTAAAGTAGGTATAATATCAATGATAGCTATAATATTACATAACTTACCTGAAGGTATAGCCACCTTTGTAGCTACTTCAAGTGATGTCAAACTAGGACTATCTCTTGCAATAGCCATTGCCATGCATAATATACCTGAAGGTATTAGTATATCAGTACCCATTTATTATTCTACTGGTAGTAAAAAAAGAGCCATCTTTTATACATTAGTATCAGCTTTATCAGAACCACTGGGAGCTCTTTTAGCATTCATATTTTTAAAGAACTTTATTAATGATACAGTACTTGGTATATTATTCTCATTAATTGCGGGTATTATGCTTCAAATATCTTTTTGTGAATTATTACCAACCGCTAGAAGGTATAACAATAAGAAGTATCTACTATTATTTTTTGCAATAGGAGTAATATTTATGCTCTTTAAGTTTTTGTTTTAATTTAAATATATAAATCTCTCTTATATATAATAGATATGGCTGATATATTTATTTGAGACAATATAACATATTGGCTCAAATAAACACTAATAAGACAGTCTACTGGCTTATAGTGAACATAAAAAAAATTAATAAAAAGTAATGACAAGTTACTTTGAATGTGTTATACTTATATAGTAGAGTAGGAGAGATTATGAAAGAGACACTGATTTATAAATTAAATAAACATAATATTTATTATATAAGTACACCAAGTTATGGCTTTTACATACTAGTTCCATTTACTGATTATACAGATACCAATATCGTTCTTAGATTAAAAGGTAATTACCAATCATATGATTTAAATAAGAATTCATTAGAGAGTGTTACAAATGAACTTATTAATTATTACAAGAGTATCGATAATTACAATGTAACCCTTGTATTACCTATATTTTATGACGGTATATTAGATAGAGTAAGAATTGTTGAAGATTTAGTATTATACCAAAGATTAGATGGATACTTAGGCAATATCTTTAATAATGCTTATGCTTTTCTTACTAAGAATAATATCAAAGTAAATAGTAATATTTATATAATAAATAATGATTCTTTTAAGACATTTACTAATTGGTTTGTATCTAGATATAATAATAGAATAGAATACAAAACTATTTTAGAATTAGTTAAACAAAGTGATCACTTTACTAGTTATGATATGGTTGAAACTCCTAGCATTAATTTTGTTGTAGGTAAGAATGAAGAACCTAAACTTGATAAAACAGTAGAAATAGAAACTGAGACATTTAATAGTATGGCTAGAGATATTGTTAATACTGAGCCTAAGAAGAAGACTGGTACTAACGATACTAAAAATAATGCTGGCTTTGTCTCTTATATCCTTCTTGGAGTAGTTAGCTTTGTTGTATCTTTATTATTGCTATTCCTATTTATTAGATAAAAATAAGTATACTATTTTAGGTATACTTTTTTAATGTATAAAATAAAAAGCACTTAGTCTATACTAGTGCAACATATACGCTATTATTGATGTTAATGCAGATACTACCGCTAGGGCAAGCATTACATAAGCAAATATCTTAGAGCCGATATCCTTGGCTTTTTTCTTTTTCTTACTCATTGTATTTATACACCTCTATTTAATTATACTAAATATTAAGCATATTTTCAACCATTAATTAATATACTTTATTGGTGATAAGAAATGAATAAGAAATTAAATAGTGAACTTGCTCTAATTTTACCTAATAAGAAAGTAAATTTATTTGTAATATTTATAGTGGTACTCGGAATAATATCAGGATCTCTTTTTCTAATGGTATTAAATGAGAATGATAAATCAGAAGTTATTAATGAAATTAGTACTTTTATGACTAATATTAATACTAACAACATTAATAATCTTAATTCTTTTAAAAATAGTTTAATTGAAGGTATGATACTCATAATATTATCTTGGATACTTGGTATGTCTATTATTGGTGTTATTTTTAATATCTTCTTTATATATATGAAAAGTTTTATAATAGGTTTTTCGATATCTTCCTTTATCTTAGTATATAAATATAAGGGAATATTATCCTCATTAATATATGTAATACCTAGTCAGTTAATAAATATCCTTATAATCCTTATACTAGGAGTATATACGCTACTATTTTCTAAGTATTTATTTAAAATGATATTTCTTAAAGATAAAACAGTAAATCTAGGTAAGTTTTTTAAGAAATATGTTTTAGTATTTGGTATATGTATTCTACTATGTCTGGTATCTGCATTATGTGAAGCTTATTTACTACCATCTCTATTAAAAGTAATGATAAAACTATTTATTTAAACTATAAAATATGATATAATTATTAGCTGAAGAGGTGTATTAAATGAAATCAGTAGTAATAGGTATGTCTGGAGGAGTAGATAGTTCAGTAGCGGCCATCCTCCTAAAGAAACAGGGATATAATGTAATAGGTTTATTTATGAGAAATTGGGATAGTACTATTAATAATGATTATTTAGGTAATCCTAATTTAAATAATAATATATGTCCTCAGGAACAAGATTATAATGATGCATTAGAGGTCTGCAATAAAATTGGTATTCCATTACATAGAGTAGATTTTGTTAAAGAGTACTGGGACTTTGTCTTTACCTATTTCTTAGATGAACTAAAAAAAGGAAGAACTCCTAATCCTGATGTTATGTGTAATAAATATATTAAGTTTGATTTATTTGTTAAGAAAGCTAAGGAACTAGGAGCGGATTATATAGCTACCGGCCACTATGCTAAGTTAATTGATGGTAAGCTTGCTAAGGCGAAAGATAAAAATAAAGATCAGTCTTATTTCTTAGCCTACGTTAATAAAGATATCTTTAAGAATGTTTTATTTCCACTTGGCGATATCGAGAAGCCTGAAGTAAGAAAGATTGCCGAAGAGTACGGTCTAATTACCGCAAAGAAGAAAGATTCTACGGGTATATGTTTTATTGGTGAAAGAAACTTTACACAGTTTCTAGAAAATTATTTGCCTAATATTCCTGGTGATATTGTAAATATCGATACTGGGGAAGTAATTGGTAAACATATTGGTCTTATGTATTATACTATTGGTCAAAGAAGAGGGTTAAATATTGGTGGTACTGAAGATAGAATGTTTGTAGTAAAGAAAGATTTAGATAAGAATATTCTATATATTGCTATTGGTGATGAGAATAAGTATTTATTTTCTAATACCGCTGTTATTGAGGACTTTAACTTTTTAACTGAAGAAAGACCTAGTAGATGTACTTGTAAATTTAGATATAGACAGCCTGATATTGATACAGAAGTTGAATATCTAGATAATAATATGCTTAGACTTAATTATGTAAAGTCTAAAGCTGTAACTCCTGGACAGTTCTGTGTATTATATGATGGTGATATCTGTCTAGGTGGAGGAATTATTAAAGAAGTAAAATAATATTATTTATTATATGTTATGGCACTCTAGATCTAAGGTTCTAGAGTGTTTATTAGAGCCAAAGTATTGTCTCTAATAAATATATCTACATATCTATTATATATAAGCATAGGTATATACATAGACTATAGTTATTAGATAGATTTTATGGTCCTTGACACAAACAATTGTTTATGATATAATACTTACCAATAAGAGGGGGATATTTTATGAAGTATTATAATAAAGAAGGTAAAGAAGTAGAGTATAGTCTTGGAGAAAAAATTAATAAAGTAGGAAACTACGGAAATATATATAAAGTAGAAGAAGATAATGATATCTGTTTAAAAGAGTTAAAAGAGACAGAAATGTGTCCTCTGACAATATTTGACGATACGCCTACGGTTATTAGTGAAGATATATTTAAATATTTTAAAAACTTTAATAATCCTAATTTCTGTAAGTTATATGAACTATTATATGATAAAGATAATAAAATAGCGGCTTATACTATGCAGTATTACAAATCTATAACTAAGAATATATTACTTATGCCAACAACTTATTTATTAGATAACTTTAATGATATATATACTTCAATGGAAAAACTAGCTAGAGACTTAGTTTTAGTAGTAGATTTGCATAATAAAAATATGGTTTTAACTGACGATAGAATAGTATTACTCGATTTCGATAAATATCGTATAGAGAAAAATAAATCTTATGAAGTCTTATTTGAATTAAATATGAGTGCCCTTTATTATGCTTTAATCAAAATGCTTCAAGAGGCTATAAATAAAGCTGGATTATCTTCAGAATATAATAAGATGGCTTCACAATTATTTACATGTAATCCTACTCCTATGACATTAAAGAGAAAACTAGCGGGTTATGATAAAACTGTAGACTATTTTTATAGAAAACATTAATTTGTAAATAGTTAATGTTTTTTTAAATTTATTAAACTACTTATTAATTAAAAAGTCAAGTGCAACTTTTGAATAGTTATAATAATTGTCGCAAA